>JBAXMJ010000116.1:0-8268 GCA_037134355.1 bacterium | reverse complement strand
AGACAAAACCCGTCCTCATCCTCATAACCATCATGCCATACGTTCAAGCATATCGAGGCTCACAGCGTAACGCAACGGCTCACCATCCTGCCAGCGTCGGAATTCCTCGATCATATAATCAGCCATGCGCACAACCTCGTCGTCATGAGCGCCGGCTAGATGGCTTGAGAGTAAAACATTTGTCAAGTCATAGAACGCACTTCCCGCCGGAGCAGGCTCAGGATTGGTCACATCCAACAGGGCCATCAAATCCGGACGCTGTCGCAACACGGACACAAGTTCCGGCTCATTCACCTGGGCACCCCGGCCGGTGTTGATGAATGTCGATCCGGACCGCATGGATTCGAAGTGTTTCCCATCCAACACCTTTTGGAGCGAGGGAAGATCCGGCAGATGGTTGCTGACGACATACGCCTCTCGGAAGGCCTCCTCCATTGTGACCTTCTGCACATGCAGGTCATTCGCCTCGGTCTCGGAAAGATAAGGATCCACCACCAGTATTTTCAGACGAAACGGCCGGAGCAGTTCAATAAGACAGCGCCCGACCTGCCCGGCACCGATAATCGCAATTGTCTCGCCATACACACCCCGGCCATAAAACGCCACATCCTTCCGGTTCCCCTCAGGGCTCCGGCAATCCAGCGTGTTTCGAAAGTATCCTTTGCACGCCAAAAGCACTTGCCCCAGGCAGAACTCAGCGACAGACACCGCGTTAGCACTCCATGAACTGCACACCGCAACATGCCGCTTCAGAAGCGGTTTTGCGAATCCCTTGACCGAACCCGCCGCATAGAACACTGCGCGCAGAGCAGGCAGGCGATCCAGTTCCGCAGGCGTCAGCTCCGGCATTCCCCAGGTGGAAAAGATCGCCTCCACACCGGCCAACTTGTCGGCGTGTTCCAAAAAATTCCTGCTGGAAATTACGACGGGGAACAAGTCTGTCATGTCTGCCACCTGTTGACGACGGCCCTTTGCATAGACATAGTCAATCATGTTGCCTTGGCAAAGCGAGTCACCTTGATTGAAGAACGCTGCTGTGATTGTTTTCATAAGAGAGAGGAGGAGTTTAGCGACTCGAGTCTGACTTGTCCTTCATTTGCATTATTTTCGCACTCAAATATCCGGCACAGCAGTTTTTACAAATCTCCCTCTTTAATCGCAATGAAAAACATCTTCCCCTCCTGTCCACCACTCGCCTTTTCAAAAACCAGAAGCTTGCCTTCCCCCTTGCATGAGGGACTTACAATTCGATACCTTAGCGATTATGCCGAAATCAAAAATCAGTGAGGTCACAACCACGGTCGCAACGGAGAAAGACGCCATCAAGATGGCTGACGCCATTGCCTGCGCCGGCTTGGCTGCCTGTGTCCAGTTCTGGCCAATCCGGAGTGTGTACCGATGGCGCGGGAAAATTGAGTCGGAGCGGGAATTTCGATTATCCTGCAAGACCCGCACCACCCGGGTAGCGGCACTGATCCAGTTCATCCGCGTCCATCATTCTTACGAAGTTCCGGAAGTCATGGTCATCACCATCGAGGGGGGGCTTCCTGCCTACCTGAAGTGGATTGATCAGGAAACTCGTCTCTCACGATTGACTTTTTCCCCGCCGCCCTCTAGAAAAAGGATTTCACGAAGATATCGGACAGCATGAACACAACGAATTTTGAACAATCGGTCGGCCTGGTCGAAACCCGCCTTGTGACGATTCCGCTCCCATTGGGCGGACTCAAGCTCGAAAACGGGGGCATTCTTCCCGAATTAACGATCGCTTACGAATCTTATGGCACCTTAAATGAGGCGCGGGATAATGTTGTCTTTCTCTGCCATGCCCTCACAGGCGATGCCCATGCCGCCGGATACCATTCCCCCACCGACAAATCGCCAGGCTGGTGGGACGACATGATCGGCCCTGGCAAGGGGCTCGACACCAACCGCTTTCACGTGATCTGTGCGAATATCCTCGGCGGGTGCAAAGGGACCACAGGTCCCTCTTCCATCAATCCTGCGACCAGCTTGCCCTACGGCGCCGAATTTCCCGCTATCACCATCGGCGATATTGTCCACGCGCAATACCTGCTACTGCGCCACATCGGGATTGCCAAGCTGCACGCCGTAATAGGCGGCTCATTCGGCGGAATGCTCGTGCTCGAATGGAGTATCCGGTATCCGGATGTTCCGGATCACTGTGTGTGCGTCGCCTCCGCCGCCTCGCTCTCAGCCCAGGCACTGGCCTTCGATATCGTGGGGCGCGAAGTTATCACGAGTGATCCCGGTTGGTCTGGCGGCAATTACTATGGGACGGGAAAACTCCCGAAAGATGGCCTGGCCGCCGCACGCATGATCGGCCATATCACTTACCTGTCGCCCGAAAGCATGGCGGCCAAGTTCGGCCGGAAGAAAAAGAAACTAGCCCCCGAGGAACGCTTCAGCACCCGCTTTGAAGTGGAAAGCTATCTCCAGCATCAGGGCGAGAAATTTGTGGAACGGTTCGACTCCAACTCCTACCTCCACATCACGCACGCCATGGACAGTTATGACCTGGTGGAACAGTACGGCGACTTGAAATCGGCTTTCAAGCATGTAAAGGCCCGCTTCCTGGTTGTGGCACTCAGTTCCGACTGGCTTTTTCCGCCTGAGCAGTCCCTGGAAATCGCCTCTGCCCTTGTCCACATCGGAAAACCAGTCTCCTACTGCCTGCTCAAGGCACCCTATGGACACGACGCCTTTCTCGTGGATATCGAAAATATGTCCCAAATCATCTGCACGTTTCTCGGCGGCTGCGCTAACCCGAAGCCCGCCGCCGTGTCAGTGAAACGCGAGGACTACGACCTGATTGCCAACCTGATCGAACCCGGATCACGGGTTCTCGACCTCGGTTGCGGTGATGGGGATCTGCTGTCCTTGCTCTCCGTCAATCGGACAACACGCGGGATGGGGGTCGACATTGACCTCCATCATCTGATCGCGGCCATGGGTAAACACCTCGACGTGTTTCAAGGCGATATCGACGAGAATCTCTCCATGATCCCCGACCAATCCTATGATTATGTCGTCCTCAGCCAGACCCTTCAGGTCGTCAGACGCCCACGCGAAGTGCTTCATGAGATGCTAAGGGTGGCACGCGAGGGAATCGTCAGCTTCCCCAATTTTGCAAACTGGCATAACCGCATGATGCTTGGCCTGACTGGTCGCATGCCCAAAACCGAGGAACTGCCCTTTGAATGGTACAACACGCCTAACATCCATCTGGCCACCTGGCGGGATTTCCTGAGCCTGTGCCGGGCGGATAACATCCTGGTCAAACAAATCATTCCACTGACGGAAAGGCCGCTAAGCCGATTACTAGTGAAGGCCGGGTTCCGGAACCTGGGCGCCGAAAGGATCCTGGTCAATATCGCAAGGCCATGACCTTGCCTGTCCCTACACGGAGCAACCCATGAAAAAAACAGCACTCACCGAAATCAACGTCAAGGCGATCGCCGGAACACTGAATGCCTGCGAAGCCTGCTCCTTCTCCACGAGCACAGCCAAGGGGTTCCAATTAGCCGGGCGAAAAACAATCTACCAGGTTCTGGATGACCTGCTCGCCGTCCTTTTTCCAGGCTGCCACGGCCATGAATCCATGCCGACGGAGCAGATGCAGGAATTTATTGAATCGCGCCTTGAGTCCGTGGCGGCGGTTCTCCGAAAACAAATCGAACATGCCTTCCGGTACCAATGTGTATTTGAAAAGTGCAAGAATTGCGGTGATTGCAGCGAGAAGGCCGTCCGTGCCACTTCAACGCTTATAACCTCGCTTCTCGACATCAAAAAAACACTCCAAAAAGATATCCTCGCCGCCTACGAGGGGGATCCTGCGGCACGCTCCATCATGGAAGTCGTGATGAGCTACCCCGGCATTCAGGCTATTATGGTGCACCGCATCGCCCATGTTCTCTATAAGGAGCAAGTTCCCTTGATTCCCCGTATCATGTCTGAACATGCCCATTCTCAAACCGGCATTGATATCCACCCCGGCGCCACCATAGGCCCCGGATTTTTCATTGACCATGGAACCGGCGTCGTGATCGGCGAAACCAGTACTATCGGAAAACGTGTGAAACTCTACCAGGGCGTCACGCTCGGAGCACTTAGTTTCCCGAAGGATAAGGACGGCAATCCGATCAAAGGGGTCAAGCGTCATCCGAATGTGGAAGACGATGTCACCATTTACGCCGGCGCCACCATTCTTGGGGGCGAAACCACAATCGGCACCGGGTCGGAAATCGGCGGCAATGTCTGGCTCACGCATTCTGTGCCCCCTTACTCGAAAGTCTACAACCAGCAACCCAAACCCCTGATCACCAATAAAGCAACAAACCCGTCATGAGCGCATCAACCCTCATTCTTTTCAAGGGAGGGCCCCTATATTCCGCCTTCCGGCTAAACAGCCTTACCAAACAATTCGCCACGGAACTACCCGGCCTGAAAATCACCTCCCTTGAAGCCCACTCGGTATTCATCGTCGAAACTGCGCCGGATTTTTCAGAAGAACTTTGGCCCCGGGTCGCGGCCCTTCTCGACACGGATTGCCGCATTCCTGCCACCCTGCACGACGGCCTTTTTGTGACACCTCGAAAGGGCACCCTTTCCCCCTGGGCCTCCAAGGCAACCGACATCTTCCACAACTGTGGACTGGGCTCCATTCCCCGCGTGGAACGGGGCTCCTTGTTTCGGCTCAAACTGGCTGATGGTACGACCGCAAGACGCGCACAGCTCCACGCCGCCCTTCATCTGATCCATGACAGGATGACCGAAGGAGTATACGAAGATTTGTCGGACATTTTTCAGCACATCCCCCCCGCCCCGCTAGTCTCCGTGGACATCCTGAAGGGCGGATTGCCGGCATTGCAACAGGCGAACGTCACCCTCGGCCTCGCATTGTCGGATGAGGAAATCCAATATCTATTCGACGCCTTCACGCAGCTTAAGCGTAACCCTACGGATGTTGAGCTCGTCATGTTCGGACAGGTCAACTCCGAGCACTGTCGCCATAAGATTTTCAAGGCCGACTGGGTAATCGATGGCAAACCCCAGACAACAAGCCTCTTCGACATGATCCGGAACACCCATCGCCTTCATCCCCAGGGCACTCTACTCGCCTACGAGGATAATTCTTCAGTGATTGAGGGATTTCCCGGAAACTGGTACGAGGCGCACCCCACCGGATCCAACCATTACGGCAGCTTACCGGAACAGATTGACATCCTGATGAAGGTGGAAACACACAACCACCCAACCGCCATTTCCCCCTATCCCGGCGCAGCGACCGGAGTCGGTGGCGAAATCCGGGATGAAGGTGCCACCGGAATCGGAGGTCGCCCGAAAGCAGGATTGTCCGCCTTCCTGGTCTCAAACTTGCGCATTCCTGACTTTATAATGCCCTGGGAAAAAGAATACGCGGAATTCCCAGATCGGCTGGCCACCCCTCTGGACATTATGATCGATGGCCCACTCGGTGGCGCACGGTTTGGAAATGAATTCGGGCGCCCCCAGTTAACCGGCATTTTCCGAACCTATGAACACTGTCACAACGGCCGCTACCGCGGGTACCACAAGCCTATTATGACCGCCGGCGGACTGGGCAACATCAAGCGGAAGCATGTTCTCAAGAAACCCATTACTCAAGGCGCTTTCATCATCCAGATTGGCGGGCCGGCTCTGCGTATCGGACTGGGCGGAGGAGCGGCCTCCTCTATGGGGAGCGGCAGCAATGCCGAGAATCTGGACTTCGACTCCGTCCAGCGTGATAACGCCGAAATCCAACGACGCTGTCAGGAAGTGCTCAATGGCTGCATCGCACTCAATGACGACAATCCCATCCTCAGCATCCACGATATCGGGGCTGGCGGACTGTCCAACGGATGTCCGGAACTGGTATCGGAAACGGGCGGCCGATTTGACCTTCGAAAAATTCACAACGAGGAACTTTCCATGAGTCCCATGGAAATCTGGTGCTGCGAGGCTCAGGAACGCTATGTCTTAGCCGTTGCCCCGGAAAATCTCGACCGGTTCATGGCACTATGCCGGCGCGAACGCTGCCCCGCCGCTGTGATCGGGGAAGCCACCGCAGACAAGCGGCTCGTCCTTCACGATTCGCACTTCAAGAACGATCCGATCTGCATTGACCTCCAGGTTATCCTTGGGAAACCGCCCAAAATGCTCCGGTCAGTTACGCGTCGAAATGAAACTCATGCGGAGCTGGACAGTTCTGGCATCGACCTTCAGGAGGCTGCGGAACGGGTACTGCGCCTGCCCGCCGTGGCAAATAAAACCTTCCTTATTACTATCACAGACCGGTCGGTAACAGGAATGGTGACACGGGATCAAATGACCGGCCCCTACCAGACGCCTGTCTCAGACGCCGCCGTGACCTGTGCAACATTCGAAGGATTCGAGGGTGAGGCCATGTCCATGGGAGAACGTACCCCCATCGCCCTGCTCAATCCACCGGCGTCTGGAAGAATGGCCGTGGGTGAAGCACTCACCAACATTGCCGGCGTCATGATCGGCAGCATCGGCAACATTAAGCTTTCAGCCAACTGGATGTGCGCCTGCGGGGAAAAAGGCGAGGATGCCGCGATCTTTGATACTGTGCGGGCCGTGGGAATCGAACTCTGTCCTCAACTGGGAATCTCCATTCCGGTCGGAAAAGATTCCCTGTCCATGCGCACCACCTGGAAGGATTCCAAAGGGAAAACGGAGCACCAGATTTCGCCCCTGAGCCTTATCGTGAGTGCCTTTACACCCGTCCGGGATGTCCGGAGAACCGTAACCGCCGAACTGAAGCCTGTTCCGGATTCAGTCCTGATCCTTCTCGACCTTGGGAAAGGCCGGAATCGTCTCGGAGCCTCAGCCCTCGCACAGGTTTACAACCAGGTGGGTGCCACGCCGCCAGATCTCGACTCCCCCGCCGATGTGGTCAATTTCTTCAACGCCATTCAGGAGTTGATTTCTGAAAACCTGTTGCTGGCGTATCATGACCGCTCTGATGGCGGCCTGTACGTCACCCTGGCTGAAATGGCATTCGGAGCACACTATGGCCTGAGGGTACAAGTCGATGAATTGGGTGATGATCCGCTCGCCGTTCTGTTCTCGGAAGAATTGGGTGCTGTGATCCAGATTTCAGACCGCGACATTCCCCGGGTGAATGAAATCCTGAAACGTCACTCTATCGGAAATCTGGCCTTTATTCTCGGGAGTCCATCCGAAGACAAGACACTTACCTTCGAAATGGGTGACAGGATCATTTACCAGGCGAAGGTCTCTGACTTGAAACGGGTCTGGTCCGAACTGACCTGCGAAATGCAGTCACGCCGGGACAACGCGGAGTGTGTCCAAGAAGAATATGACGCCCTAAAGGATGAATCCGACCCCGGTCTGTCATTCCACCTGACCTACGATCCGTGCCGTCCCTTCTCCATCAGCGTGAATCGCCCCAAAATGGCCATTCTCCGGGAGCAGGGTATCAACGGGCACATCGAAATGGGAGCTGCCTTCGAGCGGGCCGGATTCACCAGCGTGGATGTCCACATGACGGATCTTCACTCAGGCCGCGTCAATCTGGCCAATTTTTCAGGATTGGTCGCCTGCGGTGGTTTTTCGTATGGCGATGTACTGGGCGCAGGCGCCGGCTGGGCGCGAAGTATCCTCTTCAATGAGCGGCTGAAAGATATGTTCCAAACCTTCTTTCACCGGCCCGACACCTTCACGCTGGGTGTGTGCAACGGGTGCCAGATGGTGTCCCTGCTCAAGGATATCATTCCCGGCGCGGAAGCCTGGCCTCAATTCACACGGAATAAGGTTGAACAGTTCGAGGCCCGTTATGCGACCGTGGAAATTCAGCCCTCGTCATCAATCCTTTTGACGGGTATGGCGGGCTCCCGGATTCCCATCCCGGTGGCCCATGGCGAGGGATTCACTAATTTCAGCAGGACAGGTTCCCTGAAAAAAATAATCGACCAAAACCAGGCTGCCATACGGTTTGTCGACAATACAGGAATGCTGGCGGAACGATACCCCGTCAACCCCAACGGTTCTCCCGGCGGGCTTACGGGAGTCACCACGAGGGACGGCCGTGTCACCATCATGATGCCCCACCCTGAACGTGCCTTCCGAGCCGTACAACTGTCCTGGAAGCCGCAAGGGCTCTTTAAAGGCGAAGCAGGCCCCTGGCTGCGCATGTTCCAGAACGCGAGGGAGTTCGCTGGATAGAAAATATTCCGTTCA
>JBAXMJ010000115.1:0-8610 GCA_037134355.1 bacterium | reverse complement strand
GCCCCCGCCACCACGCTGATGATAAGCAGACCCCCACCCCAGCCATACAGCCTCTTCTGAAGCCGGGCATTGGCAATAAAAGCCCGTGGATCAGAAGGAGTGGCAACCAGAGTGATAAATTCAAGCGGCGCCGGAAGCATAGAAGTATGAAGAATGAGCGATGAAGGATGAAAGGCGGATGAGTCTGGCTCCTTGATTCTAACCGCAATCCCGCTATTCGTCGCCACCCGGGCAAATAACTCGTTCAAATGCTCCCTCAACTTCACCTCATCAAACTGAAGAACAATGACGTCTCCCTTACCACCGCCCCCCCTGAACCCTGAACCCTGCCCCCCCTCCTTCCTTCTCCCCACAAGCGCCTCCTGTGCACCGATCCGGGCCTTGATCCAGCCGCTTTCTGGTAACGAGGGAACCAGCCCGCCAATCTCCCCGGCAAGTTTTTCCCTATCCGCCGCCGTCAACTCCCGCCCCCGCATCCGCTCACGCCATTGGGAGGAAATTATGAAGGATGAATTATGAATGATGAATTCCGCCTCCTGCATTCCATCTTCAGTCTTCAGTCTTCCGCCTTCTGCCTTCTCAATCCACTCCACCATCAGATCGCGCTGGAGCGGAACCAAATCATCATACCGGGCCAGAACACGACGTCGGGCTTCCTCAAGGGCACGTACCGGCGAGACGCCGGTTACTACAGAATTTATTTTCCTTTCTTCTGTAGTAGCCGCCGTGTCGGCGGCACTTGGCTCCAGTTCTGCCATTAGTTTGAGGGCAATGAGGTCATAATAAAACCCCTCATCCGGATCCCGCGCTAAATCTTCCTTCGCCACTTTTTCCAGGCACCCAAGGGCCGCATTCGTCTCTCCTGAGGCACGCAAAACGGCAGCCTTCTGGAGCAATGTGGCGGCCCGGATGGCCGATTCGGATACAACGGAGGAAGGAATGAATGATGATCCAGTTGATTCGGGCGGAGGATAAGTAAGACCAACGCCGGGAGTGAAGATGAAAAATCCCGCGATCCAGGGGAAAGAAGAACCCCTCACCCCAACCCTCTCCCCCAAGGGGAGAGGGAGAAGCTTTAAGGCCTGAACGTTCTGCACCCTCGCCCCTTGGGGGAGAGGGCTGGGGAGAGGGGTGTTTTCCGCCAGCTCCGCCTCCCACGCCGCCACCGCCTGCCCCAGCACACGGACCGCATCAGTCTCGAGGCGTTTCTGGATGACAATCTGCCAGCTATTGAGAACTCGCCCCGCAAACAGGGAAAGCAGCACCGCAGGCCCCACCACGAGGAGAAAGACCAGAATGATCAATTTGATTTCCCGCTTCATTGAAGAAAATTATGAAGTATGAGTTATGAAGTATGAATTCCGGACTTCATCATTCATCATTCATCCTTTATAATTTTCTCCTCTGCTACCACTGCAAGCGGGTCTCGAGGTCGATTATCCAGGTGCGGACAATGGCGGCATCGGGAGCTCTGGGCGAAAGGTCAAGATAACGGCGATAATACTTGATAGCCTTCCCGGAGTTCTTCAGGTAATCCCCATAGAGAATGCCCATGTTATAGCACACGAGAGGATTATTAGGTTCCTGCTTCAAGGCCTTGAGATAAAGTTTTTCAGCTTCCCCGATCCGCTTCTCCGCCAACAACCGCCCTGCCGCCGTCATCAGTACACCCACACTCTGCCCGTCGCTTCCAGTCTGAATGCCCCTGCCACTCACCGGCACTTCGGTCTTCCGCTTGATCTCCGCCAACTCACTCTTCGCCCCTGCCAACTCACTTTTCACGCCTAACATCTCACGTTTCACCGCTGACGCTTCACTCTTCACGTTTAACGCATCACTCTTCACATCTTCAGCCTTCTTCTCGGCCTCAAAGGCCCGCTTGGCCTGCTCTTCAACGGCTTTCTTATAGGCGGCCTCGCGCTTCTGCAGGATCTCCAGATCCTGCAGAGCCTGCTTGACCCGACCGGACAATTCCACTACCTGCTCCTTTAAAGAGGATTCGTTTTTTGAGACTACTGCGCGGCCAACGGACTCATTCATGGCGGATTCTCGCGCCCGGGCCACTTCGATGCGCAAGTCGGCGTTTTCCTTCTCGATCTTCCGAAAAAGATCCGAGCCCGATGCGGGCGCCACCACAGGCGCGGGCAGGTTCTGGGAGTGCGGGACATCGACGGCTGTAAGCGCCTGGCGCAGGCGTTCAATTTCACGGACAAGGACGAGCTTTTCTGACTGAAGACGGGTCATCTCAACACGGGTTTCGTCTGGAGTTTTCAGCTGGGAAACCAGCACGGTCAACTGATCGCGCTTTCGCTCAAGATCCTGAATATCGAGCAACAGGGCGGCGTTCTTACGACGCAACGACCCCGCCTCAACCTCAAGCCGTGCCTGTTCCTTGCGAAGATCCAGATTTTCCTCAACCACCCTCTGGTAAGTTGCTGAATCAATCTGCCCCGCTACAGCGTCAGCCTGGGCAAATGCGGGTGAAGATAAGAGAAAACAACAAAGAAAGACTTCACTGATCTTCACCCGCCTGCAACGCTTTGCCTGCCCGCAACGCTTCGCGTAGCGATGCAGGCGGGCGTAACTTTGCGGGCAGGCTGATTCGCGCTGATAAGGAGAAAATCTCATTTTTACGGCGTGATTTCGGAGGCCAATGGGTTTTCAGCACCGCCTTTAACGGGCTTTTTCATATCCTTGGCACGCTCAAAGAACTTTTCACCTGTCACAACCCGAGGGGTCAGGAGAACGATGGTTTCGGCGTTATCGATCATCGTCTCATCGTATCGAAAAAGCACGCCTAGAAGAGGAATGCTTCCCAGGAAAGGGATCTGCGTCCGTTTTTTGGTCTGATTTTCATCAATCATGCCGGCGATGATGATCGTCACCCCATCCTTCACGCTGATACTCGTCTCAGCATAGGATTTTTTCACCACAGGAACCCCGGAATTCCCCTCGGTACTGGCCGAATTGGCATCATACCATCTCAATACGGAACTAACTTCGGGACGGATATCGCAGGTAATGAAGCCTAGTTCATTGATCCGAGGAGTAACGCCCAGCGACACCCCGACATCAACAAACTTGTAGGTCTTCCCCACAACATTCGAACTCCCGGTTTCATATTGCAACTCCGAGTAAGGCTGAGTCGTAATCGCCTTGATCGTCGCCTCTTTGCCATCCATGGTCGCAATGTGGGGATTCTGCAACAGTCTCGTTTTGCCGATTGAGGCCAGAGCCTCCACCACCATGTTCAAATTGGCACCCGCAGCAATGGTGTGATAGGTGACGCCGCCCCCCAAACCGGCCGCCGATCCCGTGGTCAAGTCAGAAGGCGAAAAGACCTTGGACACCGGTCGCAACGAAAACCGGGGATCCAATCCCTGAAACAGGTAATCCCAGTTCACCCCCAGCCGGGTGGAATCGGTCAACTGAACCTGCACAATCTTCGCCTCGATAAAGACCTGTTTTTGCGGGCGGTCGAACAGGGCGACCACATCGCCGATCCGTTGGACCACATGCGGCCAGTCGGTGATGATGAGGGTCTTGGTCCGCTTGTCGGTTCGCAGTTGCCCGACCCCATTTTCCTTGGTCAACATCGCCGTAATCTGGGGCTCGACCTCCTCAACTTTGGCATACTGGAGCACATAGTTGGTGGTCACGGTTGGAAGAATGCGCTGGACGGAGGGGATCTCAGCCTTGCTGATCACAAGCTCCATCTCCCTGATCTTCTCCGGAGTATCGATCAGAATCAGGGCTCCGGTCGAGTCATCAAACACAATCTTGCCCAGCGTGCCCTTGATATTCTCAAGCATGGCGGCCATCCGGCTGGGAAGCGCGGATTTGAGCTCAATAATTTTAGCCTGCTTGCGCTCGTAGAAGCTTTCGCCATATTGCTCGCGGTATTCCTTGTCGGTCATGACCTTGAGGATGTTGCCCTGAACCTGATAGGCGAGACTGTTAGCCGCCATGACGATTTCAAAGGCGTCGGCAAGGGAGACATCCTTAACCATGAGCTTGGAGGATCCGGAAACTTCCCGCCCGATGATGATGTTGAGATTGGCCTTTACGGCCAGGAACTTGAGAAGATCCACCACATCCATGGCATCAAGCAGGTCGAGCGAGATTTTCTTGTCCAATCCGGGCAAATTGTATTCGCTGATCAAATGTGGCTTTACAGGAGGCACCGGCACCTGGGCGGAGGCGACCACTGCAAAAGATAGAAAAATCAGGCATATCATATGCAACGATTTCATAGCGAATGTCCTTCTCACTTCAATTCAAATTCCAGTTTCTTCTGCTTCAGAACAATCCGGTCGGCTAACACCCGATCCAGCACGTAATCCGTGCTGCCAACAGTCTGACCCAATTTCACAAAATAGGTTTTTGAATCCGTCTTATTCTTGATAATCGCCATCGAATCGGCCGGCGAAGCAGAGTCCATCGATACGGCAACCAAGGACAAATCCTTGAGCGCTCCAGCCTTTTCAATCACCACAGTATCCCCGGGCTTGGGAATCATCTTCGAGGCAAACAGGCTTCTGGATCCAACCTTCTCGAGATAGATATCCAGCGCGGGAATCTCTTCCGCCACAATCGTCTGGGGCACCACCGCAAGGCTTCCAGCCCCTTCAATCTGCCGGCTAAGATCCTGCGCAATTCCGGGCCGAATGGACATAATGCTGTAAAAAACAACTGCAATCAAACCGATGACCAGCACTGTCATGACACGATTCAGAATCGCGAGGGGCGACATGGAAACCGAAAATAAGGAAACCTTGGACTTTAAGCCATAGACCTCGGAGTCCATCTCCGGCTCACTCGGCGACTGTTGAAAAACTTCCGACTCAGCCGGAGGCTTCGCCCTACCTTGCGAAATCTCCTGTATTTCGGTAGGGCGAGGCGTCCCTGCCGAGCCGTCTTGGATTGGATTTGTGTTCTTCAACCGGCCGCTGGGCACTTCCACCTTCTGAATACTGACTTCAGACTTCTCTTCCGCCCCAGCCAGCTTCAGCTTTTTCACGGGCTGAGGCAAGGGGGCAGGTTCCGAATTCTGAGGCGAAGCCGAAACGGGTACCACAACCGGCATAGGCATCGTAACAGGCACCGCCACAGGGGTCGCCGCAGGCATGGCAACGGGAGCCGCTACAGGCGCTGCCACCTGCCGCTTATCTTGCTGGATCAAAGCCAGTAATTTTTCCTCTGGAGTCATCGAATTGTGTGCCTCATCTAAGCCCTGCCCCCCGCCACAAAAAAGAGACTAATACACTATCGGAACCGCTTCGACAATCCCTGAAAGCGGGCGAAGTTCGGCGGCCATGGCCTCACGCACCAGGGGCTCATCCACCACCGTACGGTCCTTCATCACCAGCATCTCGAGTAAATTGTGGCATAATAGGGACATCTGGCGGGGGTATCCACGGGAATGTTGATGAATCAGCCTGATGGCCTCACTGGTAAACAAGCCTTCCCCACGGTAGCCAGCCTGCAGCAGCCGGAAATGGATCATTTCGGTCGTCTCGGCCAAATTCAGAGGGTTGATAACGCATTTCAGGGCAATTCGATCCCAGAAATTCGGCATTTTACTCAGTACCGGCACCATCTCTGTCTGGCCGACCAGAATCAGTTGAAGAATCTTGAACTCATTGGTCTCGTAATTCAGGAGAATCCGCAGAATCTCCAGAACGTATTGGGGCAGCAACTGAGCCTCGTCAATCAGCAACACCACCCGTTTCTTCTCCTGAACCCCGGTCTTGTATAAAAATTGTTCTACAGCCTCAATACAGTCCAATCCGGAGTTTTTTTTGGGATCCATGGGCGCATGGAAAAGCGCAACCAGTCGCGACAGAAACTGTTTCTGGGTTCTAAAATAAGGGTTCAGAATCATGTAGAAGCAAACATCCTGTTCCTCGTTGAGGATTTGGGACAATTTTCGACTGAGCGTGGTCTTTCCGGTTCCAACGTCCCCGACAATGATGCTGAGCCCGCGCTTGAGGTTGAGGGCAATCCGTAGCCGGGTCAGTGCCGCCTTATGCTGGGAGGAGAGAAAAAAATAGGAAGGATCCGGGCTGGTCGAGAACGGCTCATCATGCAAGCCTAGGATTTTGTAATAACTCATACGCCCCCATCCGTCCGCAACTAATTGATGGAAGGGACATTATGCCCAGCAGGAAGAAAACTCAAGCGAAGAAGCACACCCATGCCGGAATTTTACCGGTTCCGGTAACGCTCAATCACCTCAGGGAGTTTTCCCATGCAGGGCGGACACAACCCCCTGGCTTTCTCGTCTAGCTCCTGAACTGTCCCATGCTGGTAAAGGGCGCAACGCGGGAACGGACAGGGAGGCATGCCCAACTGCATTGCCACACCTTCCACGGCAAGTTTTTCAACACGCCGCGCATACGTTTCCCGGGCGACAGGAGTCGTCATATCATCCAGCTTCAGCGCCTTCAGATTCACCACAACAACCGCGTTCGTCCCGGAGGCGGGAAGATCATCAGGCTTACACTCGCCAACCAAAATCAGAACCACCGGGCCCTTATCCGCTCGCGCTCGGGGAACAGCAATCCCGCCATCCGTCACCGGAGAAATAGCGGACGACACCCATGACACCATGCGCGCCTTCAGTTCGGAATCAACTCCCCCCACCGTCCTGAGCACAACAAGATTGGTTTCAGCGGCCGAGACAAAGCTAACCAACGCCGCCCACGTCACACCCCATACCACCATGAATCGCTTCATTTTGCCTCCCGGTTGCTTTCAACTCATAACAAGGTTCGGATTATAGAAAATTCACAGAGCTGGATCGAGACTAAAGTTTCACAAGGCTGTCAACCAGCCCGCCAGGCCGGGCTATTTCGCAAGCTGGGCGGCGGCAAATTCCCAATTCACCAAGTAATCCAAGAAGGCTACCACGAAATCTTTCCGCCGGTTCTGATAATCGAGATAATAGGCGTGTTCCCACACATCACAAGTGATCAGCGCTTTTTGCCCATGTGCCACGGGCGTGTCGGCATTGGAAGTCTTGATCACCTTCAGGCCACCCGCATCGACCACCAGCCAGACCCACCCGCTCCCGAACTGCCCGACGGCCGCGTCCAAAAAAGCCTGCCGGAACTGGTCGTAGCTTCCAAAGGATTGATTGATTTTCTCCAGCAGTACGCCCTCCGGCTTCCCGCCGCCTTTCGGCTTCATGCTGGCCCAGAAGAAGGTGTGATTCCAAGTCTGGGCGGCGTTATTGAAAATCGCCACGCCATCCTTGTCCTTTGCCTTCGCCGTCACGTTAATGATTTCCTCGAGCGGCAGAGACTCGAGTTCGGAGACCGCGATTAATTTGTTGAGGGTATCCACATAGGCCTTGTGGTGCTTACCGTAATGAAACCCCATGGTCTTTGCCGAGATCACCGGCTCCAGGGCGTTCTCGGCGTAGGGCAAGGAAGGGAGACCCACAGCCCAAGAGAGACGGCACACCGTCATGACCATTATGCCCGATATCGCCTGAACAAGCTTCATCGTCATTCTCCTTATTAGTTATGAATGATCTCATCATTGACAAGACATGAACTCATGGGTAGGGAGGGCTCTCCGAGCCGTCCGCGGAGGCCTCGGAGAGGCCTCCCTACCCAGATCATATAAGGACAATAGTGAAACCATTAAAACCCCCACTACCGGCGGTGCCACTGGGGGCCGCCGGGGCGCGACTGCCGAACCATGGTGGGCTTCGGTTGCTTGGGCTCCTCCAGCAACAGGGCATACCAGGTCTCACCCAGCGCGGCATTGGAGAATTGCCCCACCCGACCGTTGGCCACATGCTCCCAGTTGGCTTCCAAAACCTCGTCGTCCGTGGCCGTCTTGCCGTCCACCAGAACCTTGATAGCCTCCTCGGTCTGCTTCTTGCGCATCAGCATCCAGGAATAGGTGGCATAGATCAGAGCCCCGTCATGCTTGAATTTTTTCCGGTACTTCTCGTAGGTCTTCTTGAGTTCCGCCTCCTGGCCTAGCTTGTACTGACGGCACATTTTCATGCAAACCAGAACGGGATCACCCAGCATCGTCTTGGGCAGAATGCGATCCACTTCCTCGAAGTTTTTCAACTGGAAGAGGAATTGCAACCGGATGGCATTGATCTGGCGATCCAGCAGGAAGCTCCATTTGCAATAAGGCTCCATCTGGCGGGTGGATTCCAACGCCTCAGTCATCATGACATCCTGATCCTTGCGCGCCTGATCCATGATCCATTTCATGTTCCCGCCGCGACTACCGAGTTGCTCATACTTTCGCCGGAGCACCGTGGTCCGCTCCGTAATGCGGGTCTGGATCCCCGTCATGAGTGCCGTGATCTTGCGGCGGATGTAAAAGGTAACCGCCACCTGAATGCCCAACCCAGCCAGAAGCGCGAGCACCACACTCCAGGCCCACCAGTGAAATCCATAATGCAATCCGGCCCACAAAACCGCCATACTCAACAACGATATAAGAAGTGTCAACATAGTCAGGTACCCTTTCGATGGGGTTGATTATATCGGATGAAGGCATTCTGTCTACCGAGTTTGTCCTCGTCCCCGATCTGCGGCACAATAATTAGCGATCTTTGATTCCCACTGAAAAGAAAGG
>JBAXMJ010000114.1:0-8691 GCA_037134355.1 bacterium | reverse complement strand
TCATATCTCGACCAAAATCCAGCTCTTTATCCTCGATTATTTAGATCGCGCTCATAAACGGGCGAAAGACCGAGGAAGGTGCTCTCTTGGCCGATCCCAAGTGGGCCTTTGACCGGCAGGAGGAGGCTCCGAAGGCCGGTGCGCACCATCCCTCATACGGAAATGTTCTGGTCTTGTGCCGCGATCAGGATGTCCGCTGGATGACGGTTCATTATGATGCCGAACGGGACATCGCGCGCATCGACCGCGAATTCTTTCTCAGTGATGCCTCCGGGTTCTGAGTTGGATTCACAAAATTGTGTAATTTGCCCTTGCCTCTTCATCCTAAATCCGTATTATTCCCCGCCTTGTAGTTCGGAAAGTGTCCGGACGGAAGCGAGTGTTGCGCCGCTCCGGCGCAGCCAAAGCGGATTGTCCTGCTTAAGCGGGACTTAATATATGGAGGCAAGTATGGATACTGTTCAAGTACCGGCGGACGTTACCGTCAAGGATCTGCTCGACGCGGGTCTGCATTTCGGTCACCAGACCAAACGTTGGAATCCCAAGATGAAGCCGTTTGTCTTCGACAAGCGCAACGGGATTCACATCATCGATCTCACCAAGACTCTCTCGCAGCTTGAAAAAGCCAAGCAGTTCGTTTACGAAACCGCTGCGCGCGGCCGTCCGATTCTGTTTGTCGGAACCAAGAAGCAGGCCCAGCAAGTCACCCTGGATATCGCCACGGCCTGCGGCCAGCCTTATGTCACCACCCGCTGGTTGGGAGGCACCCTGACCAATAGCGCGACCATTCGCAAGCGTATCAAGTATATGCACCAGATCACGAAAATGGAGCAGGACGGTTCGTTTGACAAGATGCCTAAAAAGGAAGTGGCCGTGCTACGCCACGAACTTGAGCGACTGCGCAAAAACTTTTCCGGTATGGCCACTATGACGGAAAAGCCCGGCGCGATGTTCGTGATCGATATCAACCGCGAATCGATTGCGGTGGCCGAGGCCAATCGCCTCCACATCCCGGTGATTGCCATTGTGGATACAAATACCGATCCCGAGCCTATTGATTACCCGATTCCCGGCAATGATGATGCCATTCGCGGGATCCGGCTGATCGCCGATGCCTTGGCGGTCTCAATCCAGAAGGGCGCTGCCGAATACTCCAAGATCGCTGTCGAGGAGAACAAGAAGCGTGAAGCCCAGCAAAGCGTCAGCGGTGGCGATGAGGCCCGTCCTTCAGGCCCGCGCAAGCCCCGTGGTGACCGCGCGCCACGCCGTCGCGCACCTGTCCATGCCGTGACCCCAGAAGCCGCTCCTGCGGCTCCAGAAGCCCCGGCTCAGGCCTAAGATATAGAGGAGTTGATTATGGCTGAAATTACAGCAGCAATGGTTCAGGAATTACGGGAAGCCACCAATGTCGGCATGATGGAATGCAAGCGTGCCTTGGTGGAAGCGGGCGGTGACAAGGATACGGCGATCCGCCTGCTTCGCGAACGCGGCGTGGCGATTGCCGCCAAAAAGGCGACCCGTGCGGCCAATCAGGGTCTGATTGCCGCCGCAGGCGATGGTAAGGTCGGGGCGTTGATTGAGATCAACAGCGAAACCGACTTTGTGGCCAAGAACGAGAACTTCCAGAAGTTCGTCAAGGTCATGGCGGAAAAGGCGCTGGGAATGGCCGACAACACCATCACCGAAACCACCAAGGCTGAAATGGCCGCAAAGGTGGCTGAAATAGGCGAAAATCTGGTGGCCAAGCGCAATGTCCGCTACACGGTTCAGGGCGCAGGGCTCGTGGCAACCTATATCCACTTGAACGGCAAACTGGGCGTCATGCTTGAACTCGGGTTCAGCAAAGGCGACACCGCCGCGAACCCGGTGGTGCAGGCCTTGTCCAAGGATCTCACGCTTCATATTGCGGCGTGCAATCCCAAGTACCTTGTGTCATCAGAGATTCCCGCCGATATCCTGAAGGTAGAGCGGGAAATCTACGCCAAGCAGGTGACGGGCAAGCCGGCCAACATCGTGGATAAGATTGTGGATGGAAAAATCCGCAAGTTCTACGAGCAGGTTTGCCTGGTGGATCAGGGCTTTGTCAAGGAGCCGGATATTTCCGTGACCAAACTGCTTGAAGCCAAAGGCAAAGAAGTGGGCGATACGCTCACCCTTCGGCGCTTTGTCCGCTGGCAGCTAGGCGAGTAAACACGAAGATCATCTGATCAAGGCCTACACGGGCAGGGATTTTCCCTGCCCGTTTTGTTTTTTGTGCCTGTCGGCTCGACAAGGCAGGGTGAATGACGGTATATCAGATCCATGTCAGCGGCCTATTATAAATCTCCCCGCCAGTCCAGGCAGCAGCCCGGCTCCATGGCTGATGGCGGGATCCCTATCGGAAAACTGATCAGCACCATGCTGAAGGCCGTGAAATTGGATGACCAGTGCAAGATGGGAATCCTTGAGGAACAATGGGCCACGGCCGTGGGCAACGTGATTGCCTCCCATACTCGGCCTGGAATTTTGACCAACAAGAATCTGACGATCTTCGTGGACAGCTCTCCCTGGCTGAGCGAACTCCACCGGATTCAGAAGGATATGCTGGCTAAATTGCAGACGACATTCGGGCGCGATAAAATTCTCTCTATACGCCTCCAGCTCGATCCCGGAAAGCCCTGAGGGGCTAGACTGAATGCGGAAGGTTGAAGACTGAAGGGTGTTAGGAAAATCTCATAATCTTGCTTAATTTCACGTGATGTCATTTACGATAATCCCGGGCTTCTCGATTGGCCTTTGACCTTCAGTCTTCAGCCTTCAGTCTTCAGTCTTCAGCCTTCAGTCTTTAAACCTGTGTCCTGTGGGACGCTACCGTCCTCGCTTCATGATCACCGCCAGGATGGAGAGATCAGCCGGGGTCACGCCTGAGATTCGGGATGCCTGCCCCAGAGTTTCGGGACGAATTCGTTTCAACTTCTCGCGGCACTCGAAACGCAGGACATTCAATTGATCGTAATCAATCCAATCTGGGATCTTCTGATTCTCCAGGGATCGAGCCTTTTCAATCTGCTGTTGCTCCCGGGCAATATAGCCGGCATACTTAACCAGAATCTCAACCTGAGAAGTGACCAAACGGTCCGATATGGAAGAGCGAGGAAGATTTTTATACGTAACTTCCGTTCTGCGAAGGTGTTGCATCAAAGACTGACCTTCGTGATGAGTGGCCTCAAGTCGAAGAAGTTCCTCGTTAATGTCGGACTGAAGTCGCTCAAAAGTGTGAATAGTGCGCTCAGGAACAATCCCAATGGCCTTTGCAAAAGGGAGCATTCTGAAAAGCGCATTATCCTGACGGAGCAGAAGACGATGCTCTGCCCGCGAGGTAAACATCCGGTAGGGCTCATTCGTGCCCTTCGTCACAAGATCATCAATCAATACACCGATATAAGCGTCACCCCGCCCCAACACAAAAGGCGCCTCCCCCCGAAGTTTTAGAACGGCATTGACCCCGGCCACAAACCCCTGCCCCGCAGCTTCCTCATAGCCCGTGGTGCCATTGATCTGTCCCGCGAGATAAAGATGCTCCACCAGTTTGGATTCCAGGGTGTGGGTTAACTGGGTCGGATCAGAGTAGTCGTATTCAATTGCATAGGCCAGATTCGTAAACACGGCCTTCTCCAGGCCGGGGATAGAATGAATCATGGCCACCTGAACATCCTCGGGTAGGCTGTTCGAAGTTCCATTAGGATAGATCTCTGGAGTGGTTCTTCCTTCAGGTTCCAGAAAGATATGATGCTCATCCTTGTCCGCGAATTTCACAACCTTGTCCTCGATGGACGGACAATACCGCGCCCCCGCTCCCGTGATCACCCCGCCATATAAGGCGCTTTTATCAAGATTATCCCGGATAATCTGGTGAGTTTCGGGCGTTGTATGCGTAATATGGCAGGGAAGTTGATCAGATCCCGGTTCCCAGGGGCGCATGCACGATTGTTCCACGTGGAACAGTGGAGAGGTGTCAGAAGGTAGAATACAGGAGTCAGAAGTGGGAATATCGGCATTTCCTTCCTTGAACCCCGACCCCTGAACCCTGACACCTGAGTTTTGTTCCACGTGGAACATAGGCTGGTTCATGCTGATTTCGCAGGAAAAGAACGGGGGTGGAATTTCGCCCGGCTGTTCGGACGTCATTATCCAATCAATGCTGTCTTTGTGTAACCGCGGAGGTGTTCCGGTCTTCAGTCGGCCGAGTCTGAATCCGAGATTTTCAAGGGATAGGCTGAGTTGGTTCGCAGCCGGTTCGCCTTTTCTTCCGCCTGGGACCGCATGTTTCCCGATATGAATCATCCCTCGGAGAAAGGTGCCGGTAGTCAAAATAACGGCTTTGCTCGCGATTTTGGAGCCGTCAGACGCAATAATACCTCGTAAGGCTCCATTTTCAATCCACAGATCCTCAACGAGTGTTTCAATGATTGTAAGGTTGCGGGCGGTTTCGGTTACCCGCTGCATCCGCTTCGAATAGGCATGTTTGTCGCATTGGGTTCGGAACGCCTGAACGGCGGGCCCTTTTTTCGTGTTCAGGGTTCGGAACTGGATTCCCGTGTAATCGCTGTTTTTGCCCATCTCGCCGCCTAGGGCATCCAGCTCGCAAACAATGTGCGACTTGGCTATCCCGCCGATGGAGGGATTACAGGACATTCTGGCAATAGCCGTGCGGTCCAGGGTTACCAGTGCCGTTTTGGTGCCCATCCTAGCGGCTGCCAGAGCCGCCTCGCATCCAGCATGGCCGGCGCCGATTACTATGACTTGATATGATTCCATTACTTCCCTATACAGAAGCGGCTGAAGATGTTGTTGAGAAGTTCCTCGTGATAAATCCGGCCGGTGACTGTCCCCAGTGTTTCAAGCGCCATTCTGAGCCGTGAGGCCGCTAAAGTCGGATCCGCTTCAGCTCGAGAGAGAATCAACCCGGCTTCGACGATATCCTTGTGTGCTGAAATCAGAAGATGGCGATGGCGTTCGGATATGACGGCATGATGGGGGACACCTTCCCGAACACCGAGATGCTCAATGATTCCTTTTTTGAGGTCTTCCAACCCCTCTGATCGAGCGGCGCTGATATATCGGACTGACCAGTCGGACGCAAGAGGTCTTATGGTGTCATTTATCGATATGTCGGATTTGTTGACGACTATAATCGTCTTATGCTTTTGAAGCCTTCTAAGTTGATCCATGTCTTCCTGGTTGCAGGGCTGGGATCCATCAACTACGTAAAGAATCAAGTCTGATTGCAGAACGAGCTCCCTGGCGCGACGGATTCCGTCTTGCTCGATCAGGCACGACGAATCGCGAAGGCCCGCAGTGTCGCTAATTCGGACTGGATAGCCATCAATGGTTATCTGTTCCTCAATTATGTCGCGTGTGGTTCCGGCAAGTGGGGTAACGATGGCCCTTTCCTTGCCGAGTAGCGCATTCAGGAGGGTCGATTTACCAACATTCGGTCGTCCCGCTATGGCCACGCTGGCGCCGTCTCTGAGCACGTGACCTTCGTCCCAGGATTCGAGAAGTCGTTTAAATTCTGCTCGGATACTCTTCAGTTTTAGAGAAACCTCAACCATTAAAGTGGCTGGGAGTTCGTCCTCCGAGAAATCCAGCGTTGCCTCAAGATCCCCGCAAGCGGCCAGCGTAGTATCGTAAAGAGCGTTGAAAGCTCCGCTTAGACGCCCGTTCAGTTGTTCCAATGCCGCCTGAGCGGACCGATCGGTCCGAGCCCGGATAAGATCCAGCACGGCCTCCGCCTGAACAAGATCGATTCGACCGCTTAAAAACGCCCGTTTTGTGAATTCTCCGGGTTCAGCCAGCCGGGCTCCCGCATCCAGAACGGCGCGAAGAATTCGTTTCGCCGCAGCAGAGCCCCCGTGTCCCTGAATTTCAACAGCATCTTCCCTCGTATAACTGTGTGGCGCCCTGTAGATCAGGAGGATGACCTCATCGGCCACTCCCTCAGTGCCCTCAATCAGGCCATGTAAAAATGAACCCCCGGGTCTCAGCGAGGGTAGGGGTGCCTTACCACGAAAAATCCGATCAGCGATGACCAGACTTCCGGGGCCCGAAACCCTCACAATGGACACCGCGCCTTCTCCCGGTGCTGTGGCAATCGCCGCGATGGTTTCTAGTCCTGATTCATTCATGGGTGCTTGATTATTCAAAAAAATGGCGCTGACACCACTAAAAACAGAGCCGCACCCATAGTATTTGCGAAAATGCCTTTCATCCTCTAGAATGACAGGCTTGTTTGAGTTTTGAAAAAAAGGACGATCATGGAATCACCAAATATCAATAAGGCGCCGCCAACACCGTTACCCGGGGAGCCCAGAAAAAAAAATGATTTAAACCCGCCTCCGAAATTTTCGCCGCGTGGCCTTTTCCTGTGGTTTGCCGTGTTCAGCCTGATGCTTCTAGCTTACCAATACTATAAGGGTGAGCAACAGGTCGCGGTGCCCATGGCCTATAATCCCGACTTTGTCTCGCTCG
The DNA here is from genome assembly GCA_037134355.1 of bacterium. GTDB lineage: Bacteria > Verrucomicrobiota > Kiritimatiellia > CAIKKV01 > CAITUY01 > JAABPW01. The sequence continues at coordinate 2,181 of JBAXMJ010000114.1, read as the reverse complement.
TGGAAAAGGGCGAAATCCCGGAGTGTGAAGTCGTCTCGGAAATCTCGGGTAATCAATACATCCAGGGCACCCTGAAGACGATTGATCCCCGTACGGGAAAACCAAAACAGTTCAAGGTGGATGTGATGGTGACGGATGATCTGCCGAAGTGGCTGCGCGAACATGGCGTGAAGTTCGCGTTCCGGCGCGACAGTCCGTATTTCTGGCAGATTGTCTCCAGTGCTCTTCCGGTTCTTCTCCTGCTGGGCCTGCTCTGGTTTATGTTCTCGCGCCAGATGAAGGGAATGGGGCAGGGCGCCATGAGCTTTGGAAAAAGCCGCGCGAAAATGCTGAACCGCGACAAGAATAAGGTGACCTTCAAGGATGTGGCCGGCGTCGAGGAGGCCAAGGAGGAAGTTCAGGAGATCATCGATTTTCTGAAGGATCCCAAACGGTTCCAGAAACTCGGCGGCCGTATCCCCAAGGGAGTCATGCTCATGGGGCCTCCCGGCACGGGAAAAACGCTTATGGCCAAGGCCATCGCCGGTGAGGCAGATGTGCCGTTCTTCAATATCAGCGGCTCGGACTTCGTGGAAATGTTTGTCGGGGTAGGCGCTTCGCGTGTCCGCGATATGTTTGAGCAGGGTAAGAAAAATGCTCCGTGTATTATTTTCATTGATGAAATCGACGCCGTGGGCCGCAGCCGGTTTTCCGGCATCGGAGGCGGACACGACGAGCGGGAGCAGACCCTCAACGCGTTGCTGGTGGAGATGGACGGGTTTGACACGCAGGAGGGCGTCATCATTATTGCCGCGACGAACCGGCCCGATGTGCTGGATCCGGCGCTACAACGGCCGGGCCGTTTTGACCGTCAGATTGTGATCGACCTGCCCACCCTCGAAGGGCGTGAGGCGATTCTTCAGATTCATGCCCGCGGCATCAAGCTGTCGCCTGCGGTGGAACTGCGTCGTATTGCGCGGGGAACCCCGGGATTTTCCGGCGCCGATCTGGCGAACCTGATGAACGAGGCGGCGCTACTGGCGGCCCGCGGCGGAAAAGAATCTGTCACACTTCCCGATCTTGAAGAGGCGCGCGATAAGGTCCGCTGGGGCAGGGAACGTCGCAGTCGTGTCCTGGACGAGAAGGAAAAGAAAATTACCGCCTATCACGAGACCGGCCATGCCCTCGTCACGCTTTTGGTGGAGGAGAGTGAGCCGCTTCACAAAATCACCATTATTCCCCGTGGCACCGCGTATCTGGGTGCCACGATGCAGCTCCCGGAAAAAGACCGGTACATGGAGGGCAAGCGCAAGCTGAAAGGGACTCTTGCCACCATGATGGGCGGCCGCGTGGCCGAAGAACTGGTGTTCGGTGATATCACCTCGGGCGCCCGAAGCGATTTGAAACACGCGACGCGTCTGGCGCGGTTGATGGTGTGCGACTGGGGAATGAGCGAGAACCTCGGTCCGCAAACATTCGGTAACCATGAGGAGTTGATGTTCCTCGGGCGGGAAATTTCCCGTTCTCAGGATTACAGTGAGGATACGGCCCGGAAAATTGACGCCGATATCAGTAATTTGTTGCGGGAAAGTTATACACACGCCCGGGAGATCATTGAGAAAAACCGGGACAAGCTGGAGCTGATTACCAAGGCGCTTCTCGAACGGGAAACTCTGGATGCCCGTGACGTGGAAGAATTGATGTCGCAGGGGCGGATCCTGTCCGAGAGCGAACGCCCGCCGCTGACGGAGACTGAAGCGGTGAAGGCCGATCCTGTCATAGTGGCCGATGGCGTGACGCCTCCGGTGGCATGATGGAGGTCACAGGGAATCTAGTATGGCGATGCTGCGACCGGACGCTCCGGATAGGCGCGAGGCCGTTGGTCATGGGGATCTTGAATGTGACCCCGGACTCATTTTCGGATGGTGGGCAGTTTCAGTCAACGGAGTCTGCCGTTTTGAGAGGGCTCGCTATAGCCCGGGAGGGTGCCGATATCGTGGATGTCGGTGGTGAATCCACTCGGCCGGGCGCCTCACCGGTGTCGGAGGCAGACGAGTGCGCGCGGGTCATACCGGTCATCCGGGCCTTGAGTGACGCGTTTTCGGGGCGGACGGATGCGCCGGTGATTTCGGTGGATACGCGAAAGGCCGCCGTGGCGGGGCTGGCGATGGAGGCCGGCGCCAGGATCATCAATGATGTGAC
>JBAXMJ010000113.1:0-8900 GCA_037134355.1 bacterium | reverse complement strand
CAGCCTTGGGCGTTGGAAGTCGTGGGTTCAAATCCCACCGCCCCGACCAACTTAAAGCCCGGAGTCTGAAACCTTTAAATGAAAGGAGTTTGATAATGCCTCTTGTTAAAATTTCGTCCTCTGTTGAATTACCCGCCGACAAACGAACCCTTTTTCTGGCCGCCGTTTCCTTGGCGGTGTCGGAAGTGACCGGTAAGCCCGAACGCTATATGATGGTGACGTGCGAGTCCGGTTCGTTCCTGCTGGACGGCAGGGGCGGCCCCGCCGCGTATGTCGATGTCCGGGCCATCGGCGGCTTGACACCTCCGATCAATGCGAAACTCTCCGCCCGGTTGTGTGATCTGCTCCTGACGTGGATGACTATCCCCGGCGACCGGGTCTACCTGACCTTTACCGACGTGCCCGCCACGCATTGGGGACACAAGGGAGCCACTTTCGGGTGAGGCCTGACATCATGCAAAAAACACTCCGGAATTTTGTTCTATCGGTGACCGTCAAACAGCACGGGGCGGAATTGTGCGGACTCAAGGCCGCCGATGGCACAGAATACATGTGGCAGGCAGATCCCGCAATCTGGGGCCGCCACGCCCCGCTTCTGTTTCCGATCGTGGGGAAACTGGTTCAGGGGCGGTATTTGTATGACGGGAAAAAGTATGAGATCACGACGCCGCACGGGTTTGCCCGGGATACGGACTTCGAACTCGTGGCCGCCACCGAGTCCACCCTGTCGTACCGCCTTCAGGCAACGAAGGAAACCTGGAAGCAGTACCCGTTTGACTTTACGCTGCTCCGCCACTACCGCCTGTTGGAGGCCGGGGTGGAGGTCACCACCGAGGTGACCAATCCCGGACCTGTGGTGATGCCATTTTCGATCGGGGAGCACCCTGCGTTTTCCTTGAAATGGGGGGCGGGTGACAAGGTGGAGGACTACGCCCTTCAGTTTGAAAAGCCGGAACGGCTGGTTGCTCATTTGCTCGATGCTAACGGATTGCTATCGGATCAATCCGAGCGCCTTCTCTCGAACCAGCGGGTTCTTCCGCTACGCAGTAATATGTTTGACCGGGATGCCCTGATTTTCCTCAAGTTGAATTCGCGCAGCATCAGCCTATGTTCACGCCGCCATGCGCGCCGGGTGACTATGGAATTCTCCGGCTATCCGAGCCTCGGCATTTGGGCCAAGCCCGGCGCTCCGTTTGTGTGTATTGAGCCGTGGTACGGCTATGCCGACCCCGCCACCCATAACGGCGAACTGCTCCAAAAGCCAGGCATCATCCTGTTGGAGCCCGGGAAAACCTTTACCTGCACCTGGCGCATCGGAATCTAATTATCTCTGGAATTCGCGGGGATCGAGAGGCTGGATCGTAAAGTCGGGTTTCCAGTTGGGGGAGTGGCTGTAGAAGGACATGGCGTTGTCGAAGGTCAGCCGTTGGATGTCGGTCTCGGGAACGTTGTCCTGCCGGAGTTGCGCCACGACCTTGATTAGGCTGAGCGGATCGGAAACACTCCAGTCGGCGGAGCCGTTAACGATCATGCGCTCGCTTCCGTATTGGCGGATGATGGCGGAGACCCGCTCCGGAGTGAGCTTGGAGATCGGGTAGACCGTCATGCCGCAATAACAGCCGCTCGCCCGCGACAGGGCAATGGTCTCTTCCGTGTTGTGGTCAATCACCACAATGTCAGGGCTGATTCCCTCCGCCTTCACGATGTCCAGAGTACGGTGTGTCCCCCGCAGTTTGTCCACGTGGGGCAGGTGAACGATCACTGGCATCCGGCGTTCATGGGCGATGTGGAGTTGTCGGGTAAACGCCTTCTCCTCGTTGATTGTGATGGCGTTAAAGCCGATTTCGCCGAGCGCCACGCAGCGGGGGTGGTCGAGGTATGGGGGTAGGCCGTCAATAACGTCCTTTGCCAGGGCGAGGTCTTCCGTCTCCTTCGGGTTCAGCGAGACGGCGCTGAAATGGTCAATCCCGAACCGGCGGGCCCGGACGGTCTCGAATTCCAGGATCAGGTTGAAATAATCAAAAAAGGTTCCGGCGTACCGGCGGTTGCAGCCCATCCAGAATGAGGGTTCCACACAAGCCCGGATTCCCGCCTTGTACAAGGCCACGTAGTCATCCGTTGTCCGCGAATACATATGAATATGAGGTTCAATAATCATAAGCGCTCCTATTTGTGAAAGTTGATCCGGGGGTCGATGAGAATATAGCAGAAATCGGAAATCAGGTTACCGAGAAGGCCGAGAATGGACGTGAGGGCGAGGATGCCCATGAAAACAGGGTAGTCGCGGCCGACAATCGCTTCCAGGCTGAGTCGACCCATACCGGGAATTTCAAAGATCTGCTCAATAATCACCGATCCTGCGAACATGACACTCAGGATTCCCCCGATCCCGGTGGCGATGGGAATCAGGGCGTTGCGCAAGGCATGGCCCCAGATGGCGCGCCGGGCGGAGCCGCCTTTGGCCAGCACGGTGCGCAGATAGTCCTTGCCGATCTGCTCCAGCAGGGAATTTTTCATGAGAAGTGTCAGCACCGCAAAGTCGCCGATGACATAACACATCACCGGGAGCGCCATGTGCGAGGCAATATCGCCCATCTGGCCCCAGGCTGACAGGGTGGCATAGTTCTCGGAATGGAATCCGGATAGGGGCAGGACATCCCACAGGCTGTCGACTGTTCCGCAAAACACCATCTTAAGCACCATGCCCAGCGCCAGGGCCGGAATGGCGTAGCCGGTCAGGATGACCACGCTGGAGGCCATGTCGAACTTTCCCCCGTTTCGCAACGCCTTGGTGATTCCCAACGGAATGCAAATGAGGTAACTCAGTACGATTCCCGTGAGCCCGAAGATGAGGGAGACGGGAAACCGTTCCCGGATGAGTTGCCAGGCGGTTTTGTTGGGATATTTGAAGGAGTCCTGGCGCATGCCGAGCCGGTCGTGGGCGAGCCATTTCCAGTATCGCGTCAGGAATGGCTTGTCGAACCCGAAATGCTTTTCCAGTGCCTTCCGCTGCTCTGTTGAAATGGTGCCCGAGGCACCGCTGCTGAGCTTTCCTTCGCCGCCTCCCATGCCCTTCATCTGCATGATGGCCTGTTCCACCGGGCCGCCCGGAACGACCTGGACCAGGCCATAGCACACCAGGGTGATCCCGATGAAGGTCGGAATCACCAGGAGCAGGCGCCGTATAAAGTAAGTAAGTCGATCCATGCCAAATGTCCTAACTCAATGGCACAGCCCGTTCTGAAGCAGATACACCGCAATTCCGGAAAAATATCCGAGTGCCGCAAGCCCTCCGATTTTTTTCGCATACCAGAAGAAGTGAATCTTCTCCATCCCCATGGCCGCCACGCCTGCGGCTGAGCCAATAATGAGAATCGATCCGCCGGTGCCGGCGCAGTAGGACATGAAGCCCCAGAGAAAACTGTCAGGCGGGTAGGTCGCCAAGTCGTACATTCCCATGGAGGCGGCAACCAGGGGGACGTTATCGACGACGGCACTGGCAAGGCCGATCAAGGTGACGATGATGTCCTGGCGCCCGACCGTCCGGTCGAGCCACCCGGCGAGGGAGATGAGAATGTGCGTGTGTTCCAGAGAGGCCACCGCCAGAAGAATTCCCACAAAAAAAACGATGCAACTCATGTCAATGCGCTTCAGCGCGGCCGTCAGGGTGAGGTGCAGCTTGAATTCGTCCTCCTTGTTACGGTGAAGCAGCTCTCCCACCAGCCAGAGGATGCCCAGACCAAAGAGGATGCCCATGAACGGGGGCAGATGAGTCACGGACTTGAACAGGGGCACCGCGACCAGGGTCCCGATGCCCAGGCAGAAGATAAAGGATCGCTCAAAGGGGGTTGTCTGCATGAGGCTGTCACTGGCGCTGCTTTTCGGGGGTACGACCAGTTTGCCGCGGAGGGTGAAGGTCAACAGGATCAACGGCACCACAAGGCAGGCCAGGGAGGGGAGGAAAACGCCTTTCATGATATTGAGCGTGGTGATCTGGCCACCGATCCACAGCATGGTGGTGGTGACATCGCCGATGGGGGTCCAGGCTCCGCCGGCATTGGCGGCAATGACAATGATGCCGGCAAAAAAGAGGCGGTCATCATGCCGGTCGAGCAATCGCTTCATTAGGGAGATCATGACAATGGTGGTCGTCAGGTTATCGAGAATGGAGCTCAGAAAGAAGCTGACAAACCCCACCAGCCAGAGCAATGAGGTGAGTTTAGCGGTCTTGATTCGCGAGGTGATGACATAAAAACCGTTATGGGCATCGATCACCTCGACAATCGTCATGGCTCCCATCAGGAAGAAGACAATCTGGGCCGTGGCCGCCACGGATTCATTCAAATTGTGCTTTACGGCCTCGTGGTCACCGCTCATCAGGGCATAGAGTGTCCAGAGGAGCCCGGCGCCTATCAGGGCGGAAGCCGTTTTATTAACCTTGAGCGGATGCTCAAGCGCAATGGCGGTATAGGCCAGAATAAAAACGACAATCAGTGCAGTAATCATAAATCGTCCCTCTTAACAGGTTTTGGCGTGTTTGAAAACGGTGGCGCCCATTTTGACACCCAGTTCGGCGGCCACGATATCGCACTTTGCCTTAAGCAGGAAATAGTAATTGCCGCGTTTCCCGACGCAAGTCTCGAAATTGCCGTGTCCCTTGCCCAGGAGGATATCGGCCCCGCGCACATGACGGCGGAAGGTTCTGGAGACATTCCGCCAACCTACACCGATGTCATTGGAGCCTGTTTCGATGACGGGGCATAGGGCGGTGATTCCGGCGAACTCAGCATCCTCCATCGTGGCATCATTGATAATGGGGCTGGATTTGACCACCACGGTGACCTTGAGTCCGGCAGCCAGAAGTTGCTCCACCAGAACCCGGTCGAACACGATTTCGCCGCAGTTGTCGGCCAGGTAGAGGAGGGTGCGGCCCCGACGGAGTTCCTTGCGGAATTGGGCAGTGTGGTCAATGGCAAAGGGTTGCTTCATGATTCGTCTTACATCCTTCTTGAGATCGAAGGAATGGCCGATTCCCAGGTCGATGATGTTGCCGGCGGCGGCAAGATGGAGGGCGCTTTTCAGGGGATCCCTGGAGTGGTGGATCGAGGATTCCAGCGCGGGGAGCAGGTTCAGGGCCGCCTGGTTGGTTTCCTTTTTGGATTGGGCATAGGGATCCCGGACACCGGTGACCTCATAAACGATATCGTAGACCGACTGGGAATTGGTGGCGGGCGACCGGTTCATGTTCAGGGTGGGCAGCACCCGTGCCAGCCGGCGCAGGACTTCGGTATGGGCCCCGGGGTCTGGCGTGGCCACCCGGGCGGTATTCAAGGCCTGTCGGAACATGCAGGCCAGACATTCAGGTTGTGTTTTCAGATTATCGATCCCTTCTTTTCCTTGGCACGGGGAAGCTGGGTAGGGTATTCTGGTGAGCGTGAAAAGAAAACCAAAATTCATTGTCCGGAATGCAGGATTCACCGATGCGGAGGGGATCTACAGCCTGATCAAGGCTTATCCGAAAGAACTGCTGCCGCGCCCCATTTCCGATATTGCCGAAAACATTGACCGGTTTATTGTATGCGAGTCGAGAGGAGCGGTTGTGGGCACGGTATCGTGGTCCATTCTTCCAGAAATCGGACATGTCCGGCATCCCGCCGTTGAGGTGAAGTCGCTATCGGTGAAGAAATCACTCCGGAAGCACGGGGTGGGGCGGCTTCTGGTTGAAGCTGCGATCGAGCGGATCAGGATTCTCCATCCGTCGCAGATTATCTGCCTGACCTTTACACCCGGCTTTTTTGCGAAAATGGGCTTCCATGAGGTACCCAAGATCTCCCTGATGCATAAGCTCTATATGGGCTGTATCAACTGTGCCAAATACGATTCGCCCTTTACCTGTCCCGAAGTCGCCATGGCGATGGATGTATAGTCCATGACTCCCTTTGTTCATCTCCACGTTCATTCCGAGTATAGCATGCTGGACGGAGCCTGCCGTATCAAGGACATGGTAGGCGCGGCGCAGGATATGGGGATGCCTTCGATTGCCATTACCGACCACGGTGTGATGTACGGGGCGGTTCCGTTTTATGAGGCGGCCCGGGCCAAGGGGGTCAAGCCGATTATCGGGTGCGAGGCGTATATCACCGGCGGGAGCCGGTTCGACCGGAAGGCCGAAAATGCCTCCAAGTCGCAGGCCCATCACCTGGTGCTCTTAGCCACAAATGAGCTGGGCTACCATAATCTGGTCCACCTGAGCAGTGCGGCGCATCTGGAGGGGTTTTATTACAAGCCCCGGATCGATCACGAGATTCTTGCAAAATATTCCGGTGGCCTGATCGGCCTGTCGGCCTGCCTGAAAGGGGAGGTGCCCGGCAAGTTGTTGGACGATGACGAGGCGGGTGCGCTCCGCCTGGCAAGCCTCTATGCGGATATTTTCGGGAAGAATAATTTTTTCCTGGAGGTTCAGGATCACCTGATGCCCGAGCAACGCCGGGCGAACAAGGGGCTGGTGGCGCTGGCGAAGAAGCTGGGGTTGGGTTTGGTGGCGACGAATGATGTCCATTATCTCAAGCGGGACCATGCCGATGCCCATGAGATGATGCTGTGTCTCCAGACCCAGACCGTGTTGAGTGATCCCAAGCGCATGAAGTATCCGTCTTCGGAATTCTATTTCAAAAGCGGCGATGAAATGGCCCAGATCTTCCGCGAGATTCCCGAATCCATTACCAACACGCTCCGCATTGCGGAACGCTGCAATTTCGAGTTCGACTTTACCGGGCTTCATTTCCCGAAGTTCACGGTGTCGTCGGGGTTGTCCGAGAAGGACTACCTGATCGAACTTTGCGGCAAGGGCCTGTTGAAGCGCTACGGGGTTCAGGATCCCACTCATCCGCGTGATGCCCGCGAAACCGAACTCGTCACGCGTTGCGAGTACGAGGTGTCCATCATTGAAAAGACCGGCTTTATCAACTATTTCCTCGTGGTGTGGGACTTCATCCGCTACGCCAAGACCAAGGGGATTCCGGTGGGGCCGGGTCGTGGATCCGGCGCGGGAAGCCTGGTGGCCTATTTGCTCGAGATTACCGGGATTGACCCGATCCGGTACGACCTCATTTTTGAGCGGTTCCTGAATCCTGAGCGTGTTTCGCCGCCGGACTTCGACATTGATTTTTGCCAGGCCCGGCGCGGCGAGGTGATTGACTACGTCAAAGACAAGTATGGCCGCGGGAATTGCGCCCAGATCATTACCTTCGGCTCGCTGGGGGCCAAGACTGTCATCCGCGACCTCGGGCGCGTCATGGAGTTGCCGTTCTCCGAATGCGACCGGCTTGCCAAGATGATCCCGGAGGATCCCAAGATCACCCTGGTCAAGGCGCTGGAGCAGAACCCCGATTTCAAAAAAGCCTACGAGACCGAGGCCAACTGCAAGCGCATCCTGGATTTCGGGTTTATCCTCGAGGGGCTTCTGCGCAATGCCGGAACCCATGCGGCTGGCGTGGTGATCGGCGAAAAACCCCTCATCGAGATTGTTCCGCTGTCCCTGGATAAGGATGATCAGATCATTACCCAGTATGCCATGGATCCCATCGGAAAGATCGGGTTGCTGAAGATGGATTTTCTGGGTCTCAAGACCCTCACCGTGATCCAGGAAGCGGTGGAGTTGATCCAGAAGACCCGCGGCGAGACGGTGGATATTGATACGATTCCGGTGGATGACAAGGCGACCTTCGAGCTGTTTCAGCGTGGCGACACGGTCGGAGTGTTCCAGTTTGAAAGCGGCGGCATGCGGGACAGCCTGAAGAAGCTCGGCCCCACCGTGATTGAAGAGCTGATCGCCATGAACGCGCTCTACCGGCCCGGCCCGATGGAGTTCATTGACAGTTTTACGAAACGCAAACACGGCGCGGAACAAATCGAGTACGCCCATCCCCTGATGGAACCCATCCTCAAGGGCACCTACGGCTACATGATCTATCAGGAGCAAGTGCAGCGTGTCGCCAACGTCCTGGCCGGGTTTACCTTGGCCATGGGCGACAACCTGCGGCGGGCCATCGGCAAGAAAAAAGCCGAGGAAATGGCGAAGATGCGTGCCAAGTTCGTGGAGGGGTGCGCCAAGATGAACCACATTCCCGCCCGGAAAGCCGAAGAGATATTCAGCCTGATTGAAAAGTTTGCAGGCTATGGATTCAATAAATCACACAGTGCCGCCTACAGTGTTGTGGCTTTTCAGACCGCCTACCTGAAGACTCATTATCCCGAGGAATTCATGTCCGCCCTGCTGTCGAGCGAAATGGGAAATCTCGACAAAATCCCTGTTTTTATCGCCGAATGCCGGGCCATCGGGTTGGAGATGCTGCCGCCCCATATCAGTTTCAGTGAAGTCCGGTTCAGCCCCGTCAAGGGGGCGGTCCGGTATGGCCTCGCCGGCATCAAGAATGTGGGCGAAGGGGCCTCGCGGGACATCGTCGCGGAGCGGAAACGCGGGGGCCCCTACAAGGGTCTGATGGATTTCTGCCAACGCTTGCAGGGGCAGGTGATTAACAAGAAGGTCATGGAAAGCCTGATCCGGTGTGGTGCCTTTGACAGTCCGGGCGTGGATCGGGCCCGGCTTTTTTCGGGAATTGATTTTGCCCTGAACCGGGCCAGTGCTGCTGCCCGTGACAAGGCATCCGGCCAGGCGAGCCTGTTCGACCTCATGGCGTCGGAGCCCCAGGTGACGGCGGATGACAAGGCTCTTCCTGAAACCGACAAGTGGTCAGAAAGCGAGTTACTGGCCGGCGAACGGGAACTGCTCGGGATTTACATGACCGGGCATCCCCTCAGCCAGTATGCCGGCCTCCTGCAGCGCTATCAGTTGTCGAATGTGGAGGGCTTAAAGGGTATTGAGGGGGGCGGCATGACGC
>JBAXMJ010000112.1:0-8914 GCA_037134355.1 bacterium | reverse complement strand
ATGTGGCGAAGAATATCGTGGCGGCGGGATTGGCCCGGCGTTGCGAGATCCAGTTGGCCTATGCCATCGGGTACGCGGAGCCGGTTTCGGTTCATGTCGACACCTTTGGTACCGGCACGATCAAGGATTCCCTGATTGTCAAGGCGGTGCGCGAGGTGTTCGGGCTCAAGCCGGCGGAAATCATCAAGCAGCTGGACTTGTTGCGCCCGATTTACGAGGCGACATCATCCTACGGCCATTTCGGCCGCACGGATCATCTCGATTCCTTTACATGGGAGCGTGTGGACAAGGTGAAGGCGCTTCAGGCGGCGGTCTGATTTTAATGAATCAAGCGTAAGGGAGTTGACTATGGCCACGATGGATATTCAGGAAATTATGAAACTTTTGCCGCATCGGTATCCGTTCCTGCTGGTGGACCGGGTGATCGAGTGCGATGAGCAGCGGAAGATTGTGGCCATCAAGAATGTGACCATGAATGAGCCGTTTTTTCAGGGTCATTTTCCGGGCGTGCCGGTGATGCCCGGAGTGCTTCAGATTGAAGCCATGGCCCAGACGGGCGGAATTCTCATCAACAAGATCGCCAATGCGGGCGAGCGGGTTCCGTTTTTCATGTCCATTGACAATGCCAAGTTCAGGCGTGTGGTGCGGCCGGGCGACCAGCTTCGCATCGAGATCGAAATCACCACCCTCAAACCTCGCGTGGCCAAGTTCAAGGGCCGATGCATGGTGGATGGCGAAGTCGCGTCTGAGGCCGATCTGATGTGCATGCTGACGGATCAAAAGGCGGGTACATGACGAGGATTCATCCATCAGCCATTATTCATGAGGGCGCCCAGTTGGGGGTGGATGTCGAAATCGGCCCTTACAGCATCGTGGGGCCGAACGTCAAAATCGGTGACCGGGCGAAGATCATGCCGCAGGTCTTCCTGGATGGTCATACCACCCTGGGTGCGGAGTGCACGGTTTTCCCGTTTGCCAGTGTCGGGAGCCAGACACAGGATCTCAAATTCAAGGGTGGCACGACCTTTGTTGAGGTGGGTGCCCGCACGACGATTCGGGAATATGCGACTGTCAATTCGGGTACGGCGGACGGCGAGGTCACCCGCGTGGGCGCTCAGTGCCATATCATGGCGTATTGCCATGTGGCGCATGGCTGCAAGGTGGGCGACCGGGTGATTATGGCGAACGGGGCGTCCCTGTCCGGGGATGTTCTGGTGGAAGATGACGTCGTGATTGGCGGAATGACCGGGATTCATCAGTTTACGCGAATTGGCGGGTTTGCCATGGTGGGCGGAATGACCAAAATCACTCAGGATGTGCCACCTTTTATGCTCGTGGATGGTGCGCCGGCCGGGGTACACGGGATCAATTCCGTCAAGTTGCAGCGGTTGAATGTTCCTGCTGAGACCCAGGCGTTGATCAAGAAGGCGTTCAAGGTGATTTATCGCGACGGGTTGTCCACCCGTCAGGCGCTGGAACGGATGCGTGCGGAATTCGCGATGGTTCCCGAAATTGAACGCCTCATCAAGTTCATTGAGACCTCGGAGCGGGGCATCATTAAGTGATCGGTCGCCCCACGACGGAGAATTTCATGGAGATATCACGGCCACGAAATCACCTGAGTAAGGGGCGATGGGGATGGGTGCTTCCCGCGCTCGGTGTTGTGTTGACGGGATCCCTGTTGTCCCCGGCCGAGGAGGATAAACCGGTTGCGCTCACCTCGCCGCAGGCGACCCTGAATTTCACCTTCAGTCAGGTAGACGTCCGAACCTTTGTCAAAGTAATCGGCGAAGTGACCGGGCGTCGTTTCATTGTGGATGAAGCCGTCAAGGGGCAGGTGACCATCATGGCGCCCCGTGTGCCGGTGGCCGAAGCCTATTCCCTGTTTACCCGGATTCTGGAATCAATCGGGTGTGCCGTTGTGGAAGGTCCTGAAGTGAACCGGATTGTGCTGTTGCCGGCTCGGGTAATGCCCTCGGCCCCGGTCGTTGGCGAGAACGGTCGGATTTCGGGAAATGGCTTAATTACCCGTGTTATAAGGCTCCGGAATACGAATGTGGCTGATTTGCGGAAAGTTCTGGACGGCCTGACCGGTCGCGAAAAGGGCGGTTCAGCCACCATCCTCGAGTCGTCAAACCATATCATCCTGACGGATACGGTTGAAAATATCATCCGTTTCGAGCAGTTGATTGCGGAGATCGACAAGGCTGGCGCGGGGACCACGAGTGATGTTGTTTTCCTGAAGTTTGCCAGTGCGTCGGAATTCGTCCAGCAGTACAATCAGGCGGCCAGCGGCCAGCGCGTGATGATCCGGGAGGGGGTTACCACCCGAAGCGGAAGTGACCTGGTCATGCTCGCCTCACCCCAGTCCAACAGCATTATTATGATCGGCCCGGCGGGAGCGATTTCCGAGGTGAAGCGGATTCTGGCCAGTGTGGATGTTGAATCCACGGCCGGGCGCGGGAATCTTCATGCCATATTCCTGCAGTACCTCTCGGCGGAAGAAGCGGCCAAAAGCCTCAATGCCCTCCTGGAACGCTCGCTTGGGAAGGATCCCCCGAAGGCCGGCGAACGGCGTCGGCTTTCCGTGGAGGCCAGTCCGGCCAACAATGCCCTGCTGGTCGATGCCTCGTCCATGGATTTTCAGATGATCCGGGATTTGGTCGGAGAACTTGACCGCATCCAGAGCCAGGTTCTGATCGAGGTTGTTATTGCCGAAGTCAGTGCGGATGATTCGCTGGATCTGGGCGTGGAAATGACGGCACTGAATGCCCCGTCCAAGGTGGGCGATTCGGTCGTTCAGGGTGCCACGCGCCTGAGTGACAATCCGGGCAGCATTAATGATGTCATCCAGAACGGGGTTTTCCCCCGGGGAATCATGGTGGGCGTGGCCAAGGGGAACCGGCTGGACAGCAGCGGGAATGTCGTGGCGAGTTATCCGGGGTTGATCAACATCAATGCGCTTCAGAAAAAGGGCAAGGTCAAGATCCTGTCGAGTGTCCCGCTCGTCGCCCAGAACAACAAGGAAGCCAGCGTCAGCGTGGTGGATAACATTCCGGTTCTCAAGTCCACGATCCAGGGTGGATCCGGAACGGCGCGCGATGTGATCCAGAATATTGAGCGGATGGATGTCGGGATCAAGCTGAAGCTGACTCCCCACATCAACCCTTCCAATGAAGTGAGCATGGTGCTGAACCCGAGCATTGAGGCGATTATCGATGCCGGCGTGGCGGGGCAGTATACCCCCACGATTGCGAAGCGCGAGGTGTCCACGACGGTGACGGTGCCGGATGGCAGGACGATCGTTATTAGCGGATTAATCCGGGAGGATCGCTCGAATATTGTCCGGAAAATCCCGTTGCTTGGCTCCATTCCCATTATCGGAATTTTGTTCCGCCATACGGTGGAGAGCAAGCAGAGGACGAACCTGATTATTTTTGTTACCCCCCGGGTGATGTCGAGTGAGATAACGGCGAAAGCCGCGACGGATTTGTGGAGCCGGAAGACGGGCTTGAATGTGACCAATACCGATGTGTCAGTCACGAGTCCGATTCCTCCCGAAAGCCCTTGAGGAGCCATGGATACTTCCGCGGATAGCATTGAGGCGGCCCGGAGCCTGGCGCTTGAATTCGGGGTGGAGTTTCGCGCGGAGGTGGGGGACGATGCGCTGGATCCCGCCCTGGTTCGCGGAATCCCCGTGGAGTGGGCCCGGTCGCATGCTCTTCTTCCCATTCGTCTGGAGGGCGAACTGTGTCTCCTGACCGCCGACCCCGCCGGGGTGGACAAACATCAGGATATCGCCCTGCTGGTCGGCGGCGATTTGCGCCCGGTGGTGGCCCCGCGTGAAGTTATTCTGAAGTGCATTGAGAGTTGCTATTTCAGCCGGCGCGAGTCACCCGGGGATTTCCTTCGTGACTTGGATCAGAATACGGCGGTTTCCGGAAGACCCGATGACTCCCGCTCGGATGATTTGCTCAAGACGGCGGATGAGGCACCGGTTACGCAATTGGTCAACCTGATTCTCCTGGAGGCGGTCAAATCACGGGCCTCCGATATTCATATGGAGCCGTTTCTGTCCCGGCTCAGGGTGCGGTACCGGGTGGATGGTGTCCTCTATGAACAATCCAGTCCGCCCAAACACATGGAGCGTGCGCTGGTTTCCCGGATCAAGGTGATGGCACATCTCGATATTGCCGAGAAGCGTCTTCCGCAGGATGGCATGGCACGGGTTCGCGTGGGTGAACGGGAGATTGATATCCGGGTTTCCACTGTCCCTGTCGCGGAAGGCGAGCGCGTGGTGCTCCGGTTGCTCAACCGGGATTCCTCGGTCATGTCGCTCAGTGATCTCGGCATGCCTAGCTCAATGCTCACATCATTCAATGCGTTGCTTCACGTGGCGAACGGACTGGTGATAGTCTGCGGTCCCACCGGGAGCGGCAAAACCACGACGCTGTATGCGGCCATCGGGCAGTTGGATACTAAGGGCCGGAATGTGCTTACGATCGAGGATCCCATTGAATACCAGTTGCAGAATATCGGGCAGATGCAGGTAAAGCCGAAGATCGGGCTGACTTTTGCCCGGAGCCTCCGGCACATTCTGCGCCAGGATCCGGATGTTGTCCTGGTGGGGGAGACCCGTGACAATGAAACGGCAGAAATTGCCGTCAGAGCGTCCCTGACCGGGCATCTGGTGTTTACGACCCTCCATACGAATGATGCGGCCAGTGCCGTGATCCGGATGATGGATATGGCTGTGGAGCCCTATCTTCTGGCTGCAGCGCTTCGGGGAACGCTGGCGCAACGCCTGGTGCGGCGTCTTTGTCCGGCCTGCCGGAAACCGGTTCCCGTTTCCGCCCGTGAACTCTCGCTACTGGGGCCGGCAGGGCGTCATTTGGAAGGGGTGACCGTGTATGAGCCGGCGGGATGCCCCGCCTGTCTGGGCGGCTATCGGGGACGCGTGGGTATTTATGAATTACTGCTGGTGGACAGCGAGATTGAAGAGTTGATCCGGGGCGGGGCTTCTGCGGCCCGGAACTTGCGCTCCATGCCCGGGAAGGAAACCCGCCGCACCCTTCTGGATGATGGCGTTGAGAAGATTCTTGCGGGTGAAACCAGCCTTTCTGAAATCGTGTACGCCCTGGGGTTGTAAAGTTTTCTCATGCGCACTTTTTCATACAAGGGGTTTGACAGTTCGGGTGGCGTGCGACGGGGATTGATTGAGGCTCAGGATCTCAAGGAGGCGCGCGAAAAACTGACAGCCCGTGGAATCCTGCCCCGGGAGGTTGTTCCTTCGGAGGGATCTGGGGCACCTGCCTTATTTACAAGCCGCGAGTCATCTTTCCGGGCCGAAAGCCGGGTCGCCTTTTATCGCGAACTAGGCGTGCTGCTTGGCGCCGGGTTGCCAATGGTCGGTGCGATGGAAATTCTGATGGAATCCCCGGAACTCGGTGTGTCCGCATCCCTGCTGGCGGGGGTGCGCGACCGGATTCGCGAGGGAGCCTCCCTGGCGGCATCCCTGGGCGCGGCGGTTCCGCAACTCAAGCCGTATGAGCGGGCCATCCTGGAGGTTGGTGAGAAGTCGGGAAATCTCGAAGGCATGCTGGAGCGCCTGGCGTTTTTTGTGGAGGAGCAGGAGCACCTGCGCGAAAAGATTATTTCGGCGCTGATTTATCCCGCGATTATCCTGGGGTTTGCTGTGCTGGTGGCGGTGGGCTTGCTGGGATTTGTTGTGCCGGCGGCGGCCGCAGTGATCACCGAGCAGTCTCGTGTTCCACTGCCCTGGTTGACCCGGTTCATGATGCTGGCCGGTCGCGTGGCGATGGTGGGGCTTCCGGTTTTGATTTTGGGTGCTTTGGTGGGACGATCCTGGCTGAAGCGACGGATGGTGGCGGAGCCCGCCTTGCGGAGCCGGTTGGATCAGGCGATGTACCAGATTCCGCTGGTGGGGCGGGGGTATGTGATTGTGGCGAATCTGCGATGCGCCCGGACTCTTGCCATCCTGTTGAAGGGTGGGATAGGTCTGGTGGATGCGTTGTCGCTGGCAGGACGTTCAACTGGAAGTGCCTGGGTGGCCCATCTGATGGAGACGGAAGCCGAATCCGTCCGGCATGGAAGCAGCCTGGCCGACGCTATCCGGCGCATTCCTCCTCTGGCCGGGTCCTTACCGGCGTGGATCCAGGCGGGAGAGGCCAGTGGTGCCCTGGAGAAACTTCTGGATACAGCGGGAAACACCTATCAACATCAATGGAACCGGTTTGTTACCCGGACGCTGAGTTGGCTGGAGCCCGTGCTCATCGTCTGCATCGGGATTTTTGTCCTGCTCGTGACCCTGTCCGTCCTATTGCCCATCCTGTCGTTGAACAAGATGTTGGGATAGGCGCATTTCCATGCTTTACAGGGTTTTCCTAATCAGGTATACGGAGTGCTCCTTTTTTATGGGGCGGTAGCTCAGTTGGTAGAGCACCACGTTCGCAACGTGGGGGTCGAGAGTTCGAGCCTCTTCCGCTCCACCATCCTTCGCTCGGCGCTACGCTTGAGCTACGGATGGTCTCCGACCGGTTAACCAAGCTAAGGGCTCTTGTGATTCCTAAAGGGAGAACAATCAATTCCCGGAACATAGTCTGAGAAGGCTTCAATGGGCTGGCATTTGGATCATCTTTGCCTGATATTGTCGCCATGAAACCCCCAAAGGAAGACTGGACGGCGTGGCTCTTTCAGTTCATAGCGGGCTCGGTTAGACGTCAATTGCTATGATTATGGTTCCTCCATCACCTTGGAAGACCGCCACAACCCCTACCTTGCTCACAGCTGGGGCTGTTGATTGGGTTCGATCATGTATGGAGCCGTGATTTTGGCAGAATGAATAAGACACCTGAAGCTATGCAGTGTTATCGTCACGTCATGGCTACATTATTGGTGAAGGGAAGCTTGGGAGTGATTATGTTTTGGATACCTTGCCACCCGGATTGTGGGTGACGGTGCCTCACGGGGATTGACCCAGGACGCCCCTTACCCTATAGTAAGGACATCTTGATAAGTAAGGAGGATAGAGTCATGGCTACGGCAACATTAACGAGCAAGGGGCAGATCACGATCCCCAGGGTGGTGAGGGAACTGCTGCACCTTCATTCCGGCGACAGGATCGCGTTCGTCATGCACGGTGAAACTGAAGCCGTGATGAAGCCCGTGACAAAGACCGTGGATCAGGTTTTCGGGAAGCTCCATAGGCAGGGGCAGACCGGCAGGACCGTTGCCGAGATGAACCGGGCCATAGCCGTGCGGATGAGGGGTGAGATGCCATGATCGCCCTGGACACGAACGTCCTTGTCCGGTTCCTGGTGCGTGACGACGAGAAACAGGCTCGGATCGTGTATGCCCGGTTCAAGCAGGCGGAGGTCGCTCGCGAATCCCTTTTCATCCCCCTGCTGGTCGTCCTTGAAACCATATGGGTCCTTGAGAGCGCCTATGACAAGTCCCGCAGGGAAATACTGGATTCGTTTGATGAGCTGAAAAACATGACGATCCTGGAGTTCGAGAAGGTCTCGGTGCTTCAGGCATGGGTGGACGAGGGCCGGAAGGGGAATGCCGATCTTTCAGATCTGCTGATCGCCCTTACGGCACAGTCCTCAGGTTGCAGCGAGGCCATGACCTTCGACAGGAAAGCCTCAAGATTCCCGTTCTTCCGGTTGTTGACCTGATGACTGTACCCCCTGCCCGCAACGGGGGTCATTCTTCCAACTCAATCTGGATTTCTGCCTCAAATGGGACATTTGCCCTGGTCACCAAGGCCTTGTTGATGGCTTTTTCAAGATCCTCATAGGCCTCCCTGGTCCGGCCATAGTCGTCACTTGTTCCGCCGGAGGAGGAGAGGGCAACCTCGTTCCCGATCCTGACCATGTTTGATGATGACCACCCTTTCTGGGATCCCTCCTGATGGGCTTTATCGGTAAGAAGCCGGACGATTAAGGTTACGCCGCCGAAATCATCGGCCCGATGGCGCCACGATAACCGGCGTTACCGGTATCTCTTCAATCGGCACCATTTCCGGCGCCATGACCGGCGGCTCGTGCACCACGACCTGAACGACCGGCTCTGGCGCCGCCACGACCGGTTCTTCCCTCAACAACTCAACAACCGGCAACTCAGCAACTTCTTCGCCCCCCGCCACGATCGCGTATACCGTGGGGCAGCAGATGAAACGCACGAACCCTTCCTGAATGAGGGACAATACCCGGGCTTTTGCGGCGGCAGGATCTGGCGGGAGGATGACCACCACCAATCGACAGCCCTCCAGGGAAACACGGGCGGCGCGCCCTGGGATCAAGGCCAGACTGCCGGCGGGACTGGTCGCCGACAGGAGTAGCCCCACCATTTTGGGTGGCGCCCCGGTGGCCGGCTCAGGCAGCGGGCAGGCAAATGAGATGAATCTCGCTGAGAAATTTTATCCCTGATCTGGCAAGGCATGCGCTTGATTCCATCCGACAACAGTTCTAACCTCGCAAGGTATGAGATACAGCGCTATGTGGACGAATTGGACACCAGGGATCAGTCAGCCAACGGGAGCTAGCGACGGTTCACCCGCTGCGCATGCCCCGTGACATTATGTCTCTGATAATCTCTGAATTTGGAGTGTCAAGAGTGAGCTGACAATCCGGCTTGAGGAAGCCGTCAGGCGTGATACTATTTCGTCATGAAACAGAAGCTGTATTTGGAGACTACTGTAGTCAGTTATTTTACCGCACGACCAAGCCGGGACTTGCTTGTCGCGGGACATCAGGAAGCCACCCGTGAGCTTTGGCCAAGTTTGACCGCAGTTTATGACACCTATGTTTCTGCATTGGTTTATGAGGAAGTTGCTCTTGGTGATCTTTCGCACTTTTTCAGCCTCATTTTTAGCATCTCAGGCCGCATAAGC
>JBAXMJ010000111.1:0-8950 GCA_037134355.1 bacterium | reverse complement strand
GGATTTCAG
This sequence comes from bacterium, assembly GCA_037134355.1. Classification (GTDB taxonomy): domain Bacteria; phylum Verrucomicrobiota; class Kiritimatiellia; order CAIKKV01; family CAITUY01; genus JAABPW01. Next base: position 8,941 of record JBAXMJ010000111.1, on the reverse strand, counting down.
GGCCTGGAACCATCCGGGCGGTGGTTCAGGCCATGGGGCGTGACCTGGATCTTCAGACCGTGGCTGAGGAGATCAAGCGGGTGGCCTTCAAGATTACCCGGGCCGGTGAACTGGTGGGCCGGAAATGTGCGACCCGCCTGGGTGTGCCATTCAACATCGTTGACCTCTCGCTCGCGCCCACCCCGGCGCCGGGCGATTCGGTGGCGGATATTCTTGAGGCCCTGGGCTTGGATAAGGTCGGCTCGCCCGGCACTACGGCGGCGTTGGCCCTCCTGAACGACGCCGTCAAGCGTGGCGGGGCCATGGCGACCAGTCATGCCGGCGGCATGAGCGGTGCCTTCATTCCCGTCAGCGAGGATGCGACGATGGCGCTGCGTGCGGCCGAGGGGGCCTTGACGATTGAGAAACTGGAGGCCATGACGGCGGTGTGTTCTGTCGGGCTCGACATGGTGATCATTCGCGGCGACACCTCTCCCGAGACGATCAGCGGGATTATTGCCGACGAGGCGGCCATCGGCATGATCAACAAGAAGACCACGGCGGTGCGCCTGATTCCCGCCCCGGGAAAAAAGGTTGGCGAGACGGTTGATTTTGGCGGGTTGCTGGGCGGGGGGCCGGTCATGCCGGTGAGTCCTCATTCCTGCGCTGTATTTGTGCGTCGTGGCGGACGGATTCCCTCGCCGCTTCAAGGCTTGAGTAATTAAAATGGAATTTCGGCGTCATCATGCGGAGACGGTTTTTTTTCTATCCGTTATTCTGCTGGTCACCGTGATTGCGTACGGGCCGCTGGTGGGTGGAGTGTGGGAGGCGGGATCCCGGACGACCCAGGCGTTGAACGCTTTTGTCCTGTTGGGGGTGGCGTTTTGGGATGCGTTCCGGTCGGCAGCGCGGGCGCATTCCTTTAAGCCGGTGATCAATACCCACGGGTTACTTCTCTTTGGATTATCCTGCCTGGCCCTGGCGGCGGCATCCTTCACACTGGTGTGGCCACTGGCTGTCCTGGGACTGTGCCTGAATGTCGGGGCATTGCTTTCATTTTGCTTCGGACGGAAGGGGACGATCGCATTTTATCCAGCGCTGGCCGGGTTTGGCGCCATGGTGGCTCTTCTGATTCTGGTGCCTCAGTTTGATGAATGGCTTCGTCTGCTCGCCGGTCGGGTTTCGGCCGGGATCCTGCCGAATCTGGGCATTCGTGCCGACATGGTGGTCGAGGCGGATCCGTTCCAGGTGATTCTGGTGGCAGAGAAGGGGGCTGGGTTTTTTAACGTTGCGACTGAATGCAACGGTTTTGGCATTCTCCTGTCGTCAGTGATTCTGGCCCTCGTCATTGCTCTGCGTCGCCGGGCTTCCTGGGTTGGCGTGATCCTGAAGGTAGGTATGGCGGCCGCCATCGGGTTGGCGTTCAATGTGATCCGGATTGTGGCCATCACAACGGCTACCCTGAGGACTGAGTTTGGGTACGGCCTGATCCATGAGGGGTTGGGAACGATGATCTACCTGCTGGCTCTGGCAACGGTTTATGCCGTGTCGCTTATTGATACCCCTTCTTCATCTCGTTGCGGTCGGGTAGCTCCTTGTACTGATCCCGGTGCTTGAGAATCAGTTCCCATTGCTTGGCATACTTGAGGAAGGCTCCGTAGGAGGCCATCATGGCGATGGCCAGGCCATGGCGACCGTCCAGGAAGCCGCTCCGCAGGAAATAACCCTTGAAAAACCGGAAGAAGGGATGCGTCAGCATATCCAGCCAGAAAAATTTCTCGCCCTGGGCATAACGGTGTTGTGCCGTAATGGTTGAAAAACGGTTCAGTGTGTTGATGTGATCCGAGAGATCATCGTAGGTGTAATGCCAGATTGGATTTTTCAGGCGCATAACCGGGCCCCGGACGACGACCTTGTCGTGGGGTTCCTGACCCTCGGTGCGGCCGAAATCTTTTTTAAAGAGCCTCAGTTTCACATCGGGATACCATTCCCCATGCCGGATCCATCGGCCGAGATAGTAAACCTGGCGCGGAAATTCGTAGCCGATAAACTTCCCGGTGCGATTCTCAAACTCAGCGAGAATTTCGTCCCGGAGCGCGGGGGACACCTCTTCGTCTGAATCCATGAACAGGACCCAGGGATGCGTGGCATATTCCCGCACTGTGTTTCGTTGTCCCACATAGCCTCGCCATTCGCATTGATGGACTTGGTCGGTGAACTGCCGGCAAATCTCAATGGTTCGGTCGGTGCTGTAACTGTCCAGTACGATAATCTCATCGCACCAGGTGAGGCTTTCCAGGCACCGGGCAATTTTGCGTTCTTCATTAAATGTCAGAATGCAGGCTGATATTTTTTCACGCATGGCTGGGTTTGCTTTCATTTTAGGAGTGAGGACTCAGGCGCGGTAAGCGGTTCCGGGGCCGGCGTCACCACAGGTTTCTGTTTTTCCAGCAGAAACTGGGTGCCCATTTCCAGTTCGATGCGGGCAGCATCCAGGGTTTCAGTGATCCGGTTTATCTTCAGATTATTCAAAAGCATGGTGGCTTCAACCAGTTCAGGTGGCTTTGTAGTCAGGGTGACGGAGGGATCGATCCGGATCCGGGGTACATTGGTCACGATGCTGTCGTCAGGCACCGACGGGTCAGTAGCGGGAAGGAGAACAGTTACCGGGGCAGGGCGGGGACATTCTCCGGGCGCATCATGCTGGGAACGGGTGATGAGCAGAGCGCCTCCCGACACCAGCAGGAGGATAATCACGATCATGAGCCAGACTCTTTTATTTCTCTGTCTTGAAAAAGTGTCCCAGAGGCCGGGCTCGGTAAATTCCTGGATAAAAAACCGGGTGGTTCCAATCTGAATGACATCCCCGTGTTTCAGGCGACTCTCGGGAAGAGGGGTCTCATTGACACGAACCGCAAAGGTCTCGCCGAGGCTTTTGATGAACAACACACCGCCCCGCAGGGATAGTTCTGCATGGGCTGCCCCGCAGCCGGGATCGCTGACCCGCAGTGGGCATCCTGCCTCTGTCCCGATCACCAGCGGGGCTGGGGTAACCTCGAGTCTTTCTCCGCGTTGCTCGCCGTTCAGGATGATGATTCGATAGGGCATAACGGAGCGAATGGTACAGTTTTCGAAGAGATTTGTGGTGTTTCTTTATCCGATGGATTGACAGATCGTGATGGCGGCAACCCCGACGATATCGTCGTCGCTGCAGCCGCGGGAGAGGTCGTTGACCGGCTTGGCAAGGCCCTGCATGATCGGGCCATAAGCGATTGCTGCGGCCAGACGTTCCGTGATTTTGTAGGAGATGTTACCCGACTGGAGGTCCGGGAAAATCAGAATGTTGGCGCTACCTTTGAGCGGGCTGCCGGGGCATTTTTTAGCGGCTACATCGGGAACGATTGCGGAATCTATCTGGAGCTCGCCGTCCACCACGGCATTCAGGCCGAGTTCGGCGATGCGTGCCTTGGTGAGTGCGGTGGCTTTGCTGACTTTGTCCACGAGCGGATGCGCGGCACTTCCCTTTGTTGAGAAGGAGAGCATGGCCACACGGGCCTGGCCGCCGATCAGCGCCTTGTGGGAATAAATGGTCGCTATGGCGATGTCTACGAGTTGCTCGGCCGTCGGATCCGGATTCACGGCGCAATCCGCAAAGATCAGAACTGAGTCGCCGGAGAGGGTTTTCTGTGCCAGCTCCATGGCGAAAAAGCTGCTTCCAGTTTTGATGCCGGGTGCCGTTCCGACGCATTGGAAGGCGGCGCGAACCATGTCGGGAGTTGAGGCGATACTGCCGGCCACCATGCCGTCGGCCAGACCGAGGCGGACCATCATGTTGCCGAAATAGAGGCGATCCAAAAGGGCTTTTCGGGCGGCCTCAAGGGTCAGTCCCTTGCTCTTGCGCAGTTCAAAGAAAGCCTGAGCCAGGCGTTCGAAGTCAGGGGCGTCCGAAATATTAAGAACGGTGACGGGCAGCCCTGCGAACGATATCCCGGCTCCGGATTGAATGGCCTCGTCAGGGGTTGCCAGAACGATGACTTGGGCGGCGATTCCCTGCCTGGCAATCTTGGCGGCCGCATGCATGACGCGTGGGTCGTGCCCTTCGGGGAGGACGAGGGTCCGGCGGGCGGCGCGGGCTTTGGGAATCAGGGAGTCTAGAAGTGACATGCGGGCGGCCTTTCAAGGTGTGGGTTTGGGTTATGCAGAAGGGGTTGAGGATTGGGTTCTGGGTATGGCCTTCGAGGGAATGGTTAGGAGTCGAACGGTCTCCCGTGCGATCATGAGTTCCTCATTCGTGGGCATGACGATGGCTTTCAATTTGCTATCGCTGGTGCTGATGATGGCCGGTTTTCCGAGGGTTTGCCTGTTTTTTTCGGGATCCAGGTGACAGCCGAGACAGCCCAGTTTTGAGATGACCTGCTCCCGGATATAAACGCTGTTTTCGCCGATTCCGCCGGTAAAGACCACCGCATCGGCCCCGCCCAGGATAGTGAAGTAGGAGCCGATGTAGCTGACGAGGCGCTGGACGAACATCCGGATGGCGCGCTGGGCCTGCATGTTTCCGGCCTGGGAGGCGGTGATATTGTCGCGCATATCGCCGCTGCCGATTCCGGAAACGCCGAGCAGGCCGCTGCATTTGTTAAGCAACCGGTCAATGTCATCGGGCGTCATGCCGCGGCGTGCGAGGTAGAGAACCACGGCGGGATCAATGTCGCCGCAGCGGGTTCCCATGACCAGTCCGTTAAGGGGGGTCATCCCCATGCTGGTGTCCAGGACATTGCCGCGTTCGACGGCGGTGATGCTGGCGCCGTTGCCGAGGTGGGCGGTAATCAGCTTCAGTTCTCCGAGCGGTGCGCCGAGCAGGTCGGCGGTGGCGTAGGAGACGAATTTGTGCGAGGTGCCGTGGAAGCCGTATTTGCGGATTCCGAATTTCTCATAGTAATCATATGGAATGGCGTAAAGATAGGATGAGGCCGGCATGGAATGATGAAAGGCTGTGTCGAAGACGGCCACATTGGGGACATCCTCGAATACCTGTTCGCAAGCTTCGATTCCTCCCAGGTTCGGCGGGTTATGAAGGGGTGCCAGGCTGGAGCATTCCCGGATATTGTTTTTAACTTCATTGGTTACGATGACCGAATCGTGGAAATTTTCACCGCCATGAACCACGCGGTGGCCGATGGCTTCGACATCCATCAGGCTGGCCAGCACTCCGAACTCGGGGTCCACCAGCTTGGCGCAGACGAGTTCCAGGGCTTCCTCATGGGTTGAAACCGCGGCCTGTTCCTTGAAGCTTTTTCCGTCGTGCCGTTCATATTTCAGGAACGGTTCATTCAGCCCGATCCGTTCCACGATGCCGCGGGCCAGGAATTTCTCATGATCCATGGCGTACATCGTGAATTTCAGGGATGAACTTCCCGCGTTGACAACAAGCACATTGACCGGCGCGCGATGAGGCATAACTATGTCCTTATATCGAAAAAACTCTTCTGATAAAAAAATTCAACGAATAATGGCACAGGGGTTGTGCTGAGTTCAAGCAGATAGCATTAAATGCCGGCGCGGGTGAGAGCCCAGAGAGCGAGGTGGTTCAGCGCGAGGCTGTAGGTGGCTGAAAACACGTCGTCCAGGGTGATTCCCCAGCCCCCGGGCAACACCTGGATTTGCCGTGCGGGCCAGGGCTTGAGGATGTCGAGGATGCGGTTGGTGACGAAGGCGATGGTGATCATGAGGGGGGAGAAGGGGAGCCCGATCATGCTGATGGGGAAGGTCAGGTATTCGTCCGCGACTACGCAATGAGGATCCTTGTGGCCTGCCGCCCGTTCTCCGGCTGAACAGAGGGGAATGGCAAGCAGGGCGAGCGCGGTGGCGGCCGCGATGTGAAAGGCGACCTCATGGCCCAGCCCGCGTCCCGCGTATTGTATGGCCCAGACCAGAGGGATTCCGGGAAGGGAGCCGATGGTTCCCGGAATAATGGGGCTGTATCCCAGTCCGAACCCGGTGGAAAGCCACACGGCGAGTTTTCTGGCGGGGTTCATGGAGGCTCTACTCCTTGAAAATCACGTGTTTGCGCAGGAAGAAATTAATCAGCAGGGAAACCACGATGTTGGCCAGAAACGCCGTGGTGGTGGTCATTCCGTAACTGTGGATCAGGAACCCCATCAGGCTGCTTCCGATCACGATGCTGATACCGGAGACGCCGTAGAAGAACAGGAACTCTAGAATGGGGTGGTGTCGGCCGCGTTCGAAGACCCACAGGATGTTGATGACATAGGCTGTGAGGTTGGAGAAGAGGAAGGCCACGGTGTTGTCGATCATGGCATTCCGGGCGCGGATTCCCTGTGAGACTTCGGTGATAACGAGATGTAGGTGGTGGGCGAGCCTGTCATCCTGGCTCAGGGCAGGGAACAGGGTCAGCGCCATCCAGTAGAACAGGGTGATATGAACGAGGGTGGCAAGCACCCCGGCGATGCCGTACTTGATGAATTGGATGAACGGGGTGTGATTCTCGTTTCCTTTGAATTGGATCAGTATGTGTTTCATTATTTATCCACGGAAATACGACGGCGGATGAACGTGGGGACGTCCATGTCCTCGCCGTCCACAATGGTAGGTTCCACATCCTTGAAAATGCCCTTGCTGATGCTTTCAAGGATCAGCTGGGGTTGCGTGGCTCCGCCTTTCTTTTTTTTCTTTGGGGTTGCGGTGGTAACGGTTACGCCCTCCTCTTCGGAGAGATCGGCGAGCGTCCTGTCATCGGCTTCATCCTCACCGCGCCAGAAGCGGGATGCCACGAGGGTGATCGCGAGGGTATCCTGCCAGGAGTCGTCAATGGCGGTACCCATGTGGATGTGGGCCTCTTTTCTCGCAACGCCTTCAATGGCGGACATGATGCTTTCCACTTCGCGGACCCCCATATCGGGTCCGCCGAGGATGCTGACCAGGATGGATTCCGATTCGGCCAGGGCTTTTCCGTTATCCAGAAGGGGACTGTGGAGGGCGGCCTCAATCGCGTCGGCGACACGTGTGGGGCCTTTGCCTTCGCCGTAGCTGAACACGCTGGTTCCTCCGCTGCACCGCGCCACCATCCGAAGGGTGGCGAAATCGAGATTGATGATGCCGCGTTGGGTGAGCAATTTCCAGATGGCGAAAACCCCCATGCCCAGGAAATAGTCGGCCTGACGGAAGGCTTCCCCGGCGGTGGCGTTGGGGCCTGCTGCGGCAAAGAGCGCCTGGTTGGGGATCACGATCACCACATCGGCCTGATCCTGCAATTCAATCAGGCCCTGCCGGGCCTGGGCCATGCGGCGCTCGCCCTCGAACTGGAAGGGGAGCGTGGCGAAGGCGATCACCAGGGCTCCGGTTTCATGAGCGGAACGTGCCACGACAGGAGCGGCACCAGTGCCGGTGCCACCGCCCAGTGCCGTGACCACAAAAACAAGATCCATGCCCCGGAACAATCCCTGCAGGGACTCGAAGGCATCATCCGCCGCCAGTTTCCCGATTTTGGCGTCGCCGCCCGTACCCATTCCCCGCGTCAGGGGTTCGCCGATCTGAAGCCGTGTGGCGGTCCGGGTGGCGCTCAGGGCCTGTCCGTCGGTGTTGATGGCAATCAGGGAGGGGCCGTTTTCCCAGTGGGACGCCATGCTGTCAACCGCATTGCTGCCGCCGCCGCCGACTCCGACCACGCTGATGCGTGCCGTGGTCATGGTGTTTTCAACCCTTCTCATTCCTGATGATCTCCCGCTTCAACGTCCTGTAAACATGCTGATCAGTGATTCCAGAACCGGCCGACGCCGGCGTCCCCCGGTTGCATTCTTGAATGCGTAGCGCAGTAATCCGGCTGTGGTGGAGCACTCCGGTTTTTCCGTTGCCGCTGCCAGGCCACTGAAACCCATGGGCCGGCCCACCATGCAGGGGGTTCTGAAAATACGTTCGGCGAGTTTGATCAGTCCCTTCATCTGGGCACCGCCACCGGTCAGAACCACGCCCGCGCCAATCTGGTGGCCAATCCCTCTGCGTTCGATATCCCGCAGGATCAGTTGGAAAATTTCGCTCATGCGCAAGTGGATGACCGTCTGGAGGCCGGACAGACTGACATTACGGCCGGGATAGCCGACCTCGGCGGGCAATGCAATGCGGGGCTGACGGGTATCCAGATTCTCTGCAATGGCGCTCCCCTCCGTTTTTTTCAGTTGCTCAGCCTGGGAGCGGGGAATATTGAAGGCCAGCGCGATATCATTGGTGACGTGATCTCCTCCGATGGCGTATGCGCCAGCGGCGGCGAAAATCCCTCCTGCGTAGGCGGTAAAAGTGGTCGTGCCTCCGCCGAGGTCGATCACCAAAACGCCTCCTTCCTTCTGCTCGGGGGTCAGCACGGCGAGGGCGGAGCAGAGTCCCCCGAAGGCGGTATCCGCCACATCAATATTCAGGTCGTTACGTAGCAGGCGGACGGTATTGCGCAGGTGGTTGTTCTGGGCGTGGAGCAACAGCATGTCGAGCGCCAGCGTGGAGCAGTCGAAATGATCCGGTCGGGCCACCCGTTCGCCGTCCACATAAAAAATCTGCCCGATGGAGTGTAGCATCTGGCGGTCGGGGGGCAGGGTGACTAAGCGGGCGAGTTCCGTCACCTGCTCCACATCGTCCTGGGTTACGCCCTCCTTGGTGTTGGTGATGGGAATGGTTCCCCGGTTCACCAGACTCTGGATATTGCCGCCGCACAGGGCGAGATGAATCTGGTGAATGGCGACCTGTGCGGTTTCCTCAGCGGCGCCCAGCGCTTCCTTGACGCAGATCCGGGCGTTTTCGAAATCCACCATCTCGCCTTTGCGGACTCCGGAGGAACTATGTTCCCCCATGCCGGTGATGACAATGTGGTTTTCCTCCCGAAGTTCGCCCACCAGGGCGATGACTTTCGAGGTTCCGATTTCCAGTGCAACTATTGGAGCCAATCCCATAATTCAGT
>JBAXMJ010000110.1:0-9200 GCA_037134355.1 bacterium | reverse complement strand
GGCGCAGAGCGAAGGATGGCGGAGAGGGAGGGATTCGAACCCCCGGAGCCTTGCGGCTCTCCGGTTTTCAAGACCGGCGCGTTAAACCACTCTGCCACCTCTCCAGTGTGCTGCAATGGGGTTGCAGGGGGGGTATAATTGGACAACGCGACCCTTTTTATCAAGCTGATTCGCCGGGATGGGGGGCGTTGGGAATGTTTTCCGGGAGGTCAAACCAGAATAGGCTGCCCCTTTTCTCTTCGCTTTGCACGCCGATATGGCCGCCATGGGACTCCACGGCCAGTTTGCAGAACGTGAGGCCGAGGCCGGTTGAATGGCGGCCCCCGTTGAGTGCGCTATTCATCTGGAAGAATTTTTCAAAAATCTTCTCGTGATAGGCGGCGGGAATTCCCTGCCCGTTATCTCTGACTGTGACCCGGGTCATTCCGTCATGACGGCTGATTCCAAAGAGGATTTCACCGCCGGTTTCCGGGGTGAAGCTGATGGCGTTACTCAGCAGGTTGTGGATGACGCGCTTGATCAGGGTGAGGTCAGCCATCACAACGACGCTTTCGGCTTCGCTTTCGATCGTGAGGCGTCTTGATTTAATCAGGGGAAAGGAGGCTTGAAGGATGTCCTGAATCAACTGGATCAGATCGCAGGGTCCGGGGTTTAGGGGGATCAGTCCGGCCTCCATGCGGTTCACGTCCAGGATGGAGTTGATCATTTCCATCAGGGTGTGGGTGGCGGTCAGAGCTTCGTTTACATGATTTTGAATGAGCGGGTTGAGGGAGGTGTCTGCCAATCCCTGAATCTGTTCCAGGTGGATATTGGCGCTCCAGAGGGGGTTGCGGAGGTCGTGGACGATCATATGAACGAGGTTGTCCCTCATTTCTTCCAGACTCCTGAGTTCGGCGTAACTTTTCTGCAGGGCATGTTGCTGCTGGCGCAATTCGAGATGGGTCTTTACGCGGGCCACGACTTCATTAATTTCAAACGGTTTGGCTACAAAATCCACTCCGCCTGCGGAGAACCCCTTGACCACATCAATATTCTGGCTGTGGCCGCTGATGAAAATTACCGGGATATCCTTCAGGGATTCGTCGGCCTTCATCGCCTTGCAGATATCATATCCACTGATATCCGGCATGGTGATGTCGAGAAGAACAAGATCCGGAATCGAGGCGTGGAGGGATTGAAGCGCCAGACGGCCGCTGAGTGCGGCCCGCGTCGAGTATCCCGCCTTCTTGAAGATTTCGGACAACAATTGAAGAGTGGAGGGCGAGTCATCCACGATCAGGATGTTAGGCGGCGAGGAATGAACAGTTCTCATAGACATGGGCAGATTATATCGTGAATCCGTTTCGCTTGACCAGATTGTTTCCTGGCCATGGCCATTCCGGGTTGTGACCCGGGCGGGGCTGTGCTAGCATCCCCGCCCATGAACAAAGACCTTGAGGAAGTATTGGTGGTTGACCGGAGCCTTGTTGAGCGTATTGGAATGTTTCAAGGGTTGACGCTGGATACGGACAAATACCTTCCGGAATTGCTGGCCCCCCGGAACTACCGGTTTGTTCCGCGCCACAAGGCGGAACAGGACGAGACTTTGAAGCAGCTGATTCCCTATTTTCTGATCTGCCACCAGAACAAAATCTGGTGCTATGTGCGGGGCAAGAAGTCGGGCGAGGAGCGGCTGGTGGCCAAAGCGTCGATGGGGATCGGCGGACACATCAATCACGAGGATCTCGACTTGTTGGAGACGGATATCTATGGCCGTGCCGCGATCCGCGAGTTGGAGGAGGAGGTCGCTGTTCCCCGGGGATACACGCATAAGGTTGTGGCGTTGCTGAATGACGATTTAACCCCCGTTGGACGTGTGCACCTGGGGGTCATTCACGTGTTGCGGTCACCCTCCGCAGAGGTCAGCAAGCGGGAGGGCGTCATCACGGAATCTGGCTTCAAGACCGTGCCCGAGCTGAAGGGGATGTTCGACCGGATGGAAACCTGGTCCCAGATCTGTCTGGACCAGATCGACGCCCTGCTAGCGCGCGGTTAGAGGGTTCAGTGGTCAGGGTTCAGGCCCAAAAATCCTGAACCCCGAACCCTGAACCCTCTCTTATTTCAGGCACCCGGCTTTCCTCAGGTTTTCGGTGATCCGGCTGGCGACGGGTTCGTCGACAATCTTGAATTCCTGACCGGTAACCTGCTCGTATGCCTGAATATAGCGCCGGGCAGCTTCCAGACGAACTTCCTCAGTCAGTTCTGGCGGGACGCCATCGCCCCGGAATCCCTGGGAAACGAGCCATTCACGGACATATTCCTTATCAATCTTGCGCTGCTCCCTGCCTGTCTTGAAGAGTTCCTCATAGGTGTCTGCGAACCAGTAACGGGAGGAGTCTGGAGTGTGGACTTCGTCGGACACCACCAGGTTGCCGTTGAGCCGCCCGATTTCATATTTCGTATCCACCAGAATGAGTCCCTGCGCGGCCGCATGTTTGACGCCGGCGTTAAAGAGCTTGAAGCAGATTTCCGCCGCCGCATCGAATGTGGCCGCATCGATCAGCCCTTCCTGAATGGCCTCATCCCGGGAGATGGGGCGGTCGTGTTTCTCGTGCTTGGTGGTGGGCGTCAGGATGGGGCACGCGAGTTTCTGGTCCTTTTTCATGCCCTCAGGAAGGGTGTTCCCGCAGAAATAACGGACGCCCCGCTCGTAGTTGTACCAGGCCGAGGTTTTGGTCACGCCCGTGATGTAGCCCCGGACGATAAATTCAAGAGGAAGTTGTTCGCATTCGTGAACCACCATGACATTCGGATCCGGGATGGAAATGACATGGTTGGGAACCAAATCCTTGGTAAGGTTGAACCAGAACGCCGCCAATTGGTTCAGTACCTGACCCTTGAAAGGAATGGTTCCGATAATGCAGTCGAACGCCGATACGCGGTCAGTGGTGATGATGACCCGGCGATCCTTCTGGAGGTAACTTTCGCGAACCTTGCCCTGCTGGCGCTCTCCCAGACCCGGAAAGTTGGTTTCGTTCAGGGTGTTTTTCAGTTCTGCCTGGATGCGGTCTTGTGAAATCATCGTCGTCTCTCCTTTTGTTGCTATGCCAGTAAAGTCAGAATTGCCGGCGTGGTCTGCCAGGCGCGCTGTTTTCGGAATTGATCGAGTTGGCGGGCGCACAAGCCCCTGATTTCCCCGGTAAGGTTGCGGGTAGTCCGGCCGGCGACCGCCTGGCCAAGCAGGAGGGATGCGGTAGTCTCCACCCCCTTGAGTCCGAGGAATCCCTGGCCGGAGGTGGCGTCCCACACATCGGAGAAGGTGGCCAAAACGATGCGGATGCGCTCAAAGAGAATCAGTTCCATGCCGAAATCCATGGGATCCATCAATTGCCGAGTGTCGAGCACCCAGACGGTTTCCCGGCCGCAGGCAATCCAGGTGGCGGGATAGATGATGCGGTTTCCGAAGAGCCGGATACGCCGGGCCAGGGCGGCTTCTCCCGATGCGGCGAGGGCCTGGGCAAGCAGATCCCGGGATTGGCGCAGATCCAGTTCTTCCGGAATGACTTCGATCTGATCCAGATACAGAGCAACGCCCTGGGCGGCCTCCGCCAGAGCGCCATGGGCAGCCAGCGCGGGATTGCCGCACAACGCGGGAACATCCTCCATCAAGTGCCCGGCAATACGGGCGCGTGCGGTTTCAGTGACGGGATCATCCTGCCAGATCATCAGCGCGCCACCATCCCCTGAATCGCGTTGATAAACTGGTTGACGTCCTTGAACCGGCGGTACACCGAGGCGAAGCGGACATAGGCGACTTCATCAATCTTCTCCAGCCGTTCCATCACCTTTTCGCCGATGACTTCACTGGGAACTTCCCGTTCATAATCATTTTCAAGTTCGGAGATGATGCTGTCCACAAGCGCCTCGATCTGCTCCATGCTGATGGGGCGTTTCTCGCAGGCGCGGGTAACGCCGTTAATGAGTTTTTCGCGGGAGAGTTCCTCATGACGCTGGTCGCGCTTGATGATGTGCAGGGCCACCTTGACCACTTCCTCGCGGGTGGTGAAGCGATGCCCGCAACTGTCGCAGACCCGGCGGCGGCGGATAACCTCCCCGCCACGTGACGCCCGGCTGTCAATGACCTTGTCTTCATCATGGCCGCATCGCGGACAACGCATAATTCCCCTTCGGTAGTTGTTGAGAGGTGATGCTACGGAAAAATACCAAGGCGGTCAATCCTGCGAGATTTCAGATTGAAGATTTGGGCTCAACTGATAAAGTGCCAACAACGTTTATAAAGAAAGAAGGATATCCCATGGCGCGTGTTTTCAACTTTGGTGCAGGTCCCGCCGTATTACCCGTTGAAGTGCTGGAAGAGGCGCAGAAGGAACTTCTGGATTTCAAGGGTTCCGGTATGTCCATCATGGAACACAGTCATCGCGGCAAGGAGTATGATGCCGTTCACGCCGAGGCGATTGATAACCTTCGTAAACTGCTGAAATTAAACGATGACTACACAGTGCTGTTCGTTCAGGGCGGTGCCAGCATGCAGTTTGCCATGGTTCCCCTGAATCTGCTCGGCGCCGGGCAGACGGCCGACTATGTGGATAGCGGAGCCTGGGCAGGCAAGGCCATCAAGGAAGCCAAGTTGGTCGGCAATGTCGCTGTGATTGCCAATACCGGCAAGGATATCCCGACCCGGATGCCGAAAAACGAAGACCTCAAGGCCACTCCGGGTGCGGCCTATGTCCATATCACCTCCAATGAAACAATTGGCGGTTCGCAGTGGAAGGTGTTCCCCAAGACCGCCGCCCCGCTGGTGGCTGATATGTCGTCCGACATCCTTTCCCGCCCCTTCGACATCAACCAGTTCGGGTTGATTTATGCCGGAGCCCAGAAGAATCTCGGACCCTCCGGCGTGGCGCTGGTGGTGATGCGCAAGGATCTGGCGGATCGTGTTCCGGCCAAGGTGCCGACGATGCTGAAGTACCAGACCTACATCAAGGAAAATTCCCTGTATAATACTCCGCCGACCTTTGGCATTTATATCCTGTCGCTGGTGACGCGGTGGATGCTCAAGCTCGGCCCCGAGGCCCTTTACAAACAGAATGTGGACAAGGCCGCCAAGATTTACGCCGCCCTGGATTCCAGTGCGTTTTACAAGGGAACAGCGGTCAAGGAATTCCGGTCCGACATGAATATCACCTTCCGCCTGCCCACCGAGGCGCTGGAGGAAACCTTTATCAAGGACGCCTCCAAACTCGGCATGAAGGGCTTGAAGGGGCATCGGGACGTCGGTGGCATCCGCGCCTCGATCTACAACGCCTTTCCTGTAGCCGGTGTGGACGCCCTTGTCGCGTTCATGAAGGAATTTGAGGCAAAAAATAATTAAGTGTTATGCGTTATCGGTTATTGGGGCTTGTTCAAACAACCAATAACTGATAACTGGTAACGCCTTTTCGCGCCTGTAGCTCAATTGGATAGAGCGTCAGCCTCCGAAGCTGAAGGTTGCAAGTTCGATCCTTGCCAGGCGCACCAAGTTCTTGGTCGAAGACCATCCGTAGCTCAAGCCGACAGGCGCAGAGCGAAGGATGGCTATTGACGCAACCTCGCATTTGTCCCATCTTGGCGCCTTCAAAAAACCTGTCTGGAGAAGACCATGTCAAAAACTCAATCCCCCATGATCCCCGGTGCAGTGATCCATGGGTTTACCATCCGAAAAATCACCCCGGTTCCCGCCCTGCGCGGAACAGCCATCGAACTGGAACATACCGCAAGCGGAGCACGCGCCCTGCACCTGCACTGCGAGGATACCGAGAATCTCTTTTCCATCAGCTTCCCCACCCCGGCCCCGGACAATACCGGCGCCCCCCACATCCTCGAACATTCCGTCCTCGCCGGCTCGAAACGCTTCCCCGTCCGGGAACCATTTTTCGAAATGCTGAAGTCGAGCATGGCCACCTTCATCAATGCCATGACAGGCCCCGACTGCACCTACTACCCCGTCTCCAGCAATGTCGAGCGCGACCTGTTCAACCTCGCCGAGGTGTATTTCGACGCCGTATTCCATCCGCTTCTCACTGAAAACACCTTCCGTCGCGAAGGCCACCATCTCACTCCCGCCGACCCGGAAAAACCCGCAGGCGCCCTCACCGTCAGCGGCATCGTCTACAACGAAATGAAGGGCGTTTTCTCGAGCCCGGAAAGTAAGCTCTTCTATTCCTGGGTCAAGCACCTCCTTCCCGACACACCTTACGCCCTGAATTATGCCGGTGATCCGGACTCCATCCCCAACCTGACCTTTGACCAGTTCAAACGCTTCTATGAAGCCCACTATCATCCCTCAAATGCCCTGTTCTTTTTCTACGGGAATATCCCGACCCACACCACCCTGGAATTCCTGGAACCCCGCCTGACCGGCTACACCCGGCAACCGGCGGTTCCCGTCCCGGCCCGCCAACCTCGCTGGGTCACTCCCACTTCCTCAGTCGACACCTATCCGGTCGCCCAGGATGAATCCCTGCCGGAAAAAACATTCATCACCCTGAACTGGCTCACCGGCAATGCCCTGGATCCCGAACAGGCCGTGCTCCGCCATGTCCTGACTTATGTCCTTTTCGGAAACGAAGCCGCCCCCCTTAAAAAGGCGCTGGTGGATTCCAAACTCGGACAGGACATCCTCGATTGCGGCGACATGGATCTCGGCCACGAATCCGTCTTCAGTGTGGGAATCAAGGGAAGCGATCCTGACAAAGCCGCCGCTTTCGAGCAACTCGTCCTCTCCTCCCTCAAAGCCATCGCCGATCAGGGCTTGAAACGGGAATGGGTTGAGTCCGCCTTCCAGCAGACCGCCTATCATTATCTGGAAATCCAATCCATGTTCCCTCTTCATACCATGAACCATGTGCTCAACGCCTGGGTACTCGGGGCCGATCCGCTCACCTTCCTGGATATGGGCCATCATCTTGAAGCCTGTCGAAAACGCTATGAAGCGGATCCCCGCCTGTTCTCCCGCCTCATCATGGAACAGTTGGTCAACAACCCGCACCGGCTCACCACCGTATTGAGCCCTGACAAGACCTGCCAGGCCCGGACCGATGCGGCATTCGCCGAACGCATGGCTGCGGAGCGTGCCCGCCGGAACGATGCCGAGATGCAGCAGATCGCCGACGAAGCCGCCGCCATCGAGGAGGATGCCGGCACGGCAAATTCCCCGGAACTCATCGCCCTGCTCCCTCAGCTCAAGGTGTGCGATCTCCCAGCCAAGCCCCGCCATATCCCCACCACGGTCGTGGAATTTCAAATTTCAAATCTCAAATCTCAAATTACGGCCGTGCCGTTGCTCCGGACCGATGTTTTCTCCAACGGCATCAACTACCTTCACTTCAGCCTGAATCTGGAGGGACTCCCCGCCGATCTCTGGCAATATCTGCCGCATTACAGCGATGCCATCACTAAACTAGGCGCAGCCGGAATGAATTACGAAGTCATCGCCCAACGCATGGCGGCCTCCACCGGCGGCATCAGTTGCGCCCCGTCGTTCCAGCACCACGCCGGGCCTCTTGGCCAGCCGGTGCTCACCATGCGCTTCGCCTGCAAGGCGCTCGACAACCAAATCGATCAGGCGCTGGCCGTACTCAGGGATCTGGTCTTTACCGTCGATCCCCGCGACCGGGAACGCCTCCATGACATCCTCACGCAAAACCGCGCCGGCATCCGGAGCGATATCCTGGAAAACGGACTCAGCTATGCGCAATGCCATGCCGGTCAATACCTGACCCCCGTCGGTCTCCTAGATGAGCAATGCCACGGAATTCCCCAGGCGGCGCTCGCTGCCTCGCTCTGCGACCAGTTCGACACGAGGGCAGAAGCCCTCATGGAGCGCATCGAGCGCATCCGGTCGTTTATCCTTTCCCCCGACCGACTGACCCTCAGCTTCACCGGCTCCGACAAGGCCTTCACCGCCGTCCAGTCTGCCATGAAAGACTGGATCCAGGCCATGCCCCTCCCCGGGGGATCTCAAATCTCAGATCTGAAATCTCAGATCGCGGTACCCCGCGAGGGCCTCGCCGTTCCCACTCAGGTCGCACACTGCGCCCAGGGAATGCGGGCTCCGAAACTGACCGATCCCCGTTCTGCGGCACTCGTCATCGGTACGCACATGGTCCGGTTCGACTATTTCCTGCCCGAGATCCGGCTCAAGGGAAATGCCTACGGCGGAGGGATATCCTATAATCCCCTTTCAGGAACCCTCTTCATGACCTCGTTCCGCGATCCGCATGTGGTGCGCACGCTGGATGTGTTTGCCAGGACGCCCGACTTTGTCCGGTCAACTGCATGGTCACAGGCGGATATTGACCGGGCCATCATTGGAACGGCAAAAGGCGACGAAAAACCCCTGCGCCCGAGTGAAGCCACCGGTGAGGCGCTGGCCCGTCATTTACAGGGCGTCACACCCGAGTTGCGGGAAGCCTTCTACCAGGCACGCTTGGCCGTCACCCCCACCGCCGCGCGCGATGCCCTTCTGGAAGTATTGGAATCCGGCCTGAAATCGAGCCCCATCTGCGTCCTCTCCAGCCGGGAAAAATTGGAGGAGGCAAACCGAAGCCTGGGTGCCGGAGCGTTGGCCATCACGGATGTGGTGATGTAGAGGTGACCCACATCGCAATCATCCCGGCAAGACAGCGACTACTTTTACGCCTCCGCTGCCGTTAATAGAACTTGCGGTTCCCTCTTCGCGATTTGCAACAGTCTTAGCGCCGCCCCGCTTGGATTTCGCCGGCCAACCTCCCAACTCGCCTCCGTCACGACCGGCACATTCAGCAACCGCGCAAATACCGCCTGACTGACCTTCAACTTTCGACGGATCGCCCTAACCTCCTGCGGCAGGATACTTTCCACACGTGCCGGAAGTGCGACTGTTGTCGTACGCATCGTGATCTTGCGCCGCCCGGTCACATGATCTCGCACATCGGTCAGCGCCTGGATCAATTCATTGGCATTCAGGTCAAAGTCATCTTGTTTCATTCTCAAACTCCTTCTTGATCTCATCCACCAATCCCCGAATGATCTTCCGTTTATCAGGAGGAAGATCCTCGAACTCGCCTTTCGCAAAGACGTACAGCAGAAATACTGTCTTCGCGCTCACGAAGAGGAGATAAAGCACACGGGCGCTTCTGGGTTTGTGGGGGGATTTTTCATTGAACAAGAACGGGGTTGAG
>JBAXMJ010000109.1:0-9243 GCA_037134355.1 bacterium | reverse complement strand
TTCTCCGGCATCATTTTTGACCATTGCCAGTATCACCTGAAGGCGTTCAAGAAGGGGCCGAAGGAGATTTGTACCGTGTTTGGTCCGACCTGCGACGCGCTCGATGTGATCTCCATGTCGGAAGAATTACCGACCAATCTTGAGCGGGGCGATTTCGTGTACAGCCGGAACATCGGCGCCTACAGCGTGGCTTCAGCCACGCACTTCAACGGGTTTGAGCCCGCCAAGATTGTGCATATCAATCAGTAAACGGGTGTCTATTTCTTCTTCCGCCCTGTTTTCTTAACCGGCTTGGCTTTGGCTTTAACCTTGGCTTTCTTGGTCACCGGTTGGGGTTGCGCCTTGGGATTCAGCGCGATCAGGGGATTAGCCGCAGAGACGGTGACGGTTGCCGTGGATTCGGCGAGTTCCGTCTTCAAGTCCCGGACTGTGCCGTCAAAGGAATCCTTGCTGCCGGGCTTGATCTCCTTGACGTCCGTCGGCAGGCCGATCTTATCGAGAATGGCAATGAAAGGCTCGGGGTCGAGTTCCTCCACGTTGACCATGGTCTTGGGATCCCAGATGCCCTTGGCCACCAGCAGGGCGGCGGCCACCGGGGGAACACCTGCGGTGTAGCTGATGCCCTGGGACTCGATCTCCTTGTAACACTTGTGGTGGTCAGAAACCTGATAGATGAAGACTTCGCGCTTCTTTCCATTTTTCCAGCCCTTGACGAAATTGCCGATGCAGGTCTTGCCCGTATAGCCGGGCGCCAAGGTCTTGGGATCGGGCAGGAGCGCCTTCACGACCTTCAGGGGCACAACCTCCTGGCCGGTGGTCAGGGTTACGGGCAGATGGGACAGGAACCCGAGGGTTCGCAGAACGGTGAACACGTTGATATAGTGGTCGCCAAAGCCCATCCAGAACCGGATGCTGTTGGCGTCGATGTTTTTCGATAACGAGTGCAGTTCGTCATGTCCGTTAAGGTAGATCGGGCGCGGGCCGGCCACCGGGAAGTCGTAGATACGCTTCACGGAGTGGGTCGGGTATTCCTTCCATTTCCGGTTAATCCATGTCCAGACCTTGATGAACTCGCGGAAATTGATTTCCGGATCAAAATTGGTGGCGAAATATTTGCCGTGACTGCCGGCATTGATATCCATGATGTCAATGGTATCGATCTTGTCGAAGTAGCGCTTCTGGGCCAATGCGCAATACGCATTCACCACACCGGGATCGAAGCCGACGCCGAGGATGGCGGTCAGGCCCTTTTTCGCGCAGCGGGCTTTCCGCTTCCACTCGTAGTTGGCATACCAGGGGGGCGTCTCGCAAACCTTGTCCGGATCCTCATGAATGGCGGTGTCCAGGTAAACGGCGCCGGTTTCCAGGCACGCTTCCAGAACGGACATATTAATGAAGGCGTTGCCGAGGTTGATTACGATTTCGGACTTGGTCGAGCGGATCAGCTTCACGGTTGCCGGGATATCCAGGGCATCGATCTGACGTGAATACAGTTTTTTGGATGGATCCTTGAGGTGTTTCATCCGGCGGACGCTCTCAATGATTTCGTCACACTTGGATCGGGTACGCGATGCGATGCAAATGTCGCCCAGCACGTCATTATT
The DNA here is from genome assembly GCA_037134355.1 of bacterium. Classification (GTDB taxonomy): domain Bacteria; phylum Verrucomicrobiota; class Kiritimatiellia; order CAIKKV01; family CAITUY01; genus JAABPW01. The sequence goes on along the minus strand of JBAXMJ010000109.1, from coordinate 7,639 downwards.
CATCGCCGCCTTGTGGGCTGTCACATGGGCCACGCCGCCGGCTCCGATAATCAGAATGTTCTTCTTCATTAATATTCCCTTCCTATGAAAGACTTTCGCGGTAATCCTTGTAGCTGAAACGGCGCACCGTTTCCAGCTTTCCGTTCAGTCGTCGCACGCAAATGGACGGCATGGGGAGACCATTGAACCAGTTTTTCTTGACCATGGTATAGCCTGCGGCATCGGCCAGACGGATGATCGAGCCGGGTTTCAGATGCGTCTTGAGCGAGTAGTGTCCGAACACATCGCCCGCGAGACAGGATCGTCCAGCCAGCATGATGGGGTGCCGGCCCGGCGCGGGGGAGTTGACCCTCGGGCTGGTGCGATAGATCAGGTGATCGAGCATATGGGCTTCCATGGAGACGTCGAGGATCGCGACATCGGATTCATTGTGGACAACATCCAGAACGGTGGTCACCAGCTCGGCGCATCCGGTGATCGCGGCTTCGCCAGGCTCCAGATAGACCTGAACCCCGAACTCAGCGCTGAACTGCTTCAGTTTGCGGCAGAATTGACGCAGAGGATATCCGGCTTTTGTAAAAGACAGCCCGCCGCCCAGGCTGACCCACTCCATTTGTTTCAGGAGCGGGCCGTACTTCCGGCCGATCCGGTCGAGTGCGGAGGCAAAGCTCTTGAACTCGTCATTCTCGCAGTTGAAATGGAACATCACCCCGCTCAGCCTGGGGGCCACCTTCATCAGGGCGGCCTGGTCAACCACACCCAGCCGGGAATAACGCCGGGCGGGATCCGCCAGGTCGAAGTGGGAATGGCTGAGGCCGGGATTGACGCGCAAGCCGAGCCTAATGCCGCGTGTTTCGCCGGCGAAGCGTTTCAGCTGGGAGATCGAGTTGAAGATCACCATGTCGGCAAAGGTGCTGACCTCGCGGATTTCCTGCAGGTTGTATCCGACGCTATAGGCGTGAACCTCTTTCCCGAATTTCTCATACCCCAGCCTCGCCTCGGGGAGGGAGCTGCTCGTCGTGCCGTCCATGTACTTACGCATTAATGGAAACACCGACCAGGTTGAAAAGCATTTCAAGGCCAGGACCGATTTCGCGCCTGAGAGTTCACGCACCTGCCTGATGATCTTCAGGTTGCGTAGCAACTTCTTCTCGTCGATCAGATAATAGGGAGTCGTTGGTTTCATGTCGGCAAGAAGGTGCCAGAGTGGCGACCGGAAAACAAGCGCGGCATTATTCATGACAGTGTGCCCTGCGGAAGTGGTTGAAATTCAACCTGACGTTGTTGTTACAGACAGGGCATCATTTTTAGCGCTCAAATACTTGCGTTCCTCCCCGCCTTCCGGCATCCTTCGTATTTATTATGAAGAGAAAAGCCAAGACACTTGAAAAAAAGGCCCTGCAAAAACCGCCTGCGCCACGGGGATGGAACACTACGGACGAGGATGAAATCCAGATGCGCCAGTATCGAGCCGCGAATGAAGCGATGGATATTCAGGCGCTCGACAAGGACGATACCTATTATTCCACTTTTGCCCTTAGCGCGAAGACCACCCTGAATCCGTATCGTGTGGAAATCCGCTCACTTGACCGTTGCGAAAACACCTGCACCTGCCCGGATTTCCGGGTGAACGGTCTGGGAACCTGTAAGCATATCGAAGCGGTTCTGGCCAAACTACGCAGGAAAGGCGAGAAGGCGTTTAACGCCGCCACGGCGGAGGGGCCTTCCCGCGCCGAGGCGTATCTGGTGCGCCGGGGGTCGGTGCCGGAAGTCCGATTGCTTCTGCCTGCGAGGACGCCAAAGGCCGTGAAAATCTTCTTCAGTCCTTTTTTCGGCGCCGATGGTCGTCTATTGGGAGAGCCGTCAGCCGCTGTGCCAGCCCTGGTGCGGGCGTGGAAGCAGGCCTCCGGCAAGGTGCATCTTAGCGTCCGTTTCTCTTTCGATATCGAGGAATGGGCCGCCGATTTGGATCGTCGCGCGGCCAGGGGGCGGGCGCGGGAGGATTTTCTCGCCGATGTCAAGGCGGGCAAGCGATCACTGGATCTGGTCAAACACAAACTTTATCCCTATCAGCAGGACGGCATGTTGCATCTTGCGTTCGGGGAACGGGTGCTCTTGGCGGATGAAATGGGCCTGGGCAAAACCGTGCAGGCCGTGGCGGCGTGTGAATTGCTACGGCAATTGCGGGGCATCGAACGGGTTCTCGTAGTCTCTCCCGCCTCGCTCAAGGCAGAATGGGAGGAGCAAATCGCCAAGTTCGCCGGCCTCCCCTCGAAGGTGGTGTGGGGTAGCCGCCAGAACCGGCTGAAGGCCTATCAGGAAAAATCGTTCTTCTATCTCACGAACTACGAACAAGCCCGGGCCGATGTCGCCGATATGAACCGTCTGATCGCTCCGGATGTGGTCATTCTTGATGAAGCTCAGCGCATCAAGAACTGGCAGACACAAACTGCCCAGAAGATCAAGCAGTTGAGCAGTCCGTATGCCTTCGTGCTTACCGGTACGCCTTTGGAGAACCGGATTGACGAGGTCTATTCCATCGCCCAGTTTCTTGACCCCACCATTTTTGGGTCATTGTTCAGATTCAACCGGGAGTTCTATGAGCTTGATGAGGATGGTCGGCCAGAAGGCTTGAAGAATCTTCCCGAACTCCATAGGCGGCTTCGTCCCATCATGTTGCGGCGACGAAAGGACGAGGTGGAGGAGCAACTGCCTGAGCGGACTGTCAAAAACTATTTCGTCGGCATGGATCCTGAGCAACGCGCCCGCTACGCCGAATTCGAGTATGAGGCGACCAAATTGATCTCCATTGCCAAGCGGCGGCCATTGTCACCTGCGGAAATGGAGAAACTCCAGCGCATGTTGGCCTGTATGCGCATGGTCTGCGATACGCCTTTCATCCTCGATCCAAAATGCCGTATTTGCCCGAAACTCGGGGAACTGGCCGAGATCCTGGAAGACGTCCTGTCCGGCGGCGACAGCAAGGTCATTGTATTCTCCGAGTGGACGGGGATGCTGGAACTGGTTCGTGACCTGGCGAAGGAAATGAAATTGGATTTTGCCTGGCATACCGGTTCCGTGCCGCAACAAAAACGCCGCGCCGAGATTAACCGTTTCAAGCAGGATTCCAACTGCCGTTTATTCCTCTCAACTGATTCCGGTGCCACGGGATTGAATCTTCAGGCTGCCAATGTGGTGGTTAATTTGGATCTGCCTTGGAACCCGGCTAAACTTGAGCAGCGCATCGCCCGCGCTTGGCGCAAGCACCAGACCCGTGCCGTGCGGGTAATCAATCTGGTCACCGAGGATTCCATCGAGAACCGTATGATAGAAATGCTGTCACAGAAGCAGCAGCTGGCCGACGGGGTGCTGGATGGGCGAGGCGACTTGGATAACATCAAGCTGCCCAGCGGGCGGGCGGCATTCATGGCACGTCTGCAATCCCTCATGGGCGACAAGGGTGGCGAAACGGCGTCAGTTTCCATTCCGAAGGTCAAGTCAGCGCCTGCGCCGACTGTTCCCCCGGAAACCGTGTTCACTCAAGACTTGGTTGCCCGGCTCGGGCACCGGTTGGTGGCCTTGGAATGTCGCGTGGGTGGTGGAGGTCAAAAGGTGTTGGTGGCGGTGGTGGATGAGGTGGAACAAATCCGGCCCATGGCGGAGCGGTTGTTGAAGGATGCCTTTGGGGGTGGTGCAGCGGCTCCCGGTCTGGAGGTGCTGGACCGTGCCACCTATGAGACGATTCAGCGGTTGATCGGGCAGGGGCTTCTGCAGCCCGTGGCCGGTGGAAATCGGTTATTGCATGGCGACGAGACCGCTATGGAAACAGGCCGTGCTGTTCGCGAGCGAAAACTGGGCGAGGCTCGGAAGGCCATGACGCAGGCGGAGCGGAAACGCCGGATGAGCGACGTGTTGAAGGTCGGCGGATTCGGTGTTGAAGCCGTCCCCCCCCTGCGCGAGGCCGTCGAATGGGCGCTGAAGGCCGTCGTCCGACTGGCCGGGGATGGCGCGACGGCTGAAGTCGGGGAGACGCCGCTTTCTGCATTGAAGACGGCGGGGTCCGGCATTCTGCCGGATAACGCCATGGAAATGGCGACCCGGTTCCGGGCTTTGGCATCCTCGCCGGAAGAACCCGGCGAGGCCTTGGCGGAGGAATTATTGAAAACTGGTTCTGAACTTATCGAGGCTGTTCAGAAGGCTCTGGCCCGCGCCGCGCTGGAATGAAGGTTGCATTAGATTTTGCGTGATGAAGCAAGAGGAACGAGTATCAGTTGACTTATGAAACTTCGAGAAGCGATATTAAAAGATGTGGAAGCACTGGATGCATCGGATGTTTTGGCGTTGCACGGTGTTATTGTCATGTTGAAGGCACACCATGTTCCATCGCCCTTAACCGCATTTGGTTGCTGGATTTAGCGAGGGTTGAGTTTTTCAGCGCGTTGTATAGACGCTTCCGAAGTGGGGCGATTTCAGATGGGGACTTGATCGTTGCGATCAATGGTCGCTGAGGCAGACTGGAATTTTGTGACTGCGGATACAAACCAGGCGGATGTATGCCGATTGATGGGGTGGCGGGTGATTAACCCAATAGCGGACATTAAGGAACCGACAGCCTGATTTGATTTGAATCATTGCGTTTTATCGGCCCGCGCTTTTGCCACCGATACAATGTGGCGGGTGGTTTTGGAGAAGGCGCCGGTGAAGGCCTCTTTGGGGACGAGGCCGGTTTCAATGGCGGAACGGACTTTGTCCGGATCAGGGGAGCCCACCAGGGCTAATACCGGGCTCAAGGTATCGCTCAGCTCGGCAAGGTGGAGTTTGATTTTACGGATGTCCGGCGCCAGAAGGGCGGTGTAGCGCTCCTTGAGCCGTGACTGCAGCACCTCCTCGTCATATTTAACTGAGACATTGGTTTGACAGCGGACTTTTAGAGCTTGGCCGTCTAGATCCGGATACCAGGCTGATAATTGCCTCTGGTTCAGGTGGTTCGCGAGGATTTCTTGAAGCCGCCCTTTTTCCTCCTTGAGTTGCTGTTCCTCCTGCTGGATCTGGAGGTAGCGCTTCAGGACAGGCTCGATATCAGGGCTCGGCGTGGTGGTTGTCATGACAGTTTCCTTCGGCTAGTAAATGGTTCTTGCTTCATCACAGATCTTAATACTAAATTATTGACAGTTATTTCAAGAGGAGATTGAAATGAGTGAGATCCTTGGCGACTTTCCAAAGATTCAATGCCCGTTCATTCGACAGACGTTTCCCATTAACAAGGATCATTTCAAGCAGCATGGCAATAAACACGGGTTGCGTGGGCCGGAGGTTTATCTTGTCGTAAACAGGGTGAATCCTGGGTACGAGTGGGTGTTTGCCGATCCGGACACCATCGCCGTGGAAAAACTCAACGGAACCAATATCAAGCTCAAGACCGAGAAGGGTCGGTTGGTTGCCCTGCAGAACCGGAAGAATGTGATCGACCCGTTGCAGATCATCAGCGGCAAGACGTTTATTGTTGAAGGGATTTTCCGGGCCATTGGCAAAGGCTATGTGCAGCCAGAGGGGGAGCAGGCCGGTGAGTGTCTCGGACCCAAGGTGCAAGGCAATCCTTACAAGCTGCCCTTTCATGAGTGGTATCCGTTCAAAAAGGCAATCAACGATCTCCGGTACAAGTCATTTCACGAGCATGAGCGGAATTTCGACAATTGGAGTTCGTGGTTCAAGGACTGGCTGCATTCCCGCTATTACCAGAAAAGCGCGGCTAAGCGGGACCTCGATGACAAGGTGTTTGCCGAGGGGGTGGTGTTCTACAACCTCAAGCGAAAAGCCTTGAATCAAACCTACATGGCCAAACTACGACGCGACATGTTCGATTGGTTCTATGAGGGTATTGAGATCTACGGCTATGACAAGAAGGGGCGCGATGAGGTTGAGGATCAGCAGGCGTTTGATTAGATGCCCCCGGTCTTCGGAGAAGGGTAATTCTCAAGCGCAGACGTCGGGGACCCGATTACCGGAAAATGCGGCCCGCAAGCGGCGATCCGATGAACTCGTTCGTCGGCGCACAATAGGAGAGCCACTTTTTAAGGCAATGGCACGGCGAAGAGCACGACTCTTCTGCCATTCTTCCCAAGTCCATGACACCTTAAACGGTTCGGGCGAGTTCATCGGCCACCTCCTTCTTGAATTGAAGAAGTTCATCCGAAATACGAAAGGATGGAAGTTTCGCCAGTCGTTCAACCTCATTCCAGTCCAACTCAATTCCGCCCGAAAGACAGACCGCCATTAATTTTCCGGCAACAGCCTTTGCCTCCTTGTCAGGGCAGGGATAATAGGCCGTCAGAACGCGTTCAACCAACGCCAATTCAACAGGGAGAATGCTGATCTGCCCATAAGGGGTATCAATCGTGCGGTAAGGCGATCGGGCCTCATTTTCAACAAATCCGAGCAAATCAACAAACAACCCTGCGACAAACCAATTCCTCGGACCTCCCGTCGCGCCCAATTGGCCCATGATGTCCTGAGCCTGACGTAATGGAATGGGAGCGAGATTTCGCCGACAAAAATCCACATCTCCGTACATATAGGCACCTTCGGTGTAAAATTCCACCGCAGATCCGCCAACGACCACCAAATCCCAGCCGGCCTCTTTGAACACCGTCGTAATCAATCCTGACAACTTGATGGCCTTTTCCAAAAGGTCTTGAGTGGCTTGAATGTCTGCCAGAGCTATTTGTTTCGCATTCATGCTCTCAAATTAGCACCATCCCTGTGAAGCTTCAAGGTGGTAAAACGACCCAGATGAACCCCCGGCAGGCTCCGCCGGTGAGGGGTCATATATGCGAATATTGATTTGGGGTTCAGCGCATTGACATGGAGGTCAATGAGGTTCATAATGCTAGCCCGTTGTGAGTGATAGCTTTGAAAGGAAGTTGTGAAGGTATGCATCCGAAAATCAATCATTTGATTCAATTGCAGGAATTGTCCCTGATCCGCGCCGAACAGAAAGCCCACCGGCATGGGCACCGCCTTGACGAGCTTGATGCCTCGATTGCCGATTTGACCAGCCAGCTTTCGTCCGATGTGCAATCCCTGGTGGTTCGTATGCAGAAACGGGACTCGATCATCATTGTGCCCATGACCAACGGAGCCTGCACCGCGTGCGGGATGCGGCTTCCCACCAGCCACGCCCAGCAGGTCAAGGTGTCGGATCAGCTTCAGGTGTGTCCGATCTGTACCCGGCTTCTTTATTTCGAGGAAGGACTGGCCCGGAATGTGGGCAAGGCACAGCGTCGGAGCGAACCGCGCAAGGTAGGGATTGCCCGATTTTCCTCGCCCGGCCTGATGATTCCCCGCCTCAAGGCCACCACCCGAGATGAGGCGATCCGTGAACTGGCGATCAAAATGCAGGAGGAAGGTTTTGTGGATGATGCCGGAAAGCTTATTGAATCAGCCTTGAAGCGGGAGGCGATTGTCAGCACCGCGCTGGATCACGGTATGGCTTTCCCCCACGTCCGCGGTGTGGAGGGTGGCGGACTCACTCTCGGGCTTGGCGTAAGCGCCAAGGGAATCAAATTCGACGGACATGACAAGGGGCCGACGAAGATTGTGTTTTTCATGGTTATTCCGACTGCGGCGAGCGCCTTTTATC
>JBAXMJ010000108.1:0-9257 GCA_037134355.1 bacterium | reverse complement strand
ATCAAAAGGTAACCGGCATGGGCAATTGAGGAATAACCGAGTAGCCGTTTCAAATCCATCTGCGCCAAGGCGCCCAGAGTCCCGTACAGCAGCGTGATTCCGGCCAGCACTCCGATCAGGATCAGGCTGTCCCGGCCGGGCGGCAACAACCCCGCATGTATCAACCTGAGCAACAAAACAAACCCTGCCACCTTGCTGCACGAGGCCAGAAAGGCCGTGGCTGGAGTCGGTGCGCCCTGATACACATCCGGGGCCCACAGTTGCAAGGGCACCATCGCCAATTTGAAACCCACTCCCAACAGAACCAGGAGGAACCCGAACCGGTATGCCGCTGCCGTCCCCCCGGCCTGCATCATATTCTCCCGCACGGCTTCAAATCCGGTATGCCCCGTGGCTCCATAGATGTAACTGATCCCATAGATCGTCAATGAGGCCGATACCGCACCCATAACCAGATACTTGATCCCCGCCTCCAGAACCACGGCATCCCGATTGGAAACAACCGCGCCCGGAGGTCGCGGTCCACCTGTCGGAAAAGCCGTCAGAACATAGAAACAGAGGGTGACGGTCTCCAGCGCCACGAACAGGCAGATAAAGTCATTTACCGACACCAGCAGCAACATTCCCGCCGCTGCAAAAAGCATCAGGGAAAAGAATTCTGCGCCCTGCGCCCTGATTGAAGGCGAATCCATGGCCAAAAGCAACGCCACGCCCGTTCCCGCAAGCAACAACTGCTTGAAGAACAGTGCCGATCCGTCAAGCACGCAAAGCCCGCCGAACAGCGGTGCCGGAACTGGCTGCATCATCAGGCTGTACAGGAACAGCACCCCTACCAAGCCGGCCAGGATCCCCGCAATCTGACGAACACTCAATCGGGGCGAACAGACGTTCACCAGCAATCCGGCAACGCCCAGCAGAACCAGCATGATCTCAAGTTGTATTCCGTAGATATCCATCAGGGTTTATCCATTTCACACTTCACGCTCTCCACGCTACGCTGAACGGGATCCGTCAACAGGCGGGGGCAGAGCCCAACCGCCAGCAGTGCCGCCAGCAGAATCAGAAACGGTAGACGGCTCTTCAGGGAGCGCGCATCGAGCACTTTCAGGATATCCACCGCAGGCGGCCCGAAAATTCCTTCCCGTAAGGCGCCCAGCATGTACACGGCCGTGAGCACAAGTCCCCACGCTCCCACCACAACCGCCACCCGAAAAATCATCGGACCTTCCATCCACGCACCCGCGAGAACCATCACCTCGCTGACAAATCCCGCGAACCCCGGAACTCCCGCCGCCGCCAGCGCCGCCAGCACCGTGCAGCCCCCGATAAACGGTGCCCGCCGCGCCAGACCGCTGAACCGGCTCACGTCACGGGTTCCAGCCTGCTCCTCCATCGTCCCGGCCAGAGCGAACAGCAGGGCCACCGACACCGCTCCGGCAAACATCATCAGCACCACCCCACCCTGTCCGACGGGATTCAGGGCGGCAATTCCAAGAAGAATATAACCGGCATGACTGATCGCGCCGTAACTGATCAGGAGTTTCCAGTCCCGCTGGCGCAACGCAATCCACCCTCCGTACAGAATGTTCACCATTGCCAGCACCACCAGACAAGGGACCGCCCAGCGCACACCCTCGGGCAACAGCGGCACCGCGAAACGCAACAGCCCATACGCCCCCAGTTGCTTCAATACCCCCGCGCTGAGCATGCTGACCGGTGTCGGCGCGGCCGCATACGCAGGCGGAGCCCAGACATGAAGAGGCCAGATGGACAGCAATACCCCGAATCCCGCCAGGAACAGCATAAACAAAGTCTTCTGAAGAGGTGCCGGAATCGGGTTCGCCCGCAACGCGTCATGCAACCCGTTCAGATCAAAGGTTCCTCCATAGGATGCAAGAACCAGAAATCCGAGCAGAGTCACCACCGCCCCCGCCGCCACGAATAGCGTCATCTGTAGAGCCGCCCGATGTGTTGCCTCCCCTTCGTCACTACCCCACCCAACGATCAGGAGATAGGAGCACAGCACCTCGAATTCAGCGAAGAAATAGAAAAAGAACACACTGGTGGTGGTGAACGCCCCGAAGGCTCCTCCCACCAGAGCCAGGTACAGGGCATAAAATTCCCGCTCCCTTGATTTCACCGAACCACTCACCCATGCCCCCGCAAACGCGACCAGGGCCGTGAGGAGCACGGCCACCAGGGACATTCCATCTAATCCGAAGGAAAATAAAATTCCAAACTCCTGAAGCCACGGGGTTGAACTGCAGAACTGGGCGACCCCAGTTGTGCGATCGAACGCCGCAAACAGCGCCAAGGCAAACACCAAGGTAAGGCCCGTTACGGTGATCGCCTGACCCCGTGCGACTCGGGCACCGCCCGGCAGCACAAGCAGCAAAGCCGCCGAGGCGAGCGGGAGCAATACAATCATGAGTAAAAGTGTCGTCATAGTCTCATCCACCAGAACAGAAGAGCGACCACACCGGCGCCCGCCATAAAGAGATAGAACCGGAGATCGCCTGACTGGATCACCCGAACCACCCCGCCGAGCCCTCGCGTCACTCCGGAAATTCCGCCAACGCCAACTCCCCGCAAAATCCAGCGGTCAAAAGTTTCGCAAACGAGGGCTATCGTGCCCTGCACCGAAACAACGAGCCAGCCATACATCTCGTCAAAATAGAACTTGCTCTCCATCCACCGGTAAACGGGGCCCAGGATTCGTCGTAGTACGGCATCATCCGTCGGAGCCTTTCCATATACCCGCCACGCCAGCAGGAACCCGATCAAAGGCACCGCGAGAAAGCCCGCCATGATTTTATCCGAAGGCACCGCCGTCACGAGTCCCGGGTTCAGAAAATGCGGAACCACGGAATACCAGCCGCCCGCCACCGAAAGAACAGCCAGCAGCCCAAGAGGCAGGGTAATCACCATCGAAGATTCCCGGGCGTGCCCGTAAAGGTCCGCGTCGCGAGGCTCCCCGAAGAAGACAACCCAGAGGATGCGCCCCATATAAAATGCGGTCAGAAAGGCCGTTATCAGGCCGATCACCAGCAGTCCTGGACTATGCTCCAAGGCTAGCAACAGGATCTCGTCCTTGCTGTAGAACCCACTGAAAGGCCAGATTCCGGACAGTGCCAAGGTGCCAACCAAAAAGGCAATGAAGGTCAGGGGCATTCGCTTCCACAGGCCGCCCATTCGCCAGATTCCCTGTTCGTGGTGCAGGGCCATGATCACACTGCCGGCCGCAAGAAAAAGCAGGGCTTTGAAAAACGCGTGGGTGGTCAGGTGGAACATCGCTTCTGTCGTCCCGCCGAGCCCGGCCGCCAGCATCATGTAGCCCAACTGTGAAAGGGTTGAATAGGCGAGCACACGCTTGATATCCGTCTGAGTTACGGCAATAAGAGCCGCCATCAGCGCCGTGAGGCCGCCGGTCCAGGCAATAACCGTCATCATGGCCGGGCTGGCCGCCATGAGCCAGGCGACGCGGCAAACCATATAGACACCCGCCGCCACCATCGTGGCGGCATGGATCAGCGCGCTCACCGGAGTCGGGCCCTCCATGGCATCCGGTAGCCAGACATGCAACGGGACCTGTGCGCTCTTTCCGGCCGCTCCGCAGAAAATCAGACCGGCCGCCGCCGCCAGGATCACCGGACTCAGCCCCAGTCCCTGCCATTTGCCCGCCAGCACCGCAAAATCAAAAGACCCCGCATAGCCCCACACCATCAGGATACCGAGGATCATACCGGCATCACCCACCCGGTTGACGATAAAGGCCTTCACCCCCGCCGCAGCCGCAGCCGGGCGCTCAAACCAGAATCCGATGAGCAGGGTGGATGACACTCCGACCAGTTCCCAGAATATGAACATCTGGATGAAGTTCGGTGCCAGCACAATGCCAAGCATCGAAAAGGTGAAAAAGGACATGAGCGCAAAATAGCGCGGAAACCCGGAATCGCCCCGCATGTAGCCGACTGAATAAACCTGGATGGCAGTGCCCACTCCCGTCACCACCAGCAGCATCAATACGCTCAACCGGTCCACCACGCCCCCCCACTCCACGATCAAGGGACCAGCGGCCAGCCAGACGTGCGGAGGGATGGACACCACCGATCCGCTCGCGACCACAAGGAAAAGCTTCACCGCCGCCACGAAACTGAGCGATACGGCCGCAATCGACAGCACGGCGCTCGCCATCGGGCGGCGCCGTGTGAACAGCAGGATTCCCACCGTCGCCACCAGCGGGGCAAACAGCAGGAACCAGGTCAGTTGTTCAGGACTCGGCATGCTCATCCTTTTAAGCTCCTGAAATCATCCGCATTCACGGAGCGTCGATTTTTGAACAGCGCCACTACGATCGCCAGTCCGACAGCCGCCTCGGCCGCCGCGATGGCGATCACAAAGAGGGTCAGCACCTGCCCGTCGGCACCCCGGCCATACCGGGAAAAAGCCACCAGCGCCAGATTGGCCGCATTGAGATTCATCTCCAACCCCATCAGGATCAGTAACAGATCACGCCGCATCAGGATACAGGTGAGGCCCAGCCCGAACAGGATGGCACTCACCGCCAGATAATGGTCGAGGCCTATGATCATGGGTGATCCTCCCGTCGGGTCAGTACAACCACTCCAATGGTGGCCGTCAGCAGTAACAGCGCGATGATTTCGACCGATAGCAGGAAACGAGAAAAGAGCGGGGTCACCACAGCCGCCAGATCACCACGGAACAGAGTTTCAGAGGTCGCGTCCGGCCAGACGGTACGTCGCAACGTCGCCCACACCGCAGCCCCGAAAGCCAGCCCCACCAGGGGGCCGCCCATCAGCGCAGGCAGATTCCCGGACCACCAGCGGCAAGGCTTGCGAAGATCGAGCACCATCATCACGAACAGGAACAGCACCATGATCGCCCCCGCATAGACCAGTACCTGAAGGAGAGCCAGGAAAAATGCCTGAAGCAAAACGTACAGCCCGGCGGTGAAGACAAATACCAGCACCAGATACAGGGCACTCACGACCGCATTGGGGCTGAGAACAACCATCAGGGCGCTTAACACCAGAGCCAGACTGAAAAATAAAAACAATATGTCGCCTGCGTTCATGCGTCTATTTCTTCTTCCATTTACAGATCCGGTCTTCGTGAATGCCGCCTAGCTCCAACAACTTCTCCTTGTGGAGCTTCATCTGCTCCCGCGTATACGAAGCCATGGCGTAATCCTTCTTCAGAAAAATTGCCTCTTCCGGGCACGCCTCCTCGCACAGGCCGCAATAGATGCAGCGGGCCATGTCGATGATGAAATCCGAAGGCTCTTTTTCCACCTTCGCGTCCGGCCCGGATTCGGATCGGAACCCCGGAATGACCGTGATCGCCCGGGGCGGACAGACAAACTCGCATAACTGGCAGGCCACACACTTGACTCGCTGCTCCGGGTCGCGCACCAGGGTGGGTACGCCGCGGTACCGCTTCGGCAAGGGCGGGGTCTCCTCAGGGTACTGCCGGGTGAAACGCTTCATGGGAATATGCTTTAGCGTGATCCACATTCCTTTAAGAATCTGCGGCATATAGAGCCGGTCCCAAATAGTCAGTTTTGGACGTTCCACAATCATAAGTTTGCCCTGCAGGCCATGATCACGGCCACCACCACGATATTCACCAGCGCCAGGGGGAAGAACACCTTCCATCCCAGCGCCATCAACTGGTCATACCGGAAGCGCGGCACCGTCCATCGCACCCAGATGAACAAAAACAGCATCGCGCACACCTTGGCTACAAAAATCCCCACATGAGCCAGACCGACCCAGATCACCTTGGCCGGTGCATTAAAGGGCGCAAAGGGCAGCGACCACCCTCCCAGGAAAAGCGTCGTCACCAGCGCCGAAGCCACTAGCATATTCGCGTACTCGCCCAGAAAGAACAGTCCAAATTTCAGGGAACTGTATTCTATGTTATAGCCGCTCACCAACTCCTGCTCTGCCTCCGGAAGATCAAATGGAGTTCGGTTGCATTCTGCAAACAGGCTTGTGATAAAAATGAAACACGCCACGGGATGATACACCATCAGCCAGCCATGCTGGGTCTGGTACCCCACTATCGCGCTGAGGTTCAGGGAACCGGTCTGCATGAACAGCGGCACCAGACTCAGGCCCAGGCACACTTCATAGGAGATCATCTGTGCCGCTGAGCGCATCCCGCCCAGGAAGGGATACTTGGAATTGCTCGCCCACCCTGCCAGGGCAATACCGTAGACACTGAACGAGGCGACGGCCAGGGCGAACAACATGCCTGCATTCATGTCGGAGAGGACACACGTCATGGGCCCGATCGCGCTTCCCCAGGGAATTACAGCCAGCACCATGAGCGAGGGCATGAACACCAGGGCGGGAGCCAGCGTGAATACAACCTTATGGACGTGATTCGACAGCATGTCTTCCTTCAACATCAGTTTCAGAGCGTCGGCAATCGGCTGCAGCAAGCCCTGGAACCCGACCCGGTTGGGCCCCACCCGGTCCTGGATCCAGGCACAGATCCGGCGCTCTGCCAGCACCGTGTAGGGCACGATCGAAAGGACCAGGCCGAAGATCACGATGATTTTCACCAGGATGAAAATCCATTCTAGAATGGCGGGATCAGTCCACATGGAGTTGCACCCCCTGTGATCCGATGGCATCCCACGTCACACCCCATACCGGCGCCAGCACCTGTGCCATGGCCCGGTAAATCGACTCTAAGGACTCTTCCTGGGGCTGGCCTAGTTCGGCAAGGAGCCCCGCCAGAATACGCCATTCGGGCCGTGCATTTCCGGGCGACTCCACAGTCGGGTTCATCCGCTGGATCCGCCCCGCCCGATTAACGAAGGTTCCGGACTTTTCCGCAAAAGTGGCACCCGGCAGGAGATAATGGGCCGCCTCCGTTACAGAATTGGGAAGATGGCTCACCGAAATAAGACATTCCAGCTTGTTCAGAAGGTCTGCCCCGATTCCTGCCGGGGTGATATCCTCATTCAAAACCACCAAAGCACGGATACGCCCCTCCTGAATCCCCTGCGCGATCTCGAGCAGGCGACTGCCGGGTGGAACCGCCGCCACGCCGGTCACGAGGGCACCCGCCGTGTTGGGGTTCCGGTCTGACTGCAGAAGCCAGGCATCGGCGGAGCCCGTGTGCGGCACAACATCCATAAGCGTCACGCCCAAAACGCCGGCAAGCTGTCGAAACAGGAAGAGTTCCTCCGTAGTTGCTCCTGCGGATCCGATAAAGGCAATCCGACCCTCACCCCCGTCGCGCAAGGCCGTAAGGCGTTCGGCAATTTGCCGGGTAGCCTCGTCCCATGATAACGATTGAACGTTTCCGTTCATTCGTGACAGGGGCTCCACCAGTCGGGTCGGGTCATTGATAAAGCGATAGTTCAATCGCCCTTCGTCACACATCCAGCGCTGATTCACGGCCTCGTTGTCACGCGGCGTCAGACGGCACACCGTATTTTCCCGGGATCCGATCACAATATTACAGCCGGTTGAACAGTGCGGACAGAGGCTTCGCGTCTGCTTAAGGAACCACACCCGTTGCTTGAACCGGAAATCAACCGAAGTCAGAGCGCCGACCGGGCACAAGTCTACGATATTCAAATCGTAGTTTGTGGACGGTTCGCGTCCGGGATAACACGTCAGCGTGGAGCGACTGCCCCGCCCCGTGAAACCGAGGCAATCCTGTCCGGCCACATCGCGCATGAAGCGAATACAACGCGAGCACAGAATGCAGCGTTCGTCATCGAGCATGATCTTGGGTCCAAGCAGCGTCCTCTTGGGCTTCCGTTCCTTCTCCTCAACAAATCGGCTTTCCGCCCGGCCGTAATCCACCGCCAGTTCCTGCAATCGGCATTCGCCCGCCTGGTCACAGATCGGACAGTCAAGCGGGTGGTTGATCAGGAGAAACTCCATGACCCCGCGTCGCGCCTCGATAATCCTTGGAGTATGGGTCAGGACTTCCATGCCCTCCACAACCGTGGTGTTACAGGCAATAGTCAGCTTGGGATTCCACTCCAAAACAGGAGTTCCCGTCGGCCCGGTGCGAAGCGTTGCCACTTCAACCACGCACATGCGACAGTTTCCGACGATACAAAGGTCGGGGTGATAACAAAAATGAGGAATTTCCACGCCGATCAACTTGGCCGCCTCAATGAGATTGATTCCTGCTGGCGCCTCAATGGGCTGGCCATTGATAGTCAATTTGACGAGGGGCTCACTCATGACTTCCCTCCCGCTACCGCCCGCTTGAAGTCTGCCCTGCAATGGCGAAGGAAGGCCTTGATCGGCCAGGCGGCCGCCTCACCCAAAGCGCAAATCGTCGTACCGTCGATATGGTTGGCCACATCCATCAGAAGGTCAACATCCTCGGGACGGCCGTGACCAGTATGGATACGCTCGATAATCTTTTCCATCCAGAGGGTGCCCTCGCGGCAGGGCGTGCATTGCCCACAGGATTCATGGGCATAGAACCGAGCCACGCTGAGCGCGCGCTCAACAAGATCATCCCCCTCTTCCAGAACAATTACTCCTCCGGATCCCGCCATGGATCCAGCCGCCTGAATCGCATCGAAGTCAAGGGTCACATCCAGTTTATCAGCAGGCAACATGGGCATCGAACTTCCACCGGGTATGACGGCTTTCACGGGAAGACCCCGGCTCGTGCCGCCCCCCACGTCATCGATCAACTGCCGCAAGGTGATTTTCCCCATTTCAATTTCATAGCAGCCCGGCCGCTTCACGGAACCGCTCAGGGAGATGATTCGGGTTCCAAACGAGCCCGCCACACCCAGGGAGCGGAACCATTCGCTTCCATTCTGGATGATAAACGGTACGGTGCAGAGGGTCTCAACATTATTGACCACTGTGGGACAGTTGAACAGGCCCTTCACGGCGGGAAACGGCGGCTTGATGCGCGGATAGGCGCGCTTGCCCTCCAGCGACTCGATGAGCCCGGTTTCCTCGCCACAGATGTACGCGCCTGCACCACGGTGAATGTAGATCTCGCAGTTAAAGTCACTGCCAAGAATCATGTTGCCCACCAGATTCCTTGCTCGTGCCTCCTCAATCGCACGGGCCAGGATCACGGCCCCTGCGGCGAATTCGCCCCGGATATAAATATAGGCAGTCTGCGACCCGATCGCATAGCAGGAAATCAGGATCCCCTCGATCAGCAGATGGGGATCGCGGTAGATCAGTTGGCGATCCTTGAATGTACCCGGCTCACTCTCGTCAGCATTGCAG
>JBAXMJ010000107.1:0-9306 GCA_037134355.1 bacterium | reverse complement strand
GGGGACAAGCGGCGGAGTGGATCCGGGAACCCGAAGGGCGGCGGCGCGCGGCTCCGCGGGGGGAGAGGGGCCCCGCGGTTTCCCCAGCCGCGCCATAGAAGCCGCCGTGCCAGTGCCCCCTGCGGTTTCCCCCCCTTTGGTGGATTCGAGTTTGGAGGGGGGATCAGGAAAGGGGGGTTTCCAAAGGGGGGAAAACTGAGGGGGGAACTGGCATTCCAGGGCCGCCCGCCGCGCTCTTCTGTGAGGACCCGCCCGAAGGGCGTCCGGTTGGGATTTCAGATTTCTGATATGAGATTTCAGAGAGGGAGTGCGGAGCACAGCCGCCGATCAGCAAGAATTGTGTGGCGCATTTGGCCACACATTTCTTGCCGGCGGTCTCTGAAAGGCGTTCGGAATGGCCGAACAGCGACACGCGGGAGCGGCGGCGGTTGTCCGACGCCGTGGTCGCGAGGCGATGAGCGGACATTCGGAACGCCGTGTGAACCCGCCCGTAGGGCGTCCGATGAGTGGAGGGGCTGGCGCGCCGGTTGGCCTCTTGAAGCAACCGGCGTGTCAGCCCCGGAGCGGTAGAGGTTAATGGGGTGATTATCCAGGAGGTTCCCCTATTCGAGCGGAGGGCGGTCTGTGCCGCCGTTACTGCGGCGGTGCAGTCCGCCTGGAGCGATCTTCCCCAGGTGACTGGAGAGATATTGGAATCCGGGCTGTCCGGCGTGACGGCACGTAAGGGCCGTCTCGCTGGTCGGCCCGGAACGCGCGAAGCACCTCCGTATTAAGCGCTGGTACCCGGCGCGCAGTGTTGGGGCGGTGTTGAATCCGCCCGGTGCGAGATCAGCGCGGTACGCGCCTCGCACCGGGTGGGTTGAACACCGCACACCGGTTATGTATTGCGAAGCGCATGGTGAGATGGCTGTGGGGGAGAGCGGTCGGCATGGACGGGGCCGCCGTAAGGCGGAGCCGGGAATGACGTCCGCTCGGAGGAACAGACAGCTCACGATGCGCGTAGCGTTCCGCGCCGGTGTCCGGCGCGGTGTGATGGAGCTGCCTTGGTGTGACCGATCCGGGTGGGGAGCGAGGTACGAGCGGGCACCCGGAACGGGCACACGAAGGCAGCGCACCGATTTGTATTGGGCGGAGCGCATGGAGTGGCGCTTGTGATGGAGCGAGCCGGTTGGCCAGCCTGACGAAGGAAGGCTGTACGACCGGCTCGCGGAGGCACAAGTGACACTCGATGCGCGTAGCCGTGCCTGTGGGAGAAAATAGGGAGACCGAAGGTCGGGAGCGGAGCCGACGGCGCGGAACATGGCTTTCAAAGCAGGTTCCGTGACGGAGGCGTAGCGGGTGTCTGGGGAGAAAATAGAGAGATCGAAGATCAATATTCCGGTAAAGCTGGGGCCGGAAACTTCGCACCTTGGTCATGGACTGTCAGTCATCCCGAAGTCCCAGTCTACGTCAATCCGGCAGTGCTGTCTGGGGTTACAGGCTAGACGCCCATCGTCCCCCCAGGAATCGTTGATGGATAAATCAGAAGAATCATCCACCCTTCAATTCCTTTCAACCCCCTTGGTCGGGGGCTGTCCACTCAACCCGGCGCCGAACATGGGCCTTGATCTTCACCCAATCCGCTGCTGTTCCACTGCGTGTTTTGTCCCCAAGGGAACCGGTGTTGATGAATGGAGGCCGCCAATTGCTGAAAATCCGGAGGCTTGAGTAAGTAATCGCGAATCCCCGCCTCCCGGGCCTGATCGGGAGACACCTCATCGCTGTAGCCCGTGCACATGATCACTGGGAACCCGGGACTTATTCGCATGACTTCCTTGGCGAGATTCAGGCCTGTGATGCCGGGCATAGTCTGATCAGTCACCAGTAAATCGAAAGCCGAAACATTACCACGAAACAGTGACAAAGCCTTCCGGCTATCGTTCTCTGTCACGACAGAAATACCGAACTTCGGAAGAATCATCGCCGCCAACCGGGTGACAGCAAACTCATCGTCGACAAATAGAATCCGTGTTTTCAGCCCTGTTGCATGCGAATCTTCAGGGCTCGCCGGATGATTTCTTCTCACCGTCGAATCGGCTTTCCTCCCTTCCAACAACAGGGGAAGATAAAGGTGGAAGGTGGATCCCTTCCCAATGGCGCTTTCGATGGAAATCACCCCTTTGCAACGCGAGACAATGCCATGCACAATCGGCAACCCCAGCCCCGTTCCCTCCCCCTGTTTCTTCGTCGTAAAGAAAGGCTCAAAAAGACGGGGCAGCATGTCCGGCTCAATACCGGTTCCCGTGTCCGAGACCGAGAGGCGCAGATAATCACCCAGAAGCAGCTCGTCATGCATGCACCACCCGAGCACCGGCCCTTTATGGTCATCGAGCGTGATTTGCAGGCGACCTCCCCGTGCGCGCATAGCATGGTAAGCATTGGTACAGAGGTTCAGGAGAACCCGGTGCATTTCATCGGCATTCGCCATGATCATGCAATCATCGACATTCAGCTGCATCTCAATATCGATGGTGGTTGGCAATGAGGATCGGATGAGAGGCAAGGCTTCTTTGATCACGCTGCACATATTCAGGGGACAGCGTTCATCCTTCTGATGCCTGCTGAACCCCAGAATCTGCTTCACAATCTCCCGCGCCCGCATGGCGCTCACGACAATCTGGTCGACGATGTCCTGTTCGATGGGCTCGCCCGTCTTGAGCATGTAGGTCATCAACTCCGTATACCCCAGAATGGGTGTGAGAATGTTGTTCAGATCGTGCGCGATCCCACCCGCCAGGGTACCGATGGCTTCCATTTTCTGCGCTTGTACCAACCGGACTTCGGATTCAAGATGTTGTTGCTCAAATAGGCTCAGCACCGCCCGGTTAAGAAGAACAGCCCGGTATTTTCCATCCTCCGTCAGGACAATGCCATCCGGGTTTGTATTTTGAGCCGATGAATCCAGCAACTCCTTTGGGGTGACGTTCACCGGCAGAACCAAGGTGGGTTTCACGTACTCTTTGAGCTGATGTCTTTTGACAAGATCGCGGCCAAACTGCGCATACGCATGAGCCTTCAGGTCGTATTCCCGCACCACGCCCACGACCCGCCTATCTTCATCGACCACCGGCAGAAAGGGCCAGTCGCGATGGGCGCGGAACAGGTCAAACACCTCATGCATGGAGGCCGTCAGCGGAACCTCCTCGATGATCGTCCAGATGTCTTTCAAGTTCATGGGAATCACTCCATTGCCGCATCCCGCCCCGAGCCAAACCTATTACCCTAATTTATCATTGGTAACGTTAAGCCCGAGCCGCTAGCGAACGATGAGCAAGACGTTAGAATCCGACTAGAGCATCCACGGATCCCAACCAACGAACCAATATCCATCCTCTGGAATCTGGCACAGGAACATCAGCGGACAAAAAGCGCCTCAAGAGAATTCAAACAGTTTGGTCGCACCGGCATTGCCGCCCGATCCCTGCCGAACACAATTATCACAGTCCGCTATTACGCTCCCAACAGACGGGGTGGATGATGCTGGCTGAACACCAAAGATAAAAGGATTCCCGATGAAGCAACATCCCCAAATCGACACATTAATAAACGAAATCCGCGAATTGGCGGACTCTGTGGGAAGTCAGGTCCCCCAGGCGGCTGAGGCCGCCATCACAGGCAATGACACGGCGGCTGAAGCCGTGATCAACCAGGCCCAGGACTGGAATCGGCGCAAGATCCAAATCAAGGAGAAGTGCCTGGAGATCGCGCCCTCCGGGACGCCCATGGAGGATCTCCATCATGTGTCCGCCCTGGGCACGGTCACCCATGAATTGAGCCAGATCGGGATCCTGACCAAGAAGGTCGCCCATCAAACCGGAGTCATCGCGTTGCTCGGACTTCCCTCAACCGCCCGCGACATCTCGCTTCTCGCCAAACTTGCCGCGACGTCCTGCGCCAAGGCCATCAATGCCGTCCTTTCCCAAAACGCTGAAGAGGCTCATGCCGCCAGGGAGGATTGCGCCACCCTAACCATAATCCACCGCAGACTGGCCGCCCGCTTTGATGCCGCCTTCGGCCAGCCCGGAATTCCTATCAAGGCTCTGTTGGCAGGATGTGTGGTCGTCTCTAGCCTCGGCCAGATCGGCAGCCATTGCAACCGAATCGCCGACGTATCGATCGGCCAGCACGAAGGCAGCCCCACAGTCCTGACGGTTTCGTTATAACCTTGTGATGACAATCGTCGGATAATATGCGCTTGGGAATCGTATGCCTTGCAGGGTTGCTGTATGCCTCAGTGGCCATCGCTGGACTCACTCCGCTCTTTGATATCGGGATCATGTCTGATCCCGAAGTCCAACGAGTTTTGAATCGTGACCCCATCCACATCCACACCAGCGGAACCGATACGGCGGAGTTCGAGGCCATCGCCACGGGACTGGGCCGTTCCAACCTCGTCATGGACGTGCAGACAACCTATGCCCGGATGCTTCCGGCAGGCCAGAAACCGGAGTTCGTCATCAGGCAAGACACAACCAATACCTATTTTTACGTCAACAAATACGGGGAGCGTTCCGATATCCGGGAAGTTCTGCGCCGAGCCGACACGCCCGAGAGCATCCTTTGCGTTTACCTCGTCAGGGGAAAACGGTTCTTCGGCATGTTCGAGGCGGCGATTCAAATCGAAGCTCGCCGGGGCGCGGGGGGAGCCACGAGTTACACCGTTGATGTCTATGCCCGACCTGAAGTCACAGTTACCCGTTTTCTGGCAAAACACCTCCCGCTCGTTGACCGATACTTCCAGCGCAAAACGCGGGACGTCGTCACCCTCGTCGTGGGTATTGTTCGGGAAAGCGTGACGGGGTCACACCCTACTGCCTCCACAGGAAGTAGGTAAAAATCACCCCAAGCAAACCGATCCCGATCAACGCCCCGACCACTAACTTGAAGCGTGATGACTCGAAACTCATCGCTTGCTCACACTCTCCTAACACTCAAACGGGATGATATATTGCATGGGTTGAAGTAGCGTTACGAAATATAGGCCACACCATGAGAGTACATCTGCAGCGGGACATCGACAGGCTGAATCAAAAGATCATTACCTTGACCGCGGAAGTCGAACACAACATTAGGGCGGCAGTTCGAGCATTCGAGGATCGCGATGAGATGCTGGCCCGACAGGTTGTAGACGGCGAAGCCCGGATCGACGTGTTGGAGGTTGATTTGGAAGAGGACTGCCTCAAGACACTGGCCTTGCATCAACCCGTGGCATCAGATTTGCGGTATCTCGTCTCAGTGCTCAAGATCAATCGGGATCTTGAGCGTTGTAGTGACCTGGCCAAGCATATCGCAGAACGGGCGCTGTTCCTGTGCGGGCAACCGCAAATCGACATTCCTTTTCGCATTGGCGAGATGGCGGAAAAAAGCCAGGCCATGCTGAGGAGAGCCATGGATACTTTTGTGAACTTGGACGCCCAGGCGGCGCGAGAGGTCTGCATCGCTGACGGCGAAATCGACGCGATCAATCTCGACAACTACGAACTGGTCAAGACGGCGATACTGAAGACCCCCGCCCTGTTCCCGCAGTTGTTGAATATCCTGCACGTGTCGCGGCATCTCGAAAGGATTGCGGACCACGCCACCAACATCGCCGAGGATGTGATCTACCTGATTGAGGGACGCATCGCGCGGCACAGCCAGGACGTCTCTGACAAGGTCCCGGGGCCAACCCATCCCTAGGCATGACTTCATCGCTTTCCATGCCATTGTTTACCATTGAGCGCGGCACCTGCCACGCGCTCTATGTCTACGACGTCGGAGCGTCAATCGACCTCGAACGACTGCGCCTCCTCCTCGCCACCGGCATCAAGGACACCCGCCTGCATCACAACCGCCGTGCGCCGAAATACTTCGACTACCGGCCCGCGCCACTCGCCATTGTGCAGGATGTGCAGCCGCCCTCCGTGGCCGCGTTTGGCACAAGCCGCGGTGTGGAAATGCAGGTGTATGACTTTGGCTGCGTCTCGATCACCTACCGCCTTCCTGTGACCGGCGGTCTGGAATCGCTTCGCGAATTGAGCTGTTTGTTGAGCGAAGACAACCCCCTGCTCCCCGACTCTCGCCTCCGTGTCGAAGAACTCGGGCACACCGTCCGCAGCGCGGTGATCAAGCCGCACATCGCGGATCTCGTCGAAGACTACACCGTTTTCCAGGTCGAGGCCCTCCGTGAACCATTAGACGTCGCCACGCTGCATGAAACGTACGGCGAAGCCCTCGCCCAGATGTTGCGGGCCGAACGTGCCCCTCTCTCGTTGCAGGAAACCACTGATGCCCTCGCCTGCCGCCTCTCCTACGGCCGTGACGACGTCACCTTCGTCGACTGGAATGCCGCCATCGTGTTCGACCGCGACGCGGACGATGTGCGCGCCGTGTTGGAGTTCGCCAACTGCGAGTTGCTGGAAATGCGCCACCTAGACCGGCAACTCGATGACGCTCTGGAACGGGCCTACGAAACGATGATCCGCTGGCACTGGTGGCGGCGCCTGATTCCAGGCAGCTCGGGGGCCGACATCCGTAAGGTATCCCAAATGCAGATGGATGGGGCCTTGGTCTTCGAACGCGTCACCAATGCGCCCAAATTGCTCGGCGACCAGTACCTGGCGCGCATCTACCGGCTCGCGTCACAGCGCTTCCATCTTCCGGAATGGGACACGACCGTCCTTCGCAAGTTGGAGGCCATCGAGTCGATCTCCCAGCAGATGCACGACACGGCCAGCGAGCATCGCATGGAGATCCTCGAATGGATCATCATCCTGCTGTTCGTCCTCGAAATCGTGCTGAGTTTCTGGAAGTAGAGTTCTGGGCGCAGCACACCCACCCTTGCCGGATCGCCGACCTATCACTCGGTCAGTACGATGGCAACTCTGTCGGCCTGACCGTTTCATTATGACTTTCGCAAGTAACTCAAAACTAACGCGTCACAAACACACCCGCCACAGAGATATATAAACATGGACGTTTTCCTGATGTCCATAGACCTTGACAAATAGACTCATCACAATGCGGATTGCCCATATATGCACGAAGTTCAACCGTCTCAGCGAGACGTTCATCTATGACCTCATCCAGGGCCTGGAACAGGCGGGAACGGAAAATCATGTCCTGACAACCGTCCGTGTGAATGAGGGCGAAAGGCCTTTCGACCGGGTGAAGCTCCTGCCTCTTTCATTCTCACAAAAGGCCGCCTTTATGATTCAAAAACATTGCCTCGGACGCTACCGGTTTCCCTTACCATATCGGAAAACTTGCCAAACACTCCAGGACATCCGACCCAACGTCATCCTGGCGCATTTCGGGGGAGCGGGTGCCGCCATCGCGCCAGCAGCGCAGGAACTGGGCATTCCACTGGTTGTGGTTTTTCACGCATTTGATCTTTTCATGCGCCATGTCCGGCCTACGAGCTACACCTCACTGTGGGAATCGAAGCATCAGGCCGTGGCCGTCTCACAGCATGGAAAGGCCCGGTTGATTGAACTCGGCTGCCCGGCGGAGCGCACCAGAATAATCCACTGCGGCGTAGATATCTCACGTTTCCCGCCGTTAAAATGTGCCACTCCCCGGCCCGGCACCTTCCGCCTTGTTAGTATCGGGAGACTCGTGGAAAAGAAAGGATTTGACGATCTGATCCACGCCGTCGCGAGGCTCCGGAACGTGACCGCCCAGCCCATTCGCTTGGACATATGGGGCGACGGCCCCCGACGGCGTCATCTGGACACCCTGGCGCGCAGACTGGGCGTCAAGGACAGGGTGAACTTCCGGGGAGTGGCCGCCAACGGCGACATCCCCGGGATTCTTCGGGAGTACGATGCCTTTGTTTTGCCAAGCCGAACCGCCCGCAATGGCGATAAGGAAGGAATCCCCATCACCATCCTGGAAGCACAGGCGGCAGGGTTGCCCGTGGTGGCAACACGCCATGCGGGGATCCCGGAAGCCATCCCCCCTTCCAACAGGGAGTGGCTGGCGGACGAGGGGAACATTCTGGATTTGGCGGAAAAACTGAGATCACTGTCATCCCAGCCGGACCAGTGGGATAACATCGGTCGCCGCGGCAAGGCTTGGGTAGTCCGGCATTTCGCTTTGCACGAGGAAGTCTCCGCCTACCTCGATTTGTTCGCCACTCTACCAGCGATGTCGTCGCGAAAGCCATTGGGAAGCGCATAACATCGTGTCACTCGGCGCCACAGGGTTTAAACTGGCCATTCTCCGCACCGTAAATGCGGGGCTCGGCCTCCTGCTCAGCATCAGCCTGGCGGCCGTCTTCGGCGTCAGCCGTGAAGTGGACGCCTTGTTCGTGGCCATGGCCGTGGCCGTCTTCCTGGCACGTGATTTGTCGCGGGTCATCCGCACCGCCGCCGTTCCGTGCCTGGTGGAGTCGGATGAAGGCCATGGCCCAAAAGAGTTCGCGGAGAGTTTCCAAATCACGGTGTTCATCATCGCCGTCGCCATGACCTTGCTCGCCTGGGTTGGGGCTCCCCTGATTGTAAAACTCACGTCACCGGGCTTCGACGCCGCAGCTATCCAGAATACGCAACGGTTGATCCGCATGCTGGTACCATCCCTGTTGTTCTTCCTGTTGTTCGGCTCCGCACAAAGCGTATTTCATGCACGCCGCCTGTTTGTCGTCCCCGAACTGGGCGAGACTCTCTGGCGCGTGATCGCCATTGTGTCGCTCTTCACTCTGGGTCACTGGGGTGGCATCGAGGCCTACGCCATGGGGCTGACGGCGGCCGCCTTCGCGCAATGGCTCCTGCTCTTCGCCTGGGGCGCCCGAAAAGGCTTCCCCATGCTACCAACCCGGTGGGCACCGGTTCATCCGCGGCACTTGCGGCCGTTTTGGCTGGGCGCCATCGTGGTGCTCTGCACCGTTATCCAAATGCAGGTGGAGGGTGTTCTGGATCGGGCCATGCTGTCGTTTATGGAGCCGGGATCCATCGCCTTGTTTTCCTATGCCGACCGGCTCGCCCGCATGATGCCCTTTCTGCTCTCGACGAGCCTTCTGATCCCCTGGTTACCTGAAATGGCACGGATTCACGCCAAAATTTCGGATCCCAACCGGCTGGCCAAGCAGGGGGCGCTGTTCCTCTCCGCGCTGGGTATGTTGCTGGCCATCGTCATTGCCTGGGCGGCCCGCGATATCGTCACCCTCCTCCTCCTTCGCGGCAAGTTTGACGCGCCCTCGGCGGAGATTGTGATCGTCGCGGTGCGCATCTTCGCGCTGAGCATCCCCGCCATTTACTGTGTCCAATGTCTCGCCGGGCTCTATATCAT
>JBAXMJ010000106.1:0-9310 GCA_037134355.1 bacterium | reverse complement strand
CCTCACATCATTTACCGCGACAATCAGTCCATCATTTACCGTGATCGCTCTCACCCCACGTTGTATAAACTCCTTCGCGCTTCGACCGGATGTCGCCAGAAACCGTGCAGTGATACGCTTCCCGAAAACGCTGAGATAGCTGTGACAGTCTTGGAAATAACTGAAGGATACCTCCCGGGAATCGGGTTCGAGCTTCTCTGCGCACAGGTAATGAACGGCTAGAACCGCCCAGACAGAACGAGCCGGACCGGAGTCATCAACGCGCACCAGGCCTTGATCCAGATCAATGCTCAACTGTCGTTTAAGCGCAGGGATCCGGATAATCCGGTCCGTCATGGTGACCCCCAGAGACCGGAGCCGCTCGGCGGAGGGGTGTTTGGAGCTTAAGGCAACCAAGCCCCGTTGCAGGGCCTGGTCATAGGGTCTTTGCGGCGGTTTGTCGATCATACGGTCACAGCCCTCCGCGCCCTACCGGCGACTCGCACCGGCAGGGCAAACGAGCCTACCGCTGTCGGTAGGCCTTCAAATACGAATCACTGTAAATCATCTTGTTGAGCACAACCTCAGCAGTGATCATCGCGTTCATCAGCTCCTCATCAAGCGGGTCATGAATGCTGGCATCCAAGCCGGCCTGAACGGCCATGACGAGGAAAGCCCGGTTGATCAGACCGCGCTCGGTGGCACCCTGGCTCAGATTGCTTAACCCGATGACAACATGCGGGGCCGGATCCGACAGCAACTTGAACTGGCGGATGGACTCCAGCATGATACCGGGCGCATCTTGGGCGCAATTCAACGGCAACGTGATGGGATCAAGATAAACGCGATCGGTCGCGATGCCAACTTCCATGGCGGCGGCCAGAACGCGCATGCCAATTTCAACTTTGGCATCCGCCGTGGACGCGACACCGTTCTCATCAATGGCGAGACCGATGATGCTGGCATTGAACTCCTTGGCCAGATTCATGAAGGCCACCAGTTTTTCAGCGTGTCCCGTGGTAGAATTGATCATTCCTGTACCCTTGCGGCAGGCGGCATCCAAACCGACGCGCATGATATCCAGACTGGGGGTATCAATCGCCAGGCACATATCCGTCACTTCGCGGGTGGTTTCAACCAGCCATTTCATGACAGCAGGACGCTCGGCCTTCGGGACGCGAGTTCCCACATTGACATCCAGGGCATTGGCTCCGCAGACAATCTGCTGCTCAGCCATGGCGCGAACAGGCTGGGGATCCTTGGCCAGGATGGCATCCCCGATCGATGTGAACATTCCGTTAATCCGTTCTCCAATTACAAACATAAGATTTCTCCTTTTTAATTACTTAACCATGAGTTCGTTGATCGTCTTCTTCACCGCGGCCACTGCAGCCGGGTGACGCATCACCAGAATATCGCTGCCGGCCTGCAACAGAGATGACGCCGTCGCCACTTCCCAGTAGATTCCCCGTGTCGCCTCATCTCCCCAAGCCGGGGCTTCCTGCAGGCTCGCCCGAGCCTCCTTGGTGCGCCACGCTTCCTGACCCACCATACAAATGATCGGCAATGACATGATCTTGTCACCACCAAGGGCGGCCAACCGCCCGCGCTCCTGAATGGATTGGGAGTATTCAAGCCCGTACCCCAACGCACCGGTTGTCGGATACATCACGATCCGGTTGAGCGGAAGACCCATCTCAGAAACCAGAATGTTGATCTGCTTGGCGATGTTGATGTCGATGGGACTCAGTCCGATGATGGTATGCCCATCCGCCAGACAGGACGCCACCAGGGTCTTGTAATTGTCTTCCTTCACAGCGCCGATCAAGCACCGCTCACCCGCCGCCGCCTGACTGCACCGGGGCAATACTTCATTGTCCTTTTCGTCATGATCGCTTCCCCAGATGATCAGCGGCACACCAACGGCCTTCAGTACGGACTTGACTACCTCGGCCGCCTGCGCCGGCGAGGCATCGCCAAAATCGGGATGGGTGCCAGCCAACCGAAGGCAGAGCAACTCGGCACCGAACTCCTCGACACACTTCTTGGCCCAATCGGCGGGGGACTTCAACACGGGGCCGAAGACATCCACCAGCGGCTGTGCCCAGTCATCCGGCTCACGATCCCATATTTCCATAGCGACCACAGGAGCGCGTGGGGTCGGGCCCTCAAAGTTCATGAATGGCAGTGCCGCGGCACCGCCGATCGTGATTACAGAGGTCCGGGTTCCCCCATCCGCCTTGGTGGCCCCGATGGTTAGCTCATTGATCGTTCCTGTCCATTTCTCTCTGGCATCATCCATGACACTCATCTTGTGCTCCTTTCTAAAATCCTTAAGACCAAACCATCCACAGCCACCACGGCCGGGGAGTTAACCGGCAGATCGTTTACCGACTGCCCCCTCACATCGTATTCGGCGACGACCGGATCCACCGGAATTGCCGCCAACTGTTCCAAGCCTGTCTGCGCGAACTGCGCCGCCAACTCGGGCGACACCGGCCCCTCGCACTGGTTCAACACCAAATAGCACTCGCCAATGGCGAGATTCAGCGACTTCACCAGTTCCACAATGCGCAACGCGGTGCGGGCACCGATCACCGTGGGCGGACACACCACAAGCATCACATCCACATGGCCGTCGGTGCGCCGGCTCAAATGCTCCATCCCGGCCTCATTATCGATGACAACGGCCTTGTAATCCCGGCTGATCCGCCCCAAGTACTCGCGCAACAGGTTATTGATGAAGCAGTAGCAATCCGGCCCTTCCTGCCGTCCCATCTCCAACAAATCCAACCCGGTTGCCTCGACCAGCGATTCGTTGATCTGGCGCTCGATCCACTCGTTTTTGGAAATCCCTGCGGGCTTGGCATCCGGCTTGGCTCGCAATTCCTCCCGAACCGACCCGATCGTCCGTTCCACATTCAAGCCGATCTTGTCCGCCAGGCAACTGTTCGGATCCGCATCAACCGCCAGGATAGGTTTAATGTTATGGGCCAGAAGACTACGGCACAGCAGGGCGGATAAGGTCGTCTTGCCTGTCCCACCCTTGCCGGCCAGTGCGATTCGTAAACTCATCCGGTCACCCCGATTTCCGCTTCTTTTTGAACCCCGCTCATCAGCGAGGGGAATTTTTCGATATTGGTATGAGGCAGGAACAGGCACGAACTGTACTCATTCATGTACTTGTGACTGGTACTCAACTCCATGTACGTCATGGCGCCAGCAATCTGTTCCTGAATATTGATCAGAGCCTCCTGCGAGAACAGCGCCATCTTGGCTCCCTGCACAGACCCGTTCCCGATGTATTTGAACTTGGCGGGATCCAGATCGGGCAGTAATCCGATACGAACACCCTGATCGATCCTCAGATAGTTCCCAAATCCGCCCGCGATATAGACATGCTTCAGATCATCGAATGTCATACCCACATGATCCAGAAGGCTCTCCGTGGCCATGTAGATCGAGCCCTTGCTATGGATAAGATTGTTGATGTCGGCTTCGGTCAGCACCAAGTCACGACCCAGCGCAGTCTCACGACCCGTAAACAGAACAAATTCCAATCCTCCTGATTCGCCTTCCCGCAGCCGGGATCCACAGGCCGCCCGATCATATCGGCCACGCCGGTCGATACAACCGGCCTTGAGCAGCTCGGCCACCGAATCGATCAAGCCGGATCCGCAAAGCCCCAGCGGTTTTCCGCCACCAACGACATTACACGAAAGGACATCCCCATTCTTTCCCAGTTTAATGCGCTCGATCGCACCGTTCGTAGCGCGCATGCCGCAGGTGATGCCGCCTCCTTCGAATGACGGTCCCGCCGAGGCAGAGCAGCACACAAGCCAATCCTTATTGCCCAGCACAAGTTCCCCGTTCGTACCCATGTCGATCAGGAGCGAAAGATCCTCGGACTGCATCATCCCGCTCACCAGAACATCGGCAACCACATCACCCCCGACATAACTGGCGACTGAGGGAAGCGTGGACAGCAGACCGCGCGGGTTGATCTTGATCCCCACCTCGGCGGCGCGGATCGTAGGCGGACTGCAAGCAGCGGGAATATACGGATCCTTACGGATGTTGCCCGGTGTCATCGCGCACAACAGATGGATCATCGTGGTATTCCCGGCGCACACAACGATGGACACATCGTGCAATTTCACACGGGCCTCCACCACCAGCCCGGCGATCAGGTCATTGATATCGTTCACAACCAGGTCGCGCAACTGAGTCAGGCGCTCTGGCGTGGAGGCGTACATAATGCGGGAAATCACATCATCGCCATAGGAAATCTGCGAGTTGTACTTGGCCTTGGTCGCCAAAGTCTTGGACGTACTGATGTCAACCAGATGGGCCACCACGGTGGTGGTCCCCAAGTCCAGGGCCACGCCAAAATTGCTCGCCGCTGTGTTCCCTGGCTCCACATCAACCACTTCCATGGTCTGCCCGCGGCGCCCCAGCATGACCGTGACCTTCCAATCGTTCTGCCTCAGGATATCCGGCAACCGCTGCAGAACAGCCAAACCGGTCTGCATGACTCCGATGTCACGATTCCGGCGGAGTTCCCGGTATAACCGTTCCTGGTCACAGACGCAGTCAGTGATCGTCGGCTTCGGCAACTCGAGATACACTTTCTGGAGTAGCGGATTGTGCGGAAATAGAGCACCTTCCCCCACCCAGCCGGAGATCGATCCATACCGGATCGCATCTTCCGAGGCCAGTTGAGGCACCCCGCCAACGCGGGACTCCGGCGGCACCTCGATAACCACATCGCCGTCAATGAATGTCTGACAGGCCAGCGCCATCCCGCGCTGGATGTCGAGCCGGTCAAGGAACATGTTGGGCTTGGCAGTCACCTTGCCCGACTTGATGATGACCCGGCACTTGCCACAAACCCCGTCTCCACCACAAACGCTGTTGACCGCAATACCGGTTGCCGCAGCAGCCTCCAGGACACTCTTCCCGGCGGCCGCCTCGATCGTTTTGTTGTCAGGCAGGAATGTTATGGAGTAGGTCTTCACGCATTCGCCCAGGTCGTCTTCAGGAACTTCGAGATGCCGCTGGCTTCCCGGGGCCCCACCAGCACGGTCCATCCGGAGTCATCCTTCAGACCGCCGCTCATGACGGCAATGTAGCCCGGTATGATCACCTTGCGATGAGACACCTTGCTCTTGACTTCATCCGAGTTGATGAACGCCGCGATCTTCTCCGAGGTCAGTTTGTCCGACGAAAACGCCGTCAGCACCGAGGTGCCTTCCGTATCGAGTACGCCGATATAAGCAGGCACGCGACTGGCCTCGACCTCACCCGCAACCGTGTAGTAGGTCAGAGAGAAGTTGGTCGTGATCAACAGCGGCGACTCCGGAGTCACCGCGCCGATCGCATTCAGCTTCGCTTCCACCTGAATCGGTTTGCGCGGATCCGTGTAGAGGTTCTGGTTGACCGTCAGAACGGGCATCAACTGCTCCGGCTGATCGAGATCAGCCAGCACTATCCCGGCATACTTGGCCACCAGCATGCTGCATTCGGCAACCGCCATCATCGGATCCATCGTGCGATTGGTCACCAGGCATGGGTATCCCAGCACGCGCATATTCTTCTTGAGCGCCAGGCGACGCACCGCCGTCAGAGTCTGCAGGGTACCAGCCACGGTGCCAGAGGTGACATCCAGGACAAGATCCTGAAGACCGGCCGCCCGGGCCTTTTCGCACAGAGGAACCAGCGCCTCCAAATCAGGCGCGGCTAAGGCCAGCGGGCAATTGTGAGTCTTGGCCAGGGCGATGAACGCGTCGAGCGTCGCAGCCGTGGCAGCATGGATCAGGGGCTTCTTATCAGCACACAAGGCAAGCACCTTGTCCAGATGAGCGGCCTGCGTTGACATCAGGACCATGGGAATATCCAACGCGGCCACTGCCTGCACAGCCTTGGCGAATGGCTCCGCCGTTCCGCTCGTGTTGACCACGCCCACCACAGTGGCGTGCATTTCGATTCCCACGCGGGTGAACTGGATTTTCCGGATCTTCTCGATCTTCGCCTTAAGGGCATTGCTATCCAGGGCGTCGGACACCAACACGCCGATTCCGGCAGGATGATAGAAGGACTCCTCGTGACGGAACAAGACCGTCTCATTGCCGATCTCGAGCTTATTCGGCCCGGTGCCGATGGTTACCAACCGGATGGGCGGCGCGGAGGCGCCGGCCAGTTCAACCTTGGACGCCTCGCTGACATCCGGGCACTGGTCCAGGCTCGCCTGCTTCTGCGCGAGCTTCATGGCAAACGCCAGACAAGTCGGGCACCCGCATTTCTTACAATTGGTCTTCGGCAACAACTTGAAAATATCCAACGCTTTCAGAGCCATACTAAGCCTCCCATTCCATCCTGTTTAGGTTTAATCTTACAGCAAAGCATCCATCGTCAGGGCCGGATGGCCCACCTTAGTTAAATATTCAACCAGTTCCTCGCCGGTCGTGGCCACGGTTTCATCCGCGATCAAGTCCAGCAGGTTCGGCACCCCGACCTCATCGGCTCGCTTGCCAAACCGCTCCCGGTAGAATTCCTTCAGTTCCTTCGGCATCCACAACAACCTCTTGAGGCCACCATCCGCCAGAATGAACTTCTTGCTCAGCACGTACAGGCGCCCTACCCCGAGGAAACCAGGCGTCTGGTTACCACCACCGACCGAACCGGCCAGCGTCGAGAACTTCATGCCGCACGGCGTCATCCCGCTGAATTCACGATTGACGATCATGAACCCATTGGCCTCCGGGATCAATGCCAGGATGCACTCGAAACAGCCGCACGAGGTCATGGGGTCTTCCATCAACGAATACAGACTGACCTTCTCAATGGTCCGGTTGGAACTCCGGTACACCAGATCGTTGACCTCCTGCCACTGTCCCTTGTTCGCATCGAGGGTATGGGTCTTCTTGATCGGCTGATTTCCGCCGGTAGGATCGATCTCGTATCCCACCTTGCCGTCCAACCAGCTCACCGCCCCGCAGAGACCGAGGCGTTCCGGGCTGATGACGCAAATGTGATTCGGGGCGAACGACTGGCACAAGGCGCACGAATAGAACACATCCACACTCTCGTCCGTCATGCCCAGGATACGTTCGTCGCGCGCCGCATAGGTCTTTCGGGCATCCTTCAACGCCGCCTCAACCTGCGCCTGCTCTGTGATGATCTTCACCTGCACCTTGTCCACAATCTTGCTGTACAGGTTATGAATCTGCGCGTGGATGATCGTTCCGAAATGCTTGAGGCGGAACCCGCTGGCATAGGCGTCTTTGCTGACGCGAACCCAGATGATATCCCGCTGGCTCATGTGGAAAATCCCCATGGCGTAGTTCAGGAAGTCATGCACCTTACGTTCAATGAGGGGTTCAAAATCCGAGTGCATGGCGCGGCCGGCGACTTCGACGACGATACCCAGCGGCATGGCGCTCCCCACCTTGGCGATGTCGATATCCGGACCGATCAGCTCAATCTTGCCATCCTCAACCTGATCCATCTCCTTCATGTGGACGAATTCAAACGCCGTGGAGTATTTTCCGCCAAACTCCACATGCGTATCCTCGCGCCGTACCCGTTCGCCTTCGAAGGCGGCGGAGTAGGACACCGGAATGTCGATCTGCGACACGGAGACCTTCACGCCGCGGATCTCGATGCAACGCGGCACCAGGGCGGCATGATCCAGCTCATGCACCACATGCTCATACGTGCAGATCCCGGTGGGCTTGATTTCAGGGATCGGCGTGTCGGCGATGATGGGAAAGCCCATGCTGATCGCACCGGCACCGGTCGCGTACTTGATGTCGTCAACCTCACCCAGCGTCACACCAAAGGCGAACACACGGTTCTTGCAGTACTCGAGACATTTGCGCGCCTGGCCGGCCTTCAGACCGCCGAAGGTCAAGGCCCCGCGAATCGCCCAGCTCAAGGGGTAGATGGCGCTCATCGTGTCACGCCCGTAAGGCACGATGTAGGAGTCCCACCCCATCTGAACCTTCTTTTCCATCAACTGATCCACAATGCTCACGCCGTTGGTCGAGGATCCCGCGAACACCATGATGCTTCGCTTCTGGAACTCACGCACAATCCTCACCGCGGTGTCGCTGTCCGGCGCGGCGCCGAGGATCGCCGCGAACCCGGGCATGCGCCCGTCCACCAGTTGGATGCCCAGCGTGCGCAGGATCGTGTCGGAGAAAAAGCCGTTGCAGTCCGGCTGAGGCTCCTGCGCGTAGAGATAGCGCAGAACCATGATGATTTCCTCAGACAACAACGTGGCGATACCGGCATCGAGGGCGGTGCCTAGATAGGGAAACCACAAATTATCCTTCGGCTCAGGACCAAGCAACTCCCGCGCGTGGGCGAGAATGGGCTTCAATTCACCGACCGTTTTGGCTTCCAAACCCAGGAGCGCATTGGCCATGGGCAGGTAATAGGCGGTATCGGGGAACCCGATAGGAGTGTCTTCACTTTTCTCCGTACGGGCCTTGTTGAAAAATTCCTCTGCCTGACGAACCACCTCGTAGGCACCCCGAATTGCAGCGCTGGCGATAATTTTCGACATTGTGTGTGCTCCCTTGGGTTAGATCTTTGCCGCCGCGCTGGTGTCACGGGGTTTGTACATCATCGGACGCAGCTTTAACGCGGCGCGCTTTTTGTCCATATGTTCCATCATGAGGTGAGCGGCCTTGACCGGATCATCCTCGAAACTGAATTTGCCACCCGTGATGGCCTCGACATCCTCAGTCAGCCATTTGGTGACATCCTTGCTGCCCAGCACGCGCATGGCAGGACTGTAATTCACATACGCCCCAGACGCCACGCAGTAGAAACCGATCGCAATGGCTTTCTCACACATGGCCTCAGGCGCCGCTCCGGCAATGGGAAGATCGGACAATTTATCGCCCAGCCCGCCCTCGCGGATCATCTCGCACAACGCCACCAGAATGCGGCTGTTGTCGACGCATGACCCGAAATGCAGCACGGGAGGAATCCCCACGGTCTCACAGATCTCCTGAAGCCCCTCGCCCGCCCATTGCTTGGCAGCCTCGGGCTGAAGCAGGCCTACCTTGGCGCACGCGGTGGCCGCACACCCGGTCATAACCACCAGCACGTCGTTCGCAATGAGTTCGCGAACCATGGCCTGATGACTCTCGTCCTGGCGCTTCTTGGTCGTATTGCAGCCAATAACCGCCGCCACGCCACGCAGGCGCCCGGAGATGATGGCATCGTTTAACGGCCGGAACGAGGCGCGATATCGTCCGCCCAGATGCGTGAACGTGTTCTGCACCGTGAATCCCGCAACCAGGTCGGTTTTGTTTTCCGG
>JBAXMJ010000105.1:0-9353 GCA_037134355.1 bacterium | reverse complement strand
CGCCAGCTGATTCTCGGGGATCGCGTGACGGGGAAGACGACGATCGCCACCGATGCCATTCTCAATCAGAAGGGAAAGAACGTCATCTGCATCTATTGCTGCATCGGCAAGGCCGAGGCGTCCCTGAACAAGGTGCTCGACCTGTTCCGGGAGCGGGATGTGATGAGTTACGCGATTGTCGTGGCGGCCACCGCCTCCTCCTCGGTCGGACAGCAGTACCTGGCGCCCTATGTCGCGGCCAGTCTCGGCGAATATTTCATGAACGAGCTGGGGCGCGATGTGTGCGTGGTGTTTGATGACCTCACCAAGCACGCGTGGGTTTATCGCCAGATGTCCCTGCTCCTGGAGCGGTCCCCGGGGCGTGATGCCTATCCCGGCGATATTTTCTACCTGCATTCACAACTGGTGGAGCGCGCGGGGAAATTGCGGCCCGAACGGGGCTCGGGTTCCATGACCTTCCTGCCCATCGTTGAGACGGTGCAGGGCGACGTGACGGGTTATATTCCCACCAACATCATTTCCATGACCGACGGACAGCTTTATGTCAGTACCCCGCTGTTCAGTGAGGGCTTCAAGCCGGCGATTGACATCGGCTTGTCGGTGTCTCGTATCGGAAGCAAGGTTCAATGGCCTGCTATGCGGAAACTGGCGGGAATTCTGCGACTCGAGTACATTCAGTTCAAGGAGCTCGAGAAGCTGACCCGTATCAAGGCGGGGGTCTCCGAGGCCGTTGAAAAACGTTTACGGAAGGGCAAGGTGGTTGCCGCCATTCTGAAACAGGATAAAAATAATCCGGTTCCCATCGAAGCGCAGGTGATCATTCTCTACGCCTTGGCGAATGGCTTTATGGATGGCCTCATGCCTGAGCAGGTTGCGGACTACCAGGTCGGCCTGATGGCTGCCATCCGGAAGAAGAACCCGGGCCTGATTGAAAAACTGGTGGAGAAAAAAGATCTGACGGAAGACATTAAGGAGGGGCTTAATGAGCAACTCACCGCGTATGGTACTGGCACCGTTTAAAATCAAATTTTCCGAGACGGGTGTAATCAAGGACATCAAGAAGATGATTGTCCGCATTACCGGTCTTCCCTCTTGCCTGAACGGGCAGATTGTGGATTTTGGTGAGGGAAACAAGGGAATCATCATGGGGTATGATCAGGAGGATGTCCTGGCGCTCTTGCTTGGGGATGATGCCGGAGTCAGGCTGGGGCAGACGGTGACGGCCACCAGTGAACCCTTTTCCATTCCGGTCGGGGAAGCCCTGATCGGCCGCATGGTGGATGCGCTTGGTAATCCTTTTGACAACCAGGGTGAGGTACGGACCGACGCCATCAGGCCTGTGTTTTCGCCTTCGCCCCTGATTGTCGAGCGGGCTCCGGTGGAGCATTTCCTGGTCACCGGCACTAAGATTGTCGACTCCATGGTGCCCGTGGCGAAGGGGCAGCGCCAGTTGATCATGGGCGACCGCATGACCGGCAAGACGAGCATTGCCCTGGACGCCATTCTCAGCCAGACCGGTCGCGACGTTATCTGTATCTACTGCTGCATCGGGAAGGCGCTGGTGGCCCTTGAGAAGGTGCTCTCCGTCATGTCCGAGCGGGGCGCGTTTTCCTATTCCATCATCGTTGCGGCCACCGATAGTTCCACTGCCGGGGAGCAGTACATCGTGCCCTTTGCCGCCGCCACCATTGGCGACTACCTGATGCGCAGGGGAAAACATGTCATGATTGTGTTTGATGACCTGACGAAACACGCCTGGGCCTACCGCCAGATTTCCCTGCTCCTGGAGCGCTCTCCGGGTCGCGAGGCCTATCCCGGCGATATTTTTTACATCCAGACCCAGCTCATGGAGCGGGCCGGGCAATTGAACAAGGAACAGGGCGGCGGCTCCATGACCTTTCTGGGTATAGCGGATACGCTGCAGGGGGATCTGACGGGCTATATCCCCTCCAACCTTATTTCCATTTGTGACGGGCTGGTGAATCTGAGTACAGCCATGTTTAGCGAAGGCATGCGGCCTGCGGTGGATTATAATATGTCTCTCTCGGTTGTGGGGGGGCGCGCCCAGCCCCCGCTCCTGCGGGAATTGAGCTCAAACCTGCGGCGCAACTATCTGGAATATACCGAGGTGGCGCGGCTGAGCAAACTCCAGTCAGGGATGTCCAAGGAGGCCGAGGCGGTCATGAAACGGGGACAGGTTCTGGTCGCCATGATGCAACAGGCCCAACAGAAACCCGCCGGCCTGGCTGAGGAACTGCTGATTCTGTATGCCCTTCGCTCCGGAATTCTTCAGGATCTGGACAGTACGGAGTGGGCGCGGTTCCGGAGTGAAATCGGGACCTTTGTTCATGGGAGAGATCCGGAATTGGGAGGGGTGGCGGAGGCGGCCACGGGGTTGACGCCGGAGTTGGAGTCGCGTCTGAACGCACTCCTTGTGGCATTTTTCAGGACGGGGGGCTGACGGTGGCGGCAACATTTTCCCTCAAGGTGCTCAATCCCAAGCATGTGGTTTTTGAGGGGCCCGTTGAAACGCTGTTTCTGCCCGGAGATGCCGGCGAGTTTGAATTGCTGGCGTACCATGTTCCGATTATTAGTCTTTTGAAAGAGGGCGACATTGTGATTGACTGGAAGACGCGCATCCCGATCAAGAAGGGGATGGTCAGGTTTTCAAACGATGAGTGTGTGATCCTGCTTGAGGAACGGCAGGCGGAAAAAGTTCCGAAAAAGGCGGACGGTTGAGTCATGCGTAATTTTGTAATATTTCTGGTGATATTTTTGACGGTTCTGGGGCCATCGGCGGTCATCGCCACCATTGGCTATGCCAGTATCCGGGCGCTGGGGCGCAATCCATCCGCCGCCCAGAAGATTTTGCAGGCGATGATTATTTCGTTGGTGTTTGCCGAATCCATCGCGGTGATTGCCCTGTTGGTGCTGTTTCAGCTTTTCGGGAGGTAGGATATTTTTTGAATTTATCATAATCGTAATCCTAATCGTAATCATAATCCTCTTCCGCTGACAGGGATGGGAGAAGAGGGATTACGATTACGATTACGATTAGGATTAGGATTATAGGAAAGGATATCTATGACAACCATGATCTATCTTGTGATTTTTCAAGTGGCCGTTTTTGCCCTCCTCGTCATGGGGATGAAGCAGCTGTTGCTGCGCGATACCCAGAAGGCGGCCGGAAAACTGCGCGATGCCGAGGCCGATCTGGGTCGCAAGGAGGAGACGATCCGGAAACGGATCGAGGAAAATGAGTCTGAGTTCCGGCGCAAAAGCGCTGAAGTCCAGGAAACCCTCATCCGCACCAAGGAGACGATGGAAAAGGATATCTCCCGCTCGCGCGACACACTTCTGGAGGATGCCCGCAAGGAGCGTGATCGCATCCTGGACGAGGCGGTCCGCAACAAGGAGAAACTCCGCCAGGAACTCATCCGTGAGGCCCAGGTTCAGACCCTGGAGAATACGGCGAAGGTCTGTGAGATGGTGTTCAGCGCCGAGGTGGGGCGGGCACTGGATCATTCTTTTCTCGACGAATTGCTTCTGGCCCTGGATGAAATGGATGCCAGCAGCATCACGATTTCCGCGCCCTTTATCGAGGTCATCAGCAGTCATCCTCTGGAGGCCGCTCATCAGCAGCGGCTGAAGGATATGGTGTCCCGGAAATTCGCGACCCGCCTGGAAATCAAGGAAACCGTGTCGCCGGAACTGATCGCCGGCATCAAGATCAAGCTAGGCAGCCTTGAAATCGACGGCAGCCTGCGCAACCGGTTCAATGAGGCGATTGAACAGCTCAAAAGCGAACACCTGTAGTTTTCCCCCTCTCCCTTGAGGGGAGAGGGTTGGGGTGAGGGTGTAATTTATGGCCCTGTTAAGTCAACTTCGACGTGATCTCCGCTTCAATGCGGAGTTTCTTCAGCTGATTCAAACGCTGAAGAATATCGCGGCGTCCCAGTATCACACGCTGGAACGGGAGAAGGAACGGTTTGCGGATTTCATGGCCCAGTTCGCAGGGTTCTTTCAGGTGGTGGATATGGTACATCAGGATGTCCCGCTGGTGAATGTCATGACCGATGTGATTGGTATTGTGCTGGTGACCTCCGACTCAGGCTTCATGGGGGGACTTAACGCCGGTGTGATCCAGGCCGGATATGATGTGCAGGGAATTCTTCCCGCCAGTCAGGTCCGGTATATCGTGATCGGGGATAAGGGGGCGGCGAAACTCTCCGAGGGAGGGCGCGAGTTCACGGCGTTTCAGGGAATCTCCCCCGAAACCCGTTATGAGCAGGCGATGGAAATTCGGGACTATATTGTGAAGGAAGTGTCCGAAAAGCGGATCGGCAAGGTGGTGGTGGTTCATCCCCGCCCGATCTCCTTCACGCAGCAGACCATTGATACCTTCAACCTTCTGCCCTGCGGCGAGCTTTTTGACCGGACCTCCCTCTCGACGCCCGTGGTTGCCGCCGCCTCTTCCGCCGCGGGAAAGTTGATCGCCAGCGCCCGGAAGGTGACGGTTGAGTCCTCGTTCGAGGATATGGCCGTGTATCTGGCTGAAGTGTGGGTGGCCTCGAAACTGTACGAGGTGTTCGAGGACAGCAAACTCGCTGAATTTGCGGCGCGGGCCATGCATCTTGAGGATAGTGTGCAGAAGCTTGAAAAAGAGCACAAGAAGCTGAAGCACCAGTGTTTCCGCGCAGCCCATGAACTGGTGGACAAGAGTATGCGTGAGTCGTTCTCGTCACGGAAAAAGAAAAAGAAGGTGGCATGATATGAGTGAACCTATCGTTGGTGAACTGAAAAAAGGGCGGGTCGTCGGCGTTCAGGGACCGATCGTAGACGTTAAGTTCGAGAAAATCGAGGATATGCCCGACCTGCATGAAGTGATCATGGTCAAAACGTTCGACAAGCGCAACCTCACCCTCGAGGTGGCCGAGCATTTGGAGGGGGCTGTGGCGCGCTGCATCGCCCTGTCCTCCACCCTCAACCTCCAGCGGAATGCCGTGGCTACCTCGACTGGGGACGTGCTGCGTGTGCCGGTGGGTGAGGCATTGTTCGGACGCATCATTAATGTCATGGGTCAGCCGATTGACGGTAAGGGGCCGATCAACGCCACCGAGACCCGACCGATCCACAAGGACGTCACCAAGTTGCGCGTGAATGTTGCCAGTCTTTCGGAAAACAAGCGCGAGGTGATGGAGACCGGGATCAAGATGATTGACCTGTTGTATCCCGTGGTGAAGGGCAGTAAGACGGGTATTCTCGGGGGCGCCGGCTGCGGAAAGAGCGTGGTGATTCAGGAGTTGATTCATAATGTGGCTCAGGAACACGACGGCTGCAGCGTGTTTGCCGGAATCGGGGAACGTATCCGGGAAGGTAATGAGTTGTATTTCGAGTTCGAGCGGGAAGGCATTCTGAAGAAGGTCATTATGGCGTTCGGGCAGATGGATGAGCCGCCTGGAGCGCGCTTTGAGGTTGCCAAGACCGGTATTACACAGGCTGAATGGCTCCAGGAGCAGGGTAAGAATGTGCTGCTCTTCATGGATAATGTGTTCCGCTTTGTGCAGGCAGGCTCAGAAATTTCGACCCTGATGGGGCGTGTTCCCTCGGAAACCGGCTATCAGCCCACGCTCAGTTCCGAGGTCGGCGACCTGCATGAGCGCATCAAAACCGGCAGCGGGGGCTCCATCTCGGCCTTCGAGGCGGTATATGTGCCTGCTGACGATCTGACGGATCCCGCCGTGGTGGCGATTTTCAGTTATCTGGATTCCGTGCTGGTGCTCTCCCGTGACCGGGCCCAGCTCGGGCTGTATCCGGCAGTGGATCCATTGAACTCCTCCAGTTCCAATATGGATGTGGCAGTCGTCGGGCCACGCCATTTCGGAATCGCCCAGGAAGTGGTCCGGATGTTGACCAAGTACGATGAGCTGCGCCGGATCGTCGCCGTCATCGGAATTGACGAGTTGTCGCGGTCGGATCGCCTCGTGTATGAGCGGGCGCGGAAACTCCAGAACTACCTGACCCAGCCCTGCTTTGTCGCCGAATCCTACACCGGCCGGAAAGGACAGTATGTGCCCACCGAGGTGACGGTGAACGACTGTTCCCGGATTATTGAGGGAGCCTATGACGATCGGGATGAACGGGAGTTTTACATGATCGGGCGCATTCCGTAAAAAATCTTAATCATAATCGTAATCTTAATCGTAATCTCTATTCTGAGCGCAAAGAGGATTACGATTAGGATTATGATTACGATTATGATAGGAGTTCGAAAATGGCTTCAGAATGGGTCAATTTACTGGTGGAGAAGGGGTTGCTGTCGGCCGGGCAACTCGAACAGGTGGTCGCGTTATCAAGGGAACGCAATGAATCCCTCATCAAAACCCTTGTCCGGCAGGGCCTGATTCCGGAGGAGAAACTTCTTCGCGTGGTGGCCGGCCAGCAGGGGCTTGAGTTTGTGACGTTCCGGGACATCCGGCCCGAGGCCGCCGCTGTGGCGAGTCTCTCGGCCCGCTTTGTGGCCCACTACCGGATCATGCCTGTGAAGCTGACCGGGAACCGCCTTCTTATCGCCCTCTCCAATCCTTTCGATCAGGCGGCAGGCGAGGACATTGAAAGCAGCCTGGGGTACCGGGTTGAACGGGTGCTGGCCTGCGAAAATGACATCCTGGAGGCTATTCAAATCCATTACGGGGTCGGAGCCGAGACGGTGGAGCGAATCCTTTCCGGTATGACAGGACAGGGAACGGGTCAGCCGCTCCAGGAATCGCATGATCTCGAACTCAAGGCCGAGGATGCCTCGGTAATCAAACTGGTCAACCAGCTCCTTCACCAGGCTATTACTGATCGTGCCACGGATATTCATTTTGAAGTCTATCGGGATGATATCATTCTGAGACGGCGTATTGACGGGGTGTTGTATGACACCACGGTGTCCAAAAACATGGCCTCGCTTTATCCCGCCATCATTTCCCGTATCAAGCTGATGGCCGGGCTGAACATCGTCGAGCGGCGGCTTCCCCAGGACGGGCGGGCGCGGGTCAACATCGGCCATTACCAGTACGACCTGCGTGTGTCGGTGGTGCCAGCCATGCACGGTGAAAACGTGGTCATCCGGATCCTGCCCACTACGATGCTGTTCAGTCTGGAGCAACTGGGGCTCTCTCCCCGGCATTCCCAGATCCTGATGGAACTCATTCAGCTTCCGCACGGCATTGTATTTGTCACCGGTCCCACGGGCAGCGGCAAGAGTACCACGCTTTACGCCTGCCTGACCCGGCTGAATACC
This sequence comes from bacterium, assembly GCA_037134355.1. GTDB lineage: Bacteria > Verrucomicrobiota > Kiritimatiellia > CAIKKV01 > CAITUY01 > JAABPW01. The sequence goes on along the minus strand of JBAXMJ010000105.1, from coordinate 2,065 downwards.
CGCGACCACAAGATCATCACCATTGAGGATCCCGTGGAGTACGAAATCAAGGGCATCATGCAGACTCAGGTTAATCCGCGCATTGACCTCACCTTTGCCCGTGCCCTGCGCAGCATGCTCCGGCACGACCCGGACATCATGATGGTGGGCGAGGTGCGGGATCGCGAGACCGCTGAAATCACCATCCAGACGGCGCTGACGGGGCATCTGGTGTTCAGTACCCTGCACACCAACGATGCCGCCAGCGCGGCGATCCGGCTTCTGGATATGGGGGTGGATCCTTACCTGATTGCCTCCACCGTGCGGGCCTTCATGGCCCAGCGGCTTGTCCGGGTCGTCTGCGATAACTGCCGCGAGTGGTATGATTTCAAGGGGAAGCGATGCAGTCGGGGTAAAGGGTGTACCCAGTGTAACGGTACGGGTTACCGGGGGCGTGTGGCGATTAGTGAGATTCTTCAGGTATTGCCCGATATTCAGGATCTGATCCTGAGGCGTGCCTCAGCGCGGGATATACGCCAGAAGGCCGTTGCTCTGGGAATGCAGACCCTCGCGGCAGACGGCTGGGATAAGATTATGCAGGGCGTGACCACCGTTGAGGAAGTTACCCGGGTGACGTTTGACACACTTGCCAATGTTGATTCGCCATAGTCTTAATCGTAATCGTAATCTTCTTTTTTCAGACCGCGCGCCGGAATAGATTACGATTACGATTATGATTACGATTACGAAAATTTCCTGAGAGAATAAGGACATGCCAACATTCTTCTACAAAGCTAAACAGGGTCCCGAAAAAACCGTGGAGGGCGAGATTGTTGCTGAAAGTCGTCAGGCTGCCATGGCGCGGCTTGAGCGGATGGGGTGCAGTCCGGTTTCGCTGGAAGAAGTGGCGGGCGCAGGCCGCAGGGGTGCGGCGCATTCGCGGCGGCGCATTCGCGGGCGCGATATCACAGTATTTACCCGCCAGCTGGCAGGACTGTTACGGGCGGGAGTTCCCATCCTGCGCGCCTTGACCACGATCCAGCAGCAGACCGAAAACGCCGCCTTCCAGTCCCTGATCATGGAGATTTCGGGCGCGGTGAGGGATGGAAAAACCTTGTCCGAAAGCCTTGCCCATCACCCCGTTCTCTTTCCTGAACTCTATGTGAACATGGTGCGATCCGGGGAATCGGCGGGGATGATGGACGAAATCCTGATGCGGCTGGCCGAGGCGCGGGAAAGCGATGATGAACTTCGCGCGCGGGTGACGGGTGCCATCGCCTATCCGGCCCTGGTGCTCGCCGTGGGGGTGCTGAGCGTATTCGTCATTCTCACTTTTTTCCTGCCCCGGATCATGCATTTGTTCGACGGAATGACACAGGTTCTGCCATGGCCGACGAAGATCGTTCTCGCGGTGAGTTCCGTCTTTTCCCAATACTGGGGGATTCTGATACTGGTTGGTGTGGTAGCCGTCTTGCTGGCCCGGCGCAGTCTTAAGACCGAGGCTGGGCGGCTGGCCTTGGATAGTGCGCTGTTGCGACTTCCGGTGATTGGGAACTTTGCGCGCGACACCGACGTGGTTCGGTTTTCCCGAACCTTATCCCTGCTGGTTAAAGCCGGCATTTCCGTGGATCGGGCTTTAGCGCTATCGGGGAACACCTTGATGAACCGAAAGTTACGGGCGGCGATTCTGGCTGCTGCGGATGAGACCGTCCGGCAGGGCGCGACCATTGCCGACGGGTTCAAGCGCCGTCCTGAGATTCCCGAGTTTGTGACGAACATGGTCGCTGTGGGTGAGGAAAGCGGGCATCTGGACGAGTCTTTGCTGGAGGTGGCGGCGTTTTATCAACGGGAATTGGATCGGGATTTACGGCTGGTGACAACGCTTCTGGAGCCACTCCTGATTCTGCTGGTAGGCCTCGTCGTCGGGTTCATTATTTTCGCCATGCTCCTGCCCATCTTTCAGATTGGCCAGGCAATACGGTAAGAAGGGGTTAAGGGGTTCAGGGGTTAAGGAAGGAGGGCGTGTTTAATTTGATGTTCAATAAATTTTATGTTACTAAAAACCAAATGCCTAAATCCCTTAATC
>JBAXMJ010000104.1:0-9417 GCA_037134355.1 bacterium | reverse complement strand
CCGGCCCGAGGGGGCAGAACCCGGTCGGCCCCTCCCCAGTGTCTGAATCGCAGAGTCAAAATAAAAATAGCTGACAAACACTTGAATTGCGCGTAGGTTTCAGATCGAGAAGCTGATTACAGGTTTGCCCGGCGGGCTGGAATACGTTCCGAGTAATAGGAGCGAGCAAAAAGAGAACGCCATGGAGTCGCCATTGGATCAACTGGAGAGTGCTCTCCTGTCGCTTGACAGGGTGACCGTCAACCGCGTGTTGTCGGAAGCCTCCGCCTCGACTTTACCGCTCACAAGAATCGAGAGCCTGATTGTTCCGGCCCTGGAGCGGATTGGCGTCGGCTGGGAGGAAGGGAGCGTTTCCTTGTCTCAGGTATACATGAGCGGTCGCCTTTGCGAGGAAGCGGTTGACGCCATTCTCCCCCCCTCCGATGACACCCGGAAAAGCATGCCGCCGATGGCAATCGCAGCCCTTGAAGATTATCATTTGCTGGGCTTAAGAATTGTATACTCGACATTGCGGGCGAGCGGGTTTTCGTTGCGAAATTATGGGCGAACCGACATGAACCAACTGGTCGATCACATCAAGACCGACGGGATTCGTATTCTGCTTCTCTCCGCACTCATGCTGCCGGCGGCGCTTCGGATCAAAGCGCTCCGCTCACGGCTTCAGGCAGAGGGGTGCGTCCCGCTAATTGTAGTAGGAGGCGCCCCTTTCCGCTTTGATGAAGAGCTCTGGAAAGAGGTCGGAGCGGACGCCTTCGGCAACACGGCATCCGATGCCATTTCGGCCATTTCACGATTAGCGGGGGTTCTACCATGAAAACGGAGTCCATGACCTCCTCGGAACGCCTCAGCACGGCGATGTCCCACAGGGAACCGGATCGCGTTCCTTTCCTGCTTCCCACCGTCATGCAGGGCGCGAGGGAATTCGGCCTCTCAATCCGGGACTACTTCAGCCGGCCGGATCTCGTGGCGGAAGGCCAGTGGCGACTCCGCGCCCGCTATGGACATGATGCCCTGCTCGGTTTCATGTATGGGGCTGTGGAGGCTGAGGCGTGGGGAGGTGAAGTGATCTATCGGGAAGATGGCCCGCCCAATGCAGGCCAACCGCCCCTGTCAGGATCGGCGGACATCGCCCGCCTTGAACCGCCCCGGGTACGCGATACCCCCTGCCTTCAGAAAGTGCTGCGTCTCATTCGTCTCCTGAAGGACCGGGCGGGCAACGAGGTCCCCGTGTTCGGCTCGGTGATTTCGCCCTTTTCACTGCCGGTCATGCAGTTGGGTTTCGAGAATTACCTGCTTTTACTCCACGAACAACCAGAGCGGTTTGAGCAACTCATGCGCCTGAACGAAGCCTTTTGCGTGGAGTGGGCCAACGCACAACTGGAGGCGGGCGCAGGAGCCATCGCGTATGCCGACCCGGTATCGTCCCCCACCATCATTCCCCGGGCGCTATACCTGAAAACAGGGTTCCTGATCGCCAGAAGGACATTGTCAAAAATCAAAGGAGCCGTTGCAACCAGCTTTGCCTCCGGCCGTTGCCTGGCAATTCTCGATGATGTCGTTCAAACGGGCACCGTCGGGATCGGAGCCAGTTTTCTGGAGGATCTGACCGCTGTCAAGGCCGCAGCCCGGGGACGGCTTACCGTTATGGGCAATTTGAATGCGATCGAAATGCGGCACTGGACTCCCGCCGAGGCCGAGATCAGGGTCAAGGAGGCGATCGCAAAAGCCGGGCCGGGCGGCGGATTTGTTTTAACAGATAACCATGGGGAAATTCCCTGGCAGGTTCCGGATTCCGTCCTGCTCGCTATCGCGGATGCGGTTCGCCGCTGGGGCCGCTACCCCCTTGATTGGATCTAACATCATGCCTCCCAGTCTCCATCTCCTCGTCTGCCAGTACTACCTCAAGGAAGCACAGGCCATCCTCCAGTCCGAAGGCTTTGAAAACGTCAGCGTCTCGGCATTTCCCGATCTCTGTGTTCGCCCCCGGGCGGATCTGACGGCGACGCTGACACACCAGTTTTATGACTCGGGAAAAAATGGACAGACCACTATTCTGGTCGGTGCCTGCTACCTCCTGCACCAGAATAAAACGGCCTTGCCCGAGGACCGGTATCACCGGATTCACCGGGAGGAGTTATGCTTTCATATGCTTATCAACAAGACGGTCATTGACCGGTGTCTTTGTGACGGATCGCACCTGGTCACCTCCGGTTGGCTGGAACACTGGCAACAGCATATTGACGCCTGGCAGTTTGACCGGGAAACAGCACGAATGTTTTTTGCCGAAGGCGCACGCCGCATGGTTCTGCTTGATACCGGCGTCGATCCGGAGGCTCAGACCCGCCTGCACGATTGCGCCGAATACCTTGAACTTCCGACCGAAGTCATGTCCGTGGGACTGGACCATTTCAGGCTCATTCTGAGTTATCTTGTCCAGGCGTGGCGCACCCGTGAAGCCGAACAACAGGCGAAAGAGGAATTCACGCGTGCCAATAAGAAACTGGCCGACCATGTTCTGGCCATGGATCTGTTGGTGAAATTGACGCGGATTATGAATGAGGAAGACGCGATCCAGGCCATACTCGAGCTTTTCACCATGCTGTTTGGAGCCGAGCGCGTGGCCTATGTTTCGCCTGATGGGGGTCAGACAAAAATCTACAGCAACTTCCCGAAACCTGATGATGCCGAATGGATAGAGGCCTGGATGGCCCGGTTCAGACCCGATGAGCTTTCCGCCATGACGGAAAGCGGATTTTCCGTACGTGTCAAATACCAGAATGCAACCTTGGGATTTGTGATCGCCGACACGATCACCTTGCCGCATCACGGTCAGGACTACCTTAATCTGGCCCTTGATATTGTCAGCCTTTGCGCCCTTAGCCTTACAAACGCCCGCTTAATCAGTCTTCGCCAACAAGCGGAAGCCGAAGTCTTTCGAAAGTCGGAGGAACTGGCCCGGTCAAATGCCGAGCTCGATCAGTTTGCCTACATCGCCTCGCATGATTTACAAGCCCCCCTGCGCCGGATCATCGGCTTCAGCGAACTCCTTCGCGAAGAGTGCGCGGCCGCCCTGCCGGACACGGCGCGTGATTTTCTGAGTCACATTGAAAAATCCTCCCAGCGCATGCAGCAATTAATTCAGGGGCTCCTGATGTACGCCCGCGTGAATAAAGGCGACCGGGTGTTCTTTCCTGTGACCTTGTCGAATCCGGTCAATCAGGCCCTTGAAGATTTAGCACCCCGCATCAAGGAAACAGGAGCCGCGGTGGAGGTCGGGATCCTGCCGACAGTACTGGGCGATCAACTGCAATTGTATCAACTGTTCCTGAATCTTATCGGCAATGCCCTTAAATTTGTCACGCCCGGCTGTGCCCCGCGCGTCTGCGTCTCGAGCCGGAGCCCCGGTAAGGGCTTGATTGAGATCCGGATACAGGACAATGGGATCGGTTTCGACGAGAAGCATGTTGAACAAATTTTCAAACCCTTCCAGCGGCTTCATTCAGAAGATCAGTATCCAGGGTCGGGAATCGGACTCGCGGTCTGCCAGAAGATCGTCCAACAACACGGGGGAACGATCACCGCCCAAAGCCAGCCGGGCGCGGGCACCACCTTCCTCGTCCGTCTACCAGAGTATCAACCGGGCGGTTCGGCTCGCAGTTGACGCTGTCCCACCTTTACCTACCGCCGCCACGGCCATCTGACACCAACTCAATCGTAACCGGTCCATCGTTGATGATCTCGACGCTCATGCTGGCGCGGAAGGTGCCGGTGGCCACCTGGCCAGACCCCAGGATCCGCCGGAGATGGTTCACATAGACTTCATAGAGCCGCTCGCCTTCGGCGGGCGGAGCGGCATGGATAAAGCTCGGCCGGTTCCCCTTCCGGGTATCGGCATAAAGGGTGAATTGGGAAACAACCAACACCGCACCCCCCACCTCCCCCAGTGCCAGGTTCATCTTGTCTTGTGCATCGGGAAAAATCCGCAGCCCGGCCGTCTTCTCAGCCAGATAAACCGAGTCGGCATCCGTGTCGCCGATCCTTACGCCAAGTAAAATAGCAAAACCTTTCCCTATGGAGCCGGTAACCTGCCCGTCCACGGTGACACTGGCACGACTGACGCGCTGGATAAGACATTTCATTTTAAATTGATGATTTTAGATTGTAGATTGAGAAAATATTCAGACTATTCTGTTGATCGAAGTCATCCCCTTTTCTTCAATCTAAAATCAACAATCTACAATTTACATTTATCGTGTTTCCGCCCCAACATCCTTGCAAATGGCGGCTTTCACCTTCTCATGGAATCCGTTCGCCACCTCATCGGTCAACGTCTTCTCCATCGAACGATAAGTCAGGGAATACGCCATGCTCTTCCGGTTTTTCCCGACCCCTTCACCACGATAGATATCGAACAAACGGACATCCACCAATTCCGGCGGGGCCACCGTCCAAATGGTCTTGAGAATCGCCTCGTGCGAAATGCCATCATCAACGACCAGAGCCACATCACGATCGACACTGGGGAACGTCCCGAGGGCACGGGAAACCGGAATCCGCAAGGCCTGGGCCACCAATGGCGCCAGATCAAGCTCAAGCACCGCCACGGGATCAACCAGCCGCCACTCATTGCGAACCCGTTCGCTAACCAGCCCCATCGTTCCGACACAGGTGCCGGAGATCCAGATACTGACGCCCCTCCCCTCATCATAACAGGGGCTATTCACAGGCTTTAGCACGAGATCCAAGCTCGCCAATCCGCCCTTCGAGATCTCCGGAACATGCTGCGCGCGGCAGAGCGACTCCAGGATGCCCGTGATCCACTGGAACATCTCCTCGTCCTTCACCGGCTGGGATTTCGCCATCCCGGTTCGCCCCACAGGACCCATCAGGCCAATGCAAATCCGGTCGGCTTCGGCATTCTTTCCCGAGTCGTCCTTGAAGAATACGCGGCCCATTTCAAATAACGACGCTTCCCGAGCCTGGCGCGCCCGATTCTTCCCTAATGTCTCAATCATCTGAGGAATAAAGGAATCCCGTAACACCGTGTGATCCGCACTGATCGGGTTCGGCAGGACAACCCGCTTCTCCGGATCACCCTGTCCCACAAGATCCAACAGGCGCCCGGAGAGGAAACTGTAGTTCATGATTTCCGACAACCCGAGGCCGACCAGATTGGCACGACACGCCAGAATCGCTTGCGTCGCTTTGTCCTCTGCGCCGGGAATGATCCTGGCCACCGGTGAAGGCGAGGGAACTTTATCCAGCCCGTGAATGCGCGCGACTTCCTCGATCAGATCGACCTCCTGCTTGAGATCGACCCGGTACGCGGGAATTTCCATCATGCATCGCACGGCATCCCGGGAAACAAGCACCAGCCCCAATGCCTTGAAAATCGTCAGGATCACCTCATCGGAAATCTCAATTCCCAAAAGCTCCCGTACCCGTTCAAACCGCAACGGCACCTGGCCGCGAGCCGGTTTGGCCGGGAAGACATCAATTACGCCCTTCGCCGCCACACCGCCCGCCAGTTCAACCATCAACTGCGCCGCACGCCGGCTGGCCCAGTCGACAGCCTCGATATCCATCCCGCGCTCGAATCGGTAAGACGAGTCGGTAGACAGCCCCAGCTTCTTGGAGGTCTTCCGGATATCGGAGGGCTTGAAATAGGCACTCTCCAGAAGAACCGTTTTGGTAACGTCCCGGATTTCGCTCCCTGCCCCGCCCATGACGCCCGCCACGGCAACCGGCCGCCGGCCATCGGCAATCATCAGCATGTCCGGATTGATTTCCCGCGCCGTGCCATCCAGCGTACTCATGGTTTCCCCGGCCTTCGCCCGGCGGACCACGATCTTGTGGCCTTCCAGCAACTCGTAGTCAAAAGCATGCAACGGTTGCCCGCATTCCAACATGACATAGTTGGTGATATCGACGACATTGTTGATCGGCCGGATCCCTGCCGCCGACAGGCGCCGTTGCATCCATTGCGGGCTCGGGGCAATGGTGATGCCGGAAATAACCCTGCCGGTATATCTCGGACACCCGACCGAATCTTCGATAACGACGCTGACGAGACTTTCGACCGATCGGGATTCTTCCTTCACTAACGGACTCGGCACCTTCAGCGTCTTGCCCAGCAAAGTCGCCACTTCGCGGGCCATCCCGATCAGGCTCAAGCAATCCGGCCGGTTTGACGTCACCTCAAGCGCCAGCACCGTCTCCGGCGGCCCGGCAATTTCAGAAAAGGGTGTTCCGACCTTGGTCTCAGGCGGCAGAATCATCAACCCGCTATGATCCTCTGACAATCCCAGTTCATCGGCCGCGCACAGCATCCCGAAGGATTCGACGCCACGGACCTTGGCCTTCTTGATCTTCAAGCCGTTTGGAACCAGGGTTCCGATGGTAGCCAACGGCACCTTGATCCCGGCAGCCACATTCGGCGCGCCGCACACCACGGTCAGGGTTTCCGTCCCGCTGTTCACCTGACAGACGGTCAACCGGTCGGCATTCGGATGCCGCTCGACGGAAAGCACTTCACCCACCACGATTCCCGTGAAATCCCCGCCGATTGTCTTGATCCCCTCCACTTCCGTTCCGGAGAACGTCAGCAGGGACGCCAGTTCCTTGGGACTCAGGTCAACATCGACATACTCTTTCAACCAACTCAAAGGTAACTTCATAATTAGGATCCAGGGTTCAGGGTTCGAGAAAAGGGATCAGGGTTCGGGGTTCAGGGTTCAGGAGCGGGCTCTGGATGCAAGGAAGTCCGACGGCCTCGCCAGCTATCCTGAACCCTGAACCCTGATCCCGTTTCCCTGAAAACTTTATCGTGTTTATCCTTAAAACCTTCATGAGAACTGTCTCAGAAATCTCACATCGTTATCATACAACAACCGGATATCCTCGATGCCGAACTTAATCATGGCAATACGCTCCAGGCCCATGCCGAAGGCATAACCGGTGACCGCCTCGGGATCGTACCCGACAATCGCGAACACTTTCGGGTTCACCATGCCGGCACCGGAAATTTCGATCCAGCCGCTGTTCTTGCAGACCCGGCACCCGGACCCGCCGCACACATGGCACGAGAAATCATATTCCACGCTCGGCTCGGTGAACGGGAAGAAATGCGGACGGAACCGCACCTTGACGTTCGGCCCCATCATCTGGTGGGCAAAGAACGTGATGTCACCCTTAAGATCAGCCATGGACACCTTGCGATCGACATACAGCCCCTCCACCTGATGGAAGTTCGCGCTGTGCGTGGCATCCGTGGTATCCCGGCGATAGCAGCGGCCCGGCGCAATGATCCGGATCGGCGGCTTGCGGCTTTCCATCACACGAATCTGAACCGGCGAGGTCTGGGTACGAAGCAATGTCTTGTTATCCAGCCAGAAGGTATCCTGTGTATCCCGCGACGGATGATCCGCCGGTGTGTTGAGGGCATCAAAGTTATGGTATTCCGTTTCGATATCGGGGCCATCGGCCACAGTAAAGCCCAGCATGCTGAAGATTCGGATGGATTCCTCAATCACCTGCGTAACGGGGTGCCGGGTTCCCAGGCTCCGCCAGGCGCCGGGCATGGTGACATCAAACTGTTTCTGGCCCGCCGCTTTTTCAGCCGCCGCCAGCGCCGTTTTCCGCTCATCCAGCAAAACGGTCAGCTCCTGCTTCAATTCATTGGCGCACCGTCCAAAATCCCGACGCCCCTCCGCAGGCACGGATTTCAGGTTGTCCATAACCTCCTGAAGCACCCCTTTACGGCCCAGATACTTGATCCGAACCGCCTCGACCCCGGCCAACGTCGCCGCCTGCCTGGCCTCAGCCAACCCCTGCTCTTTCAGAACAACTACATCCTGTGCATTCATAATTCACCCATTTCCCGCCATTCTGGCGCGGTAAAAGTCAGAGAAAATACTGTAATGGCAGAAGAGTGTCGAGTTTAGACAATTTATGATCGGCGTGTTATTGTTCCGGGCACATGAAACTCTTTCAACAATTCCGCGAGCGATTGAGACAGCAGAAGCAGGTGTCCGGTGCCTTGAATGCCCTGCGCTTCCTGGGGCCCGGACTGCTCGTTACCGTGGGCTTTATCGATCCCGGAAATTGGGCCTCCAACGTGGCGGCGGGTTCCGAGTTCGGCTATCAGTTGCTCTGGGTAGTGACCTTGAGCACGATCATGCTCATTTTGTTGCAACACAATGCGGCGCATCTGGGGATTGTAACAGGAAATTGCCTGGCCGAATCGGCCACGCAGCATCTGCCCTTCTGGGTGTCCCGCCCTGCCCTCGCCACCGCCGTTCTGGCGGCGGTGGCCACCGCCTTCGCGGAAATTCTGGGGGGTGCCATCGCGCTACAGATGTTGTTTCACCTTCCCCTCAAGATCGGCGCCACCCTCACCACCCTGGTCGTGGCGGGACTATTGCTCTGGAACTCCTATCAGCGGCTGGAGAAGATCATTGTGGGCTTTGTGTCCCTGATCGGACTGGCCTTCCTGTTTGAACTCACCCTGATTGACACCCAATGGGTCACCGCGGCCAAGGGTTGGGTGACGCCCGATCTCCCAACCGGCTCCATCTTGATTGTCATGAGCGTCCTGGGTGCAGTGGTCATGCCCCATAACCTGTTCCTGCATTCCGAGGTCATTCAGAACCGGCAATGGAATAGCCAGGGCGAGGGCGCCATTATCAGCCACTTGCGGTTCGAATGGCTCGACACCCTGTTTTCAATGATGGTCGGCTGGATGATCAACAGCGCCATGATTTTGCTGGCGGCCGCCACGTTTTTTCAACAGAAGATTAAGGTGACATCCCTCGAGCAAGCTGAAGAAATGCTGCACCCGATTCTCGGTCATAGCGGGGCGGTTGCCGCAACGGTCTTCGCAATAGCCCTGCTGTGCGCAGGGTTATCGGCCAGCATCACGGCTGGGATGGCGGGTGGCTCGATTTTCGCGGGCCTGTTTTCCCAAAATTATGACATCCGGAAACCGCGCTCCAAAATAGGTGTCGGAATCACCCTTGGCCTCGCCCTGCTCGCGGTCATGTTTGTCACCAATAGCTTCAAGGCATTAATCTTGTCTCAGGTTTTTCTCAGTATCCAGCTTCCCATCACCATCGTCCTGCAAATCTACCTGACTTCATCCCGAACGGTCATGGGCACCCATGCCAACACCGCGTATGGAAAACTCTGGCTCTGGCTGGTAGCCGCCATCGTCATTGCCCTGAACATGATCCTGTTGTGGAAGGCAATCACGGGGTAGTGCTTTCCCTGCCCCGTTCTTCAGGGAATCACATACAGCATGACGCTTAGGAAATGACAGAGACTTCCGGCCAGCACAAAGGCGTGCCAGATAGCGTGATTAAAGGCCCGATAGCCAGTAGCCAATGCAACAGCATCATCCAAAGCGGGGCTTCGTCTTCG
>JBAXMJ010000103.1:0-9447 GCA_037134355.1 bacterium | reverse complement strand
GGAAAACGGTGAAAAAGCGGACAGAATATCATGCCCCTATGTCAGGAGGTCTGAATATTCACCTTGTTTCGCTTTTATACTCCGGGGCAATCGATTACGATTACGATTAAGATTACGATTAGGATTTCTATGGGATGCTAATGTTCCCAAACCGCAAAGCCATTCGGTTAAGGGTATCCGAGTAAGGGAGTCGATTAAGAGTGGTCGGTTAAGTGGGTCGATTAAGGGTTGGGAGGGACTAGCAGGGCCTGCTGCACTTCATCGTACCCTGGGTGCGATTTCACTTCGTTGCATCGCACCGAGAATTCAGAATCCAGAATGGAAACCCAATGCCTTACGCAAATAAGTGCTTTCTAAAGTGGTGTCATAGAAAATGAACTCGATCAACCTCCCTGCTCCAGGGCATAACCCTTTGGCTTGCAACTCCTGGATTCTGAATTCTGGATTCTGGATTCGGTACGATTGCAATATTTTGCAATCGCACCCTCGTACCCTTAGGGGCGCAAATCAGGATGGACAACGGGGGCGGGGTACCGTTACATTTCAACGGTTTTTTGAATGAACCAAGGAGCACTATGAGCCTCAAGACTGAAGATATTCTGAATTACCATATCGGCGGCAAAATCGGTATGCGCACCACGAAAAAGCTGAGCGGCCCGGCCGACCTCTCGCTCGCCTATACCCCCGGCGTCGCCGTCCCCGTCAAGGAAATCGCCCGCGACCGCGAGGGCCTCTTCCGCTACACCGCCAAGAATAACCTCGTCGCCGTCGTCTCCGACGGCACCGCCATCCTCGGGCTCGGCGACCTCGGCGCCGAGGCCAGTATCCCGGTCATGGAAGGCAAAGCCGTGCTCTTCAAGGCATTCGGCGATGTCGACGGCTGGTCCGTCCCCGTGAATCATTGCCGGATGGACGGCAAGAACACCGGCAAGACTGATCCCCGCCGCGTAATTGACACCGTTATGGCCATCGCCCCCATGTACGGCGGTATCAACCTGGAAGACATCGCCGCCCCCGCCTGCTTTGAAATCGAAGACCAACTTGATGCCATGCTCGACATCCCGGTCTTTCATGATGACCAGTGGGGCACCGCCGTGATCACGCTGGCCGCCGCTATGAATTATTGCCGTCTTTCAGAACGGTCACTTGGCGAACTCAAGATCGTCATCAATGGGGCCGGGGCCGCCGGGATGCGCATCTGCGAAATGCTCAAGGCCGCCGGGGCACGCACCGTGATGCTGTGCGACACCAAGGGTGTCATCCAGCCCGACCGCACCGACCTCACCGGAAAAAAGAAGGAACACGCCTTCAAAACCACCGACAGTACGCTGTCCGATGCCATGAAAGGCGCCCACATGTTCATCGGCGTCTCGGCGGCCAATTGCCTGAAGCCAGCCGATGTACTGGCCATGGCGGCTTACCCGGCCATCTTCGCGATGGCCAACCCGGATCCCGAGATTAAGCCCGAGGACGTTGCCGCCACGCTCGGCAAAAAGCCGTACATCATGGCCACCGGCCGTTCCGACTACCCGAACCAGGTGAACAATGTGCTGGGATTCCCTTTCATTTTCCGGGGCGCCTTGGATGTGCGGGCCCGCACCATCAGCCTTCCCATGAAGGTCGCCGCCGCGGAGGCGCTGGCCGCCCTCGCCCGGAAACCCGTTCCGGCGGAAGTCACGAGCCTCTACGGAACCAATCTGGAATTCGGACCGGACTACATCATCCCCAAGCCATTCGACCGTCGGCTGTTCATTGAGGTCCCCGCCGCCGTGGCCCTGGCCGCCGTGGCCTCCGGTGCTGCCCCGAAGTGCGACCTGTCCGGTTACCGCGCCGCCCTTCTGGAACGGGATCGGACCCGTAACTTCCTCGGCTAATGACTATTCCACTGAAACTCTTCATTGGCCCGATTGACTTACAGACGCCGATTCTGTTCGCGCCCCTGGCGGGCTACTCAGATCTTGCGTTCAGGCTCGGCCTCCGGCGGGTCGGCGGTGTCGGGCTCGCCTATACCGAAATGCTTAGTCCCTCCAGCCTGCTGATGAACAAGGCCAAACGGCTTCATTCCCTGCTGGCCACATCGGAAGAGGACAATCCGCTAGGTTATCAGATCTACGGAACAAACGCCGAGACACTGGCCCGAGCAGCCATCCTGCTTGAAAGCCGGGGTGCAAAACTGGTGGATATCAACATGGGCTGTCCCCAGCGGAAAATTTCAGGTCATGGCGCCGGGGCAGGCCTGTTGCGTAATCCTGCGGAGGCAGTCCGGATTGCTGAGGCGGTTGTGAAGTCTGTCGCCATACCCGTAACCGTCAAGCTCCGGCTCGGCTGGGATCTCCAGAACCGGGTGGCCCACACCATGGTGCCCGCCCTGGAAGACGCGGGGATAGCGGCCCTGACCATTCACGGGCGCACCCGGTGCCAGGGGTATACGGGTAAGGCTGACCTTGAGGAAATCCGCAAGGTGGTTCAATCCGCACGCCGGATACCGGTGATCGGCAACGGCGACATCACCTCGCCCGCCGCCGCGCGCACTATGTTCACCGAGACCGGCTGTGCCGCCATCATGATCGGACGCGGCCCGCTGAAGAACCCGTGGCTGGCGCGGGACATCTGGAACGATCTGCAGGGCCATCCGGCCGCTCTTCCGCCCACCCGTGCGGAATGGGTTCAGTTTGCGCTGGAGCATTTTGACCGGATGGTGGAGCTCTACAATCCGAAAGGCGCGGCGCTGCTGTTCCGGAAATGGATCCCGCAGTATTTGCGCCGCCTCCTGGCAGGCCGCCAGCATCTGGTGACCATGATGATGATCCAGGATGCCGCTCTGATGCGGCAAGCCATTGAGGAACTCTTTGAGATCCGTCCCCTCGAGGCACCGCCCCGACTGGAGGCCGACCCCGAGCCCGAGGACGATCCGCTTTCTCCCGGGGAAGAAAATTAAAAGGCGCGATGAGGTTACTCTTCGCGCCTTTCAACACTCTTGAGGCTAACTCAGCCCTTGACGATCTTATTCGACCGGATGCATGCGGTGCAAACCGTCTTGCGTTTCACGCCGCCATTTTCCATGACACGGATGCGCTGCAAATTGGGAAGAAACTTCCGCCGGGTAATGCCCGTTGTATGCAACCCGATACCGCCCTTGGCCTTGGCCAACCCATGACGCACAATCCGGTTACCCGAGCTCAGCGTCTTCTTACAAACTTCACATTCCCTGCCCATCGGTCATCTCCTTGAATTGATAGGGCGCAAATAATAGGTATCCACCCGCCCGGGCGCAAGCTAAAAAGAGAGCTAAAAAGAGAGCGCCCCCACTCCCACGCCGTTTCCTGCGGGAATAAACACCTCCACAGTTGCCGTCTCGGTGGTGCTGGCGGTCCGCCAGTCCAACCTGAGACGGGCGGCTCTGGGAAACAACCGCTTGGTGGACGACGTCCACTGGTTTGTCCAGCCCGATTCCGCCAAAACAGATACTTCCCACGCCGTGACCCCTTCCAGCACTCCATTTGACGTCGCCGGCCCCAGTGCATCCGTCCCCCAAAGAGTCACGCTTTCGCGCGTCAATACAGAGGCGGCAGATACACTGTACCGGATCCTGTGAATTTCGAGTTTTGAAAAGTCATCCTCCGGTGAGGGGATGTTGCCCACGAAAAAATCCAGCAAGCAGAGACCCGGGGCATTGGTGTCATGAGCCAGAGAGTCCACCGTAAACGGGGGCATATTGGAAAAGGGGGCCTGGGCACAACCGGCCAGATCGTGCCGGATTTGGTCAAATGCAGCGGTGCCTGCCTCGTGCCGTCGCTCCTGTTGTCGGAGAAGCGACGAGGTGATTACCAGATACAAGGAAACGGAAGCTGCAAAAACAATTGTGGCGACAGAAATTGCCACCAGCAACTCGATGAGCGTGATGCCCCGTGTATGCGTGCCGCGGGTCATGCTCCTCGAATCAGGTGAAAAGACGAAGCACAAAGAAAACAAGTCCCGCCAAAACCAATACAATAAGGCTGATGGTCAGAATCACCCAGGGCTTCCTGCTGTCCCGGCGATTCCCGAATGGGGAGGCTGTATGAAAACTTGAAGAAATACGAACCGGTTCCGCCATCACCTCAATCTTGGCAGTACTTGAAGATTCAGTGACGGGGACTTCAACATCCTGCCCGTCAAACATCAACTCAACACCGCCAACCTGAATGATGTCCTTGGGCTTAAGACCCACGCGGGAGACTGAAGCCCCGTTCAGGCGGGTTCCATTGGTGGAGCCGAGATCAACCAGGGTAAACCGGCGATCCTCGCGAAGAATGCTGCAATGTCGCCCGGAAATCGAGGCATCGTCAATGGGGATTTCATTCTGGTTCTGGCGTCCGATATGCGTTTCGCCCTCCACCAGCTCAAACTTTTTCCCCTTCACCGTACTCGACATTCCAATGATGACAGCCATAGAAGTCCTTTCTGCACGCCCTGATCATCATGGTGTCACGATTAACACCGGGTGTCAATGTCAGCCCGTCATCACCCGGCAATCTGGACTCCCAGAAGGCGACCGATCCCGTAGGTAATGGCGGCGGCGCCAAGACCAAACACGATTTGCCGGGATCCCGACACCCAGAGACTGCGCCCCGTCACCAAGGTGATTCCAGCACCGATCAAAAACAGACCCACCGCACTCACGGCCCCGCTCCACAGCACGGCGGTGATCCCCTGAGTGAAAAAGAAAGGCGAAATCGGAATGATGGCCCCCACGGCAAATAGCAGGAACGAGGTCGAGGCCGCTACCCAGGCTGACCCGCCCAACTCATCAGGATCCATCCCCAGCTCCTCACGACTCAACGTATCCAAGGCGTGGACAGGATCGGAAAGCAGTTGATCCGCAAAGGTTCTGGCCTGTTCAGGGGACAGTCCCTTGGACTGGTAAATCAGGGCCAGTTCCTCCTTTTCCTCCTCGGGCGACTCCGCCAGTTCCTGCCGTTCGACATTCAACTGGCGGGTGTAGAGTTCACGGGAGCTCTGGACCGACAACCATTCGCCCATCGCCATCGAAATGGCGCCAGCCAGGAGCCCGGCCAAACCCGTGATCAGGATCGTGTGCGAGTTCATGGCCGCCCCAGCCACACCCATTACCAGACTTAAGACAGAGACCAGACCGTCATTGGCCCCGAGCACCCCGGCCCGTAACGCATTGCCGCCCGTCGACCGGTGCCGCCCCTCCAGCCGGGCGACCGCACTCCCCGCCAGGCCACCAGTCTGGCCGGACAATCTCTTGAAAATCCGGGCGTGCGACCGCTCTTCCGCCGCCATTCCGGTTTCTCCAGCCTCGGGCTGGGCATCATAGCGCGTACCGGCACCCTGCTCGATTCCGGCGATGGTAGGCAGAACAAACCGAACCCCGAACCGCGTTGCCAACCAGCCCAGCATCTTCGTCCGCCAATCCGCACCCCCGACAGGAACCGCGACTCCGGCGTCGAGGAGACGTTGCTCCCACACGCCGGCATGCTTGCGTTCGGTAGCGGCGAGTTTACGGTACAAAGCCGACAAGTCCGGATTTTTCTCCACAGCCGCCAACTGCTCATACAACATCACGGCATTCCGCTCTTCCTTCAAATTATCCCGGTACCGAACAACATCCTCACGACTCGCCATACAGCCTCCCTCTCACTTCTCCCCACTCTATACTGCCTCATTCATACTTACCATTGTATACTGAACACATCCCGCTTCCACCTCGACACGGATCCCGATTCAAGCCATAATCCCGATCATGCATTTTCGCAAAAAGGATAACGGATGACTCTTCAGCGCCTTCCCACTCCCCAGTTGCCAACGCACACCCTTCAAACGGGAGAGGCGGGAATTATCCAACGGTCATTTCCGTTCGGAAAGAAAAACTTCTTCCGCCTTTTTCGTGATCAGCCGCTCGACCTCACCATCACCCTGAATAACCATAACGCAAACCCGCCTCAAGTCGTCCTTCACACAGATATCGGCGAGTCCGGACCGGGAGACTGGCGTGATATCCCCTTCACCACAACTGATGGGCGAACCTTCCGCCTCACTCATACCATTCCCCGCTGCGGACTCTATCGCTTTCGAATCAAGTATTCGTTCGACGGCGGCGACCAATGGTGCTGGGACCGGGCTCCCCACTCCTATGTCATGGTTGACCCCCCCTCCCTGCGAACCGTCCGCCTTTACACCCTCATCCCCAGCGCCTCAGGCACCCTCTCCGACTGGAAACGGCTCCTCCCGGATATCGCCACCATGGGTTTTGACGCGCTTCATCTTCTTCCGGTTTCGCAGATGGGATATTCAGACAGCCCCTACGCCGCCTTCAACCTGTTCGATGTGGATGCCCGCTACCGCGACCCCTCCGACCCCCGCAGTACCCTTGACCAGTTTGAAGATTTCGTTGAGACCTGCCGTCGGCACGGTCTCCGACTTTGCCTCGACCTGGTGTTGAATCATGTCTCCGCCGATAGCCAGATCGTTCAGTCCCGCCCGGACTGGATTGTTCCCGACGACAACGAACCCGACGGGTTGAAGCGCGCCGGTTGCTGGCACATGCAGAACTGGATCCGCTGGGAAGACCTGGTCCCCCTCCAATACGACCACCCCAGCACATTTGTCCGGCGCGATCTCGCCGATTACATGAAGCAATACGCCGCCTTCTGGTCCAACTACGCAGCCTACACGGGCGGCATGGTCCGGTTCGACAACCTCCATAGCAGCAACACCGACTTTGTCGCCGACCTCAGCGCCGATCTCCGGAAAAGATTCCCTGATCTGGGTATTTTCGGAGAATATTTCACCGATGAGTTGACGTTGGAGAAGACGGTTCCCGAGTGGGGCATCAATCTGCTACTTGCCAACAGTTGGGAGTATCCGTTCGGGCCCCAGTTACGCCACTACATCCAATACCTTCACGCCGTTTCAAGCCGGCTTCGCCACCTGTGCGCCATCACTACCCATGACACCGGGGTCCCAGCCCAACTTTTCGGATCCGAAAGTTCCGCCCTTCCCCGTTACGCCATCTGTACCCTCTACACCCTCGGCCAGACCGGGCTGGTTCAGGGGGTGGAGTCCGGCGTCCAAGAGCGTATCCCGTTCATCGGAAAGGCATCTAAACTGAACCTCACACCCAAGCCGGAGTATCAGGCCTTTTTCGCCCGCATCAATGCCCTCCTTGCCCTCCATGATGTTTTCAAGCAAAGCGGAAACCTGGTGTTCGTGGATAACGGGCATGAGGCCGTTCTGGCTGCCTTACGCCGAGATCTCACGGGCAAGAGAGGACCTGTTCTGCTCTTCGCCAACCTCGACATTCACAATCCCCAAACCGTTACTGTTACCCTTCCCGACGACGGCCTGTCTTTCCCTGTGACCGTCAAGGAGGCGCTGACCGGCGAAATTCAGACTTTTCAGGAGCCAACATTCCCGTTCACCCTCGCCCCCTGTGGGGTCAAAGTGTTTGAATTCCCTTCACCAGGAGACTGACCCATGAATCCTTATCTGCGCATGACCTTCCTCTTCGCAATCCTCTTCATCGCCCCATCCGTCTTCGCCCGCCTCGGCGATACTCCGGAACAATGCGATGAACGATATGGTTCAAAATACACGGAAATTGGAGGACAGGGATTCTGGGCTGCGGAGCGGAAATACGAAAAAGGCGGCGTCCAGATTACAATCCGATTTCTGCGAAACGAGAGCGGCGCCAGGATCGCTGAATACATTGGCTTCAAATTGACCAATACCACAACCAACCACATGACCCCGAGCAAAATTGAAGGGTTACTCACCTCCGTCGCCCCAGAATGGACCCCCATCACCCTGATCACTCCACCCCCCGTCAACGAGAAAACGCTTCCGGATCCCAATAAGACGTTGAATGGCTCAAAAATAAAAAAGGTGATTACCATCGAACAGTCAGCAGGACTTGATAAACGAAAAGCCGAAAAGGAAGCCCTGGAGCGTCAGAATCTTCTTAATTCCATTGCTGCCAGAAACAGCGAGATCCAGCAGTTGAAAAATAAAATAAAAAAGATCACCACCTTGTCAACAGACACAGCCTGGCAGTCGCAAAAAGCTTATGCTGTAAGTACAACTTCCAGTCTTGTCCTCTTTTCCGCTGCCTTCCTGAATGCCTTTGATCACCAGGCGGAAATCGAAAAAGCCCGACAAGTCAAGGAAGACGCCGCACCGCTTCCGGGATTTTGAGCCTCTAGCAGGCAGCGAATGGCACCCCGGGCGCGGCTCGAACGCGCGACCTACGGTTTAGGAAACCGTTGCTCTGTCCAACTGAGCTACCGGGGCAAATTGAAATTGAATAATAGGGGAGGACTTCAAGAAGGGGCAAGATAAAATCCCAAGCTGGACTACGGAACAATGATTTGGATGTATTCGCCCCCGAATTCAATGAAGTTTCCGAGTTTCGCCATCTCTGCTGCAGTCCTCGAGGGCCCTTTCACTCCGATGCCGCAGGTCATGCCCCAATTGTAGTCGTAATCCCAATAGCCCCCAATGGGCGTGGGCTTCGACCAATCCATATTCTTGAGGTATGGAGCAAGTTCCGGAGGGATGATTTTTTCATTCACATCAGCCGGATAGCCTTTTTTGTCTACAATATAGGTATTGATCGCACCATCAATAATCCGCAGGTCGTTCATGAACGCGGCGTTCTGGGAGTTTACCCTGGCCTTTTGAAAGCTGGGTAGCGCAAGAGCGGCAAGCAAACCGATGATGGCGACCACGATCATGATCTCCACAAGCGTAAATCCCGGTGCAAAATGCCTCTTCATGCAAGCCAGTGTAGACTGAAGCCGATTCCTGTAAAGCGGAATCGACAAAATGTTTAGCCCCCCCTCTACACCAGAGGTTGCTTGAAAACCCACTCAACAGCCGCCTCATAATTGCCAGGATGACTGCGGCGAATTCGGGACATAACGGCTTGTGAATCCGAGAACGCATGCGCCAGATAATCCCACTGCTCACCCATCTTATCCATCCGATGCCGCGCACCACTCAACCATTGTCCATAGCCGTCAAACAACAAGCCATGAAACTTGAGAAGGGCCTCACGGCGGACATCGGGCGGCGGAACCGGCGTTCCCTTAATCAGGGCAGGAAGAAACGGATTCCGCAAGGCGCCCCGCCCGATCATCCACGCCGCAGTTTGGGGAAGTTGCCGGCGTAGCTCGAAAAATCCATCCACGTCGGTAATGTCCCCATTGTATATGAACGGATGCCTGCACAGAGCAAGCGCCTGACTCGCCCGGACAACATCCACCACGCCGTCAACCATCTGGTCGGCCGTTCGGGCATGGACGATCATCCCCGACAGGGGATGCCGGTTAAGCACCTCCATCACCGCCCGGAATTCATCGGGATCGTGATAGCCCAACCTCATCTTCACGGATAGCCTGACAGGCACCTCGCTCATGACTTCTGCAAGAATGGAGTCAATAC
>JBAXMJ010000102.1:0-9563 GCA_037134355.1 bacterium | reverse complement strand
CGACGCAAGGCCAAATATGTGTCTCCTTAACTACGCGCCATTCGGCTTTAGCCGGTCTTTTACATTACCAAGCGGCCATAATGAGAATTGTTGCATCATTATCCCGTGACACAATTTGCGACGTGAGACATTATCCATAATCAGCTCCTAGATCATTGTTGTTGGAGATAAACGCCTGACCGAGTGAAAAAGTTCACTAAAAGGGAGTATGGACGACACCCCGGAGACTCGATATAACCCCTTTCCAATGTCGCACATGAAACCACCCCAGAACAACCCGTTGTTCCGTCCCCCGGCGGAAGCCGAGAGCCTGATCCTTCAGGTTGACCAGGGGTGCCCCTACAACCGCTGCACCTTTTGCGGCATGTACCGGCGTATTCCCTACCGGCGGCTTCCACTCCCTGACATCCGGCTCATGGTCGACGACGAGGCCCGCCAAGCACCCGACACCCGGCGCGTGTTTCTCGCCGATGGAGATGTGATGCGCAGACCATTCGAGGAACTCAAGGCGATTTTGAATTTGCTCAATGAGCATTTTCCCGTCCTGGCGCGCGTTAATCTTTATGCCACCGGAAGTGCCATCCACTCCAAAACTGATGCCGAGCTTCGCACACTTCGGGAACTGAAACTTCACACCGTGTATCTCGGACTGGAAAGCGGTGACGAAGCAACACTACAAGCCGTAAAAAAAGGCGAAACGGCCACCGAGATGATTGAGGCCGGACGCCGTGCTCAAGCCAACGGGCTCCGTGTTTCCGTCATGATCCTGCTCGGACTCGGCGGGCAAGCCCGACAGCGGGAGCACGCCCGGGCGACTGCCCTTGCCTTGAACGCCATGCAACCCCGGCTCCTCTCCGCCCTGCGGGTTGTCCCCATTCCCGGAACCGAACTGCATGCCGAAGTCGAATCCGGCCGGTTTCTCCCACTCACCGAGCACCAGACGGTTGAGGAATTACACTGGATCGTTGAGATCCTCGACTTAACCAACACCGTTTTTCGAGCCAACCACAGCTCAAACATCATTCCCCTGGAAGCGCGGCTCCCGCGCGATAAAACTCGTCTTCTGACCCAACTCGATGCACTTCTGATGTCCGGCCACCTTGATACCCAATCGCCCGGCGATCAACCACTTTGGTTGTAAGCCACGCTTTGGAATCAGCCGGTGATATCAAAATCGCAAACGAGGGGTAGATGGTCTGAATAAGTGATGGCGGGCATTTCGAAATGGCGGATGACAATGCCGGGGCTGTGCAGAATGAAATCGAGCTCCATTTTGGGCGCCCAACTAGGATATGTGGCCGCCCCGTTACGATTCGCGCTCTTCAGTCCCGTGGCCGCCAGAAACAGTTCAATCTCGGGATCGCCCCAAAAGGCATTAAAATCACCCGCCACGAGATAGGGCTTTTTGATGTTCTTGACGAGGGAATACAGCTCGCACAATTGGTGCTGACGATGCCGAAATTTAATGGAAAGGTGAACGAGAATAATCGTCACCGGCTCCAACTCCAACTGGATCACCAATCGCTTCACGCCGTGGTCAAAATACAAAAACCGCTGCTCCTGAACAGCATCACGAGTCAAAAAGGCATTCATCTGGCGATTGGCCACAGGCATGAACCGCACCCACGAACGATCTCCATATTTAGATTTATAGGCGTGATAATGCCCGAGGGCAGCGGCAATCGTCTCCGCCTGGTTTTTCCGATGCGAGCGAAAGGAGCCGCCATCCACCTCGACAAGGCCGACAACATCGGGATCCTGAGACCGGATAAACTCGGTGATCTGATCGAGCATGGCCCCCGTCCGCTTCAAATACCCGGAGCCGGGAAACGGAAAATGGAATCGTCGCCCCACCCCGGCGCCATATCTCACATTATAGAGAAGAAATCTCATCAACTCCTTATACGCTATCCCACTCCCGCACTCAAGTTATCAACCCGCTGGAATTTTTCTCGAATCGGACGATGGCTTCCGCTACAACAAGCAAACGTTTTGCCGAAAGGAACACCCATGAAGCCCGAAATCATTATTGCCGTTGATGTCCCCACCGCTTCGGAGATCACACCCCTGCTGAATAAACTTCCTGACCAATTGACCTGGTTCAAGGTGGGTCTGGAACTCTTCTCCGCCGAAGGACCTGCCGTACTAGCGCCGTTCTCCCTTCGCAAAAAACACATTTTCCTCGACCTCAAGCTCCATGACATCCCCCGTACCGTGGCCAATGCGGTCACTGCTGCCGCCAAATTGGGAGTCAATCTGATGACGGTCCATGCCATCGGCGGTCGTGCCATGCTAAAAGCTGCCGCTGAGGCCGCTGCGGCATTCGGCCCCAACCGGCCCCGTCTGGTGGCGGTGACGACCCTGACCAGTCTGAATCAGGATGATTTCACTGATCTCGGCATCCAACGAACGGTCGCGGAACAGGCTCTGGCTTTGACGGATCTGGCGCTGTCCTGCGGGATTGACGGTGTTGTAACCTCAGTTCATGAAGCTCCCCTTCTGAGGCGGAAATTCGGAAACACGCCCATCCTGGTAACCCCGGGAATCCGGCCTTCAGGCGCCGATGTTGGCGACCAGAAACGCGTCGCCACCCCTACCCTCGCCGTGGAAGCGGGCTCCACCTATCTCGTCATCGGCCGCCCTATCGTCGAAGCCGCTGATCCGCGGGCAACCACTCTGGCCATTCAGGCGGAAATTGATCGTGCGTGGGAGCAACGGAAGGGGTAAGAGAGGGTTCAGGGTTCAGGAGTTGGGGTACACGGCTGGAAAACACGGTGTGGATGCACGATTCACCTGAACCCCGAACCCTGAACCCTCATGCCCCCCTACTCTCCAAACTCAACGGACCCGGATTCGCGAAGACTCAGGAAATCGCGGGATTGATCCGGGGTGCGGCGGCCGAGGATCATATGGTCAAGAACCTTGATGCCGACAACCAGGCCGGCCTGAACTAATTGACGAGTCAACCGGATATCCTCTGCGGACGGGGTCGGATCACCCGAGGGATGATTGTGAACCAGCACAATCGCCGCACATCCGCCTTGAATGGCCGGCTTGAACACTTCCCGGGGATGAACCAGGCTGGAATCCAAAATCCCCCTAGAAATTTCATGGGGGTGTCCCTTTAACCGGTTCCGGGTATCCAGATTCAGCACCCAGAAGCGCTCATGATCGAGTCCGCGCGCCAATTCCCGCATCACCCCAGCCACATCTTCCGGAGTCCTCACAAACCCGCCACGCTCATCCCGGGTTTCATCGGCCATCCGCCGGGCCAGATCGAGCGCCGCCTTGATGGTCTGTGCCTTCACCCGGCCTAGTCCCTTCAAGGTTATATCAGAGGTCAATTCCTCCACGGAGACCCGGGACAAGGCCGTGAGACTGCCATGCTTCACCAGCATCCGCTCCGCCAGATCCATCACATTCACCCCGCGCGACCCGGTTCTCAGCAAGATGGCCAGCAGGATCGAATCGGATACATTTTCGACTCCCTGCCGCTCCACCGCCTCCCGCGGCCTTAACCGCAGTGGCATATCGCAGACCCGGTAACATAGGGGTGACGTTTCTGAAGAAGCATAAAGAGGTTTTGACATGATAGTACTAATTTGTTTTTAGTACTAATATTGAATCAGCCAGAGAAAGTCAACTCGTCAACACAACCGGTTGCGGCCCGTGCTTTTCCCAATCGGCAGTCACCCGGGAAGCGATATCCTCAACAGTCATGCTGGCGGTCACCGTGATCCAGGATACGGCTGACTGGTTTCGGAACCAGGTCATTTGGCGCTTGGCAAGTTGGCGGGTGCGCTGGGCCGTCAAGCGATTGGCCTCACCCTGAGAGAACTGTCCCCTTAAACAGGCGACCGCCTCAGCGTAGCCAATAGCTTGAGCCGCAGTGCAGGAAGGATCCCATCCTTGCTCAAGAAGGGCCCGGGCTTCATCCAGAAGCCCCCCATCATACATAGCCTGAACCCGAGCCTCAATCCTCCCCACCAGCGCGGCCCGTTCGATTGCCAGCCCCGTGATGACCGACTCTGAGCGAAGGGCCGTCCAGGATCGGGGTGGCGTCGCTACGCCCGCCTCAATCAGCTCCAAAGCCCGGATCAACCGGCGTCCGTTGGTTTGATCGGACTCAGGCAGGGCGGAAAGCCATTCCGGCCCAAGGGATTCAAGGGCAACCCGCAACCCGTTCACCCCTTGTTTTTGAAAAACGGCCTGCCACTTTTCACGGGATTCAGGCGTTGCAGAAGGAAGTTCATCCAAACCCACCAGGAGCGCCTTGATGTAAAGACCGGTTCCGCCCACCACAATCACGCTTTTCCCGACTGCTGCGGCAGACTCAAAACACCGGCGCGCTTCATCCAGAAAACGGGACACGTTATAGGATTCAGAAGGAGCCACTGCATCCAGCCCCCAGTATCGGACGCGCTCTCGCTCTTCGCGGGAAGGCTTAGCCGTACCAATATCCATTCCGCGGTATACCAGCATGGAATCAGCGGACAGGATTTCAGCGCCCCGGCGTTCCGCCAAGTACTGGGCAACCGCTGTTTTACCGGTTGCTGTGGGACCCACTAGAAAATAGGCACTCGCGTGAACCGCAGTCGGCATGAGTGCTCACTCCGGGGCTTGTGTTTTGGCGGGAAACAGGGTGGACAGCATGTAGAGTCCAACGCCGATACAAATTGCGGAATCGGCAACATTGAAGGCAGGGAAATGATGAATCCGCCAGTAGAAATCGAGAAAATCGACGACATACTGGAGGCGCACCCGATCCAGCAGATTCCCCACAATTCCCCCGATCATGAATGCAAGCGCCAGGCGGTGAATGAGGGTATCAGTCAAAAATGACCGGCGAAAAAAAATCAGGATTAAAAGAACGACCAGCGACAGCCCCACCAGCAGGCCATTCAACCCCCCCAGCATTCCCCATGCGGCACCGGGATTACGGACATAGGAAAAATTAAAAAACCCGGGAATAACCGGAACACTCTCACCCAGATAAAACTGCATCGTCACCCATTGCTTGGTGACCTGGTCAAGAATGATGATCGCGACACTGAGCAGTAATACCAACATGATACCAGGGGATTACTCCCCCTCTTCAGTCTCCGCAGTTTCAACAGTCGGCTCGACACCCTGGGCCAGGGTTTCTCCGAACGGACGGAAACGGCTCCGACCCTTTTCCTGCTCGGACTGGCATTTGATGCACATCCGGCAAAACGGCAGGGCATGAAGCCTTGGTTTTTCGATCTGGCAACTGCAGGAATCACACACACCATAGATTCCTTCCTCAATGCGGCGCAGAGCGTTATCAATCTCAAAAATCGCGTCATGCTCGCTGCTCGCCAGATTCAGGGCAAACTCCCGGTCAAAATCATCCGTCCGATCTTCCGAGGAGGCATCATCAATATATTTAAGCGAATCATCAGACAATGCGGAAATCTGACCGGTCAGCCGATCCCGCGTCTTGATGAGGACATTTTTCAGGAAGATCAGGCTCTTCTTATCAACCTTCGATTTAACCTTCGGCTTGACAATCATTTTGACGACAGGCTTGGCGACGGGCTTAGCCGCTGGCTTAGCGACGGGCTTAGCAACAGACTTGGCGGCAAGCTTCACAGCCGGCTTGGCGACGGGCTTCGCGGGCTTCTTGGAGACACTGACGGCCTTCTTGACCGGATCCTTGACTTTTTTCGCAACCGATTTCTTTACAACAGTCTTCTTCTGGATTGTTTTTTTTGCCATAAAGTTATCCTACCCTCTTCTGCAGCCTATTCCTGTTCGGAAAAAAGCACGCCTCAATATCAAACGCACAAACCGCTGTCAATCCCTACCCCTCAGCCCTCCCGAGTCCACATGATAACCCTCTCAGGAAGAGACGACACTTCAATAATTTTACACAAGACATCTCCCTGGTCGCCTGGAACTAAAAGCTCATCACCCGCCCGGTGACCGGCAAGGACCTTCCCCATCCGGCTACTGCAGGAGATGATCTTCATTTCGGTATCCTGATCCCACTCACCGAGAATATGGTGCTGCTCCGTATGTCCGTCCGCCATTTGGAGCGTGACGGATGACCCCATCCCGGCGACCTCGACGGGAACGCTGGAAAAATCGGTTCCGCGCACGGTGCTCAGATCCTGATCCAATTCTCCGCTGCGCCGCATCAGGATGCCTTGTTGTTCCTTGGCCGCCTTGTACTCGAAATTTTCACGAAGATCGCCATAACTACGGGCCACCCCGATGTCGCGGCTGTTTTTCGGGATGTCCTCATTGACAATTTTCTCAAGCAGTTTCTGGCGTTGCCGGTAGGATCGCCACGAAGTCAGGCCACCCTTCGGAGCGGTCGCCTCCGCCGCCTCATTGCGCTTGGAAACCAGAATCTCCGCGAGCTGCGGGTAGACCCGCACCATGCGTCCGATCATCGCCGAGGTATCCACGGGCAATTTCCCCATGGCGGCGTACAAATACCTGACAAAACTGGTCCGCTGAACCTCATTCATGCTGTGAGAGGCGGCTTCCAGCCATTCGCGCTGCTGAACAAGTTCGCACAACTGATTGGCAGCCCTTAGCCGTTCTCCGTTGTAGGTTTTTTCGAGAGACAGAAGAATCTGGAATGCCAGATCCCCGGTCGTCCCTAACCCCCAGGATTCCAAACGGTCAGGACGCCGGGCAAGCCAGAACAAGACCTCAACCCCGGCCTTCCGCATACCCACCAATTCCTTAAACACGGCGGAACAGGCAGAATCCTGTCCCTGATCCAACATAAACCCGACGCAGGAATTAAGCACATTCATCGTCATGGCGGGAATGGACTCGGTAATCGTCTCATAGAGGCGGGCACTATCGTAGTCAACCAGCAATTTCAATAGCGCATCCAGCCGCTTTGAGGTGATTGACTGGGCGGCAGCCATGAACATGGCCGGCTCGACAAGCATTCCAGCTTCCCGTTCCCAATTCACATGCTCGAGAGCCACAGCCCATTGACGCGCCAGTACCACGACCTGAACGCGAATGCTCATGTCCTTGTCGCCGAACCCCTTCATCAGGAAGGCGAGTCGTTCGCCCACAATCCGGAGACTGGCCGCATCCAGCTCTGCTGGCTTCGCGTTGTCGGACAAACTCTCCAGGCGGGAAAAAACCCCTTCCGCCGTGCGCTCGGCCGCCAATTGGGCGAACCAGGAGGAATCATAGGCCTTCGCCTTGTCGAGCAGGGAAATCGGTTCATTGCGCTTGGCGGGAATGACCACAAGGGGATCGGCCTTCAGTGCCTTGCGGGCGGAATCCCAGAAGGTTTTCCAGCCGTCCGGCTTGATAATGCCGTCCGACAGGATTTCCTGAAGCCTGGCTACCGGCAAGGGACCATAACTGCGAAGCGCGATACGAACCAATTCCGCCGCCTCGGTCTCAGCCAACGAAGCCAGCGCCACGGCGTCCCGGTATTTCCGGGCGAGCAAATGCGCATCATCCACTAGTTGAAGCGTTTCGGCGGCATAGGCAAACGACATCTCATGGCCCATTTTCCGGGAAAAATCAATCGTCACCCGCTCATAGAAGGCATCCACCTTCTTGACCATGCCCACGCCCCAGGTCCGGTCGACACAAAGAAGGCCGGGCTTCATATTTTGCAGGGTATCCAGTCGGCGGAAACACTCGGAAAGGGCAATCCCGCGATCCAATCCGAGACTGATAATAAACTTTTTCCGGACAGGATCATTCCGGAACACTGCGGTGAGCTTCTTGATGCACACGTCCCGGAACGCGGCGTTTCCATTGTTCCATTCCGCCCGCATTCCGAGCACCTTGACGGCATCGTCAAAGCACCCTTGCTCAATCAGGGCATCTTCCATGAGCTCCGCCCAACCGTTGGTCTGGTCGGCCATTCCGGCCCGCCGCAACTCACGCAAGGCGTTCTGCATGTCAGCCACCGGCATACCGGAGGCACCCACCTGGGTCAGAAACCATTCCTCAAACTGATCTTCCCCCATCGGAATGTGCGCTAATGCTTCCATGATTCAGTATTCCCTTGGTTAAAGGGCGGGATTTGTATCACACCACCCAGCCAGGCACAAGGAAGGAAAAAGAGGCCTCCCTCGTTGACTCTGCGTGACAAAACCAATACTGTATTTTTCGATTTTCAAAGAAAGGATCCGCTGTCGAATGACGACCCAGTTGATTGAAGCCAAAAAAGGCACTATCACCCCGATTATGGAGACTGTCGCCCGCCTCGAGGGGGTTTCGGCCACTCTGGTTCGCGATCAAATCGCCTGCGGCCGTGCCGTTCTGCCCGCCAATCCCGCTCACCCCATGACGCACCCGGCCATCGCGGGGCGCGCCTTCCGGACCAAGGTCAACGCTAACCTCGGCCGTTCAACCGAACGCTCCGCCGCTGGCGAGGAGCTCCGAAAACTCGCCATCGCCCTCAAGGCTGGCGCCGATTTCGTCATGGATTTGAGCGTAGGCTCTGATCTGGCTGCTATCCGCGCGGGAATGCTCAAAGCCAGTCCTGTCCCCCTCGGAACCGTCCCGATGTATGAAGCCATTTCCCGCCTCAAGGGTAACACTCTGGATCTCACCCCGAATCTGTTGCTGCAGGTGATCGAGGAACAGGCCCGTCAGGGCGTGGACTTCATGACACTCCACGCCGGACTGCTCCGCCGTCATATCCCCATGGCTATGAAACGGAAAACGGGCATCGTCAGCCGAGGAGGCGCCCTGCTGGCCGAATGGATGAATACCCACAAGCAGGAAAACCCGCTCTTCACCCACTGGGACGAGGTAATCGAGATCTGCAGGAAATACGATGTCACCGTCTCCCTTGGTGACGGCCTTCGCCCGGGTTGTCTGGCGGACGCCAGTGATGAAGCTCAATTCGCTGAACTCGACACCCTCGCCGAACTTGTCCACTGGTGCCGTCGGGAGGGCGTTCAGGTTATGGTCGAGGGTCCGGGCCATGTTCCCTTCAACCAGATCCAGGACAACATGGAGCGCCAGCAGAAACTCTGCGACGGCGCGCCGTTCTATGTTCTCGGCCCCGTGGTCATCGATATCGCCCCCGGCTACGATCACATCACCTCGGCCATTGGCGCTACGGCCGCCGCCACCTACGGCGCCTGCCTGTTGTGCTATGTAACCCCTGCGGAACACCTTGGCCTGCCAACTGAAGAGGAAGTCCATCAGGGTGTCATCGCCTATCGCATTGCGGCCCATGCCGGTGATGTAGCGCGCGGCTTGCCCCATGCACGGGATATTGATGACGCCATGGCTGAAGCCCGGATGGCGATGGACTGGAAAAAACAGTTCTCCCTCTCCCTCGACCCGGAACACGCCCGGAAACGCTATGAATCTACCCGAGTCTGCAAAGAGAGCG
Source organism: bacterium (assembly GCA_037134355.1). GTDB lineage: Bacteria > Verrucomicrobiota > Kiritimatiellia > CAIKKV01 > CAITUY01 > JAABPW01. Next base: position 199 of record JBAXMJ010000102.1, on the reverse strand, counting down.
ATGCCGATCATTGCTCCATGTGCGGCCCTGAATTCTGCGCCATGCGAACCAGCAAGAGGATCCATGACAACTCGCCCCATTGATCAAGTCCTTGAGATTATGCGAAAGCTTCGGGATCCGGAAGGCGGCTGCCCCTGGGATCGCGAGCAGAATCTTGAAACACTCAAGCCGTTCCTGATCGAGGAATGCTACGAGCTGA
>JBAXMJ010000101.1:0-9608 GCA_037134355.1 bacterium | reverse complement strand
CCCCCTGCTCCAGCCGCGCCTGAAAACAATTCACACCCCCGCCCGACCCGAGCCGCACCGTTTCGGGTCTGACCAGTGCCGTCAGCCGGGCACCCGGCTGCGTGGCAAAGGACGGACCCACCGCCATCATCTCCCCAAACGGCGTATCGAGTTTGCAGGATCCGTTCACGAGAGCCGTCACCGTTACCGGAAAGAGGTTGGTCGAGCCCATGAACTCGGCGACAAACCGGGTGGCGGGGGCACGATACAACGCTTCAGGAGATCCGATCTGTTCCAGACGGCCCTGATGCATCACGGCAATTCGATCTCCCATGCTTAACGCCTCGCGCCGGTCATGGGTAACATAGACGGCCGTCAGGCCGGTCGATTTGCAAATGCGACGGATCTCGCTTCGCATGGTATCCCGCAATTTAGCGTCGAGGTTGGACAGCGGTTCATCGAGCAGGAGCAAACGGGGCTTGAAGGCGATGGCGCGAGCCAAGGCCACCCGTTGCTGCTGGCCGCCCGACAGCGAAGCCGGCTTTCGCCCCTCATAATCAGACATCTTGACCTGATCGAGCGCCTCCATCACCTGCTTTTCCCGCATTTCTCCGCGAATTTTCCGGGACTCAAGACCGAAGGCCACATTCTCGAAGACCGTCATGTGCGGCCACAGCGCGTAGTTCTGAAAGACCAGGCCGGCATTCCGCTTCTCAGGCGCCAGAAGAGTCACATCCTGCCCGTCAAATTCAATTGTCCCCGAGTCGGGTTGCAAAAATCCCGCGAGCAAACGTAAAAGGGTTGTCTTGCCGCATCCGCTGGGCCCCAGCAGGAAAAAAAGCTCCCCGGGCTGAACCGTCAGGCTGATGTCCTTTAAAACCGGAACCCCGGCCGTATAGGTTTTCCCGACCCCCTTGAGTTCAACTTTAATCATGGTGTCGTGTCCTTTTCATAATCAAGTTATTCGCCATCAAGAAGATGCCCGCAATATACATGAAAATATTCAAAAGTAAGCGAAAATCACGCGGAGTACACTCTTTCCGCTCACTGAAACGCCGCCCCGTCGTTTTTCGGAATAGTCGACAAAAGGCCTCTGGCGACATCGCCGCTTCCCTGGCAATCGCCTCCAGGATCAATGTCAGCTGGATGTGCAGGGGCGAGGTGAATCGAGGCAGGTCGAACCCCCTGACCATAAACATGGTTCCCACCGCAGGCGGAATCACTTCGTACTCGAGCGCCAGACTGATACTTTTCGACATTATTACCTCTTCAAGATACCGGTTCACTGGCCATCCACTCGATCTTCGGGCTGCCGATTGCGTACGGGCTCCTCATCCTCTGCCTCGTGAGGGGCGGCTATACCGACATCATCCAGGTTACCGTGCTGATCCTGGGCGGGCTGACCGTCACCCTTATCTGCCTGCATCAGGTCAGCCAACGGTTTCAAGTCCCTGCTTGAAAGTTCTCCCGATTTGGTGGAATGTGTGGTGGCGCTAGATATCCGGTTCTTTTGAAAGGAAATAGATCATGAGCAAGCGTGATGTGATGCGGCAGGTTTTTGCAGGAAAGAAACCGGACTATGTCCCCTGGCATTACCAATTCACCCATGAGCCATGGGAAATGCTGAAGGATCACTTCGGAGGCGAAGAGGCAACCGAAGCCGCAGTCGGAAACCACATCCTCGAACTGGGTTCGGCCATCGGCTTCTTCGATGCCCTGCCGAATGACCGCTATCGCGATTTCTTCGGTGTAATGTGGGATCGAACAGTGGACAAGGATATCGGCATCGTCGAAGGCTGCGTGTTGCCCGAACCCACCCTGAAGGGATACTCCTTCCCCAATCCGCTCGACCCGCGTTTCTTTGCAGATATCCCTGCTAAAATTGACAAGTCCCCGGATCGTTTCCGGGTGTTCTATGTCGGCTTCTCCCTGTTTGAGCGCGCTTGGACCCTGCGCGGGATGGAGAACCTCATGTATGACTTCATTGACAACCCCGACTTCGTCAACGAGTTGCTGACCACCATTGCCGACTACAACATCGCCCAGGTCCGGGAAGCACTCAAGTATGACATTGACGCCATCTATTTTGGTGATGACTGGGGCCAGCAGCACGGCCTGATTATGGGGAAACCATTCTGGGATGAGTACATCAAGCCCCAACTCAAACGCATGTACGGATTTGTGCGGAATACCGGAAAATTCCAAATGATCCATTCCTGCGGCGATGTGGACGAACTTTTCGACGACCTGGTCGGACTCGGCTTGAATTGCTTCAATCCATTCCAACCGGAAGTCATGGACACCACCGCCCTGATCCAACAATACCGGGGCCGACTGGCCTTCCATGGAGGGCTATCCACCCAGAGGATCCTGCCTTACGGCTCCGAATCCGATGTGCGGAAGGAATGCCGCCGCCTCTTGAAACTTGGCCGGGAAGGAAGCTATGTCTTTGCGCCCTCACACGCCGTGGAGAGCGACGTGCCTTTGACCAATATGCTCGCCTTTATCGATGAAGCCCTCGCGTCTGCAAGATAAGAGCCCGCAACAATTATTCGAACACCACGTTCCAAGCAACTGACCCGTATTGGCCATGACAGGCTTCCGACCGTTGCAGGGGTTGATCACATTATTGAGATCCCCGCCCACCACGACAGACACGCCCTGAAGTTTTTTCTGTTTCTCGTTCCAATCGCACCCAAACATATCGACACAGCCCTGCTGCAGATGTTGGCTGGTGGATTATGGCGCGATTGATGCTATTGCGCCAATATTCGGGATAAATTCCGTCAAGAACTGTGCCTAACAAGCTTTTTCCGCCGCCGTCCCAGTCAGAAGGCGGTCTTTGGCTAACGTTTACGCGATCATCGCGTCCTCTCTTTCCCCAGACCATCCATCAACGCAGACAAGCCCTCTTCCATGCTGAACTTCGGTTCGTAGCCAAGATCCTTCCTGATCCTGCTGATGTCCGCAACTGAATGCCGGATATCGCCGAGCCGCGCCTCCTTGAACCCGGGCTTCAAATCGCTCCCGGAAATGCCCTTGAGGATTTCCCACAACTTCAACAAGGTAATCTGCCGCCCTGTCGCCACGTTAAAGATCTCGCCCTTCCCGACCGAGTCCGTCTTCATCGCCAGCAAGTTCGCATGGACAACATCTTTCACGAACACAAAATCGCGCGTCTGCCCGCCATCGCCAAAAATGGTCGGCGCACGCCCCTGCCGGATATCAGCCGCAAAACGGGAAATCACCCCTGAATACATGGACTTACCATCCTGCCGGGGACCAAAGACGTTGAAATAGCGTAGCGACACAGTCTCCACCCCATAGAGATGGCTATACAGTTTCATGTAATATTCCCCCGCCAATTTCCCTAGGGCGTAGGGCGATTCCGGCTCCGGCAACATCGTTTCCCGCTTGGGAAGCTCCGGATTATTCCCATAGACCGCCGCGGAGGTGGCCAGCACCACCCGCTTGACCCCGGCCTCCCGGGCCGCCTGCAGTACATTCAAGGTTCCACGGATATTGATTGAGTCGTTGTCCATGGGATGTTCAACCGAAACCGTCACGGAAACCAGTGCCGCCTCATGAAAAACATGCTTCACGCCCTGCATAGCGCCCGCCAGGGCCGCAGGATCACAGATGTCCCCCTCCACGACTTCGATGGCCGATCCAAACCCTTTCAGGTTTTCACGCTTTCCACTGGAAAAATTATCAAGGATCCGGACCTCCACGCCTTCGGCAACTAATGCCTCCGCGATGTGCGATCCAATGAAACCCGCTCCGCCTGTTACCAACGTCTTACCCAAATTCATGTTTCACCTGTATTATTTTATGAATCAGCCCCACAGTTTTTCGGGATAGACGCCTTTTTCAACGAGGCGGCGCAATCCCTCCACCACCACGCTCTTATCCTGAGGATAGGTGACGCCAAACCAGTGTTCCGGAGTCGAGAGAACCTTCACCGAGGCCTTGCCCGCACCAACCAACCCATCCACCACCGTGGGCAGGAAAAACTCTGACTTGGGGTTGGCTGCGTTTTTCTGAAGGAACAGGGGGAATTCACGCTGGAGATGACCGAACAGGGAGGGCGTCAATCCCCACATGTTCATGGACACCACCTCGTCGCCGGCCAGGGATATCCAACCGCCATCGGCCCCCGCAAAACGGACACCCGTCGCTGTTCTCTCGATGTTCGTTCGCTCCTGAACACGCTTCAGCAAGCCTTGTTCGTCCACCTCGCACACCCCGCGCGCCACATGACCATGCTCGGAAAGCGTATTGCGAAGCGTAAAGCCCACCATGCTGTAGTTCCCGGAGTCAGGTCTCACCCCTTTCAGGAACTGGCCCAGCACCTCATAGGAACGCCGGCCATAGAAATCATCCGCATTGATGACAGCGAAGGGGGATTTGACAATATTCCGACAGGCCATGACAGCGTGTCCCGTTCCCCAAGGCTTGACACGATCAGCCGCCAAGGGGAACCCTGGAGGAAGGTCATTCAAATCCTGAAAAACATAATCAACCGGAATGTGTTTTTCAAAGCGGGCTGCTACCAGAGAGCAGAAATCCGCTTCAATATCACGCCGAATCACACAGACCACGCGGTCAAACCCGGCACGGATGGCATCATACACGGAATACTCAATGACAATTGCCCCATGGGGCCCCACTGCCTCGATCTGCTTTAATCCCCCGTATCGACTCCCGATTCCCGCCGCTAAAACCACCAAGGTCATACTCATAATTCCCCTTAAATGCCGACTACCGGACGCTCCATCGCGTCCTCCTGGGTTTTCATACTCGCCACCATCTTAAACTGTACCCGGCACCCGTCAAGGTTCTGGCAGGCTAAAAAGTGAGGTTCAAGTTGGATTCAGGGTTTCCGGCTCCAATTTGTCCTTTCCGGGAAACACGACCGTCGAACAGACCACGCGGTCAAACCCGGCACGGATGGCATCATACACGGAATACTCAATGACAATTGCCCCATGGGGCCCCACTGCCTCGATCTGCTTTAATCCCCCGTATCGACTCCCGATTCCCGCCGCTAAAACCACCAAGGTCATACTCATAATTCCCCTTAAATGCCGACTACCGGACGCTCCATCGCGTCCTCCTGGGTTTTCATACTCGCCACCATCTTAAACTGTACCCGGCACCCGTCAAGGTTCTGGCAGGCTAAAAAGTGAGGTTCAAGTTGGATTCAGGGTTTCCGGCTCCAATTTGTCCTTTCCGGGAAACACGACCGTCGAACAGTCAACAGTCAACAGTCAGACACGAAGGAGCGAAGCTCGGTTCCTTCACGAGAATTTCACGATTCCCCGGCCAATTCAGCGGCACGAATAATTCTGTAGAAATATCCGGATCTAACCACCTCGCGCGAGGGTTCGCCGTGAATCACCAATACACGTTGAATGGTCTTGGAGGGAAACTCTTGCTGCAATTGCCCCGCTTTCCGTTCCACCTCCCGGATTACATCCATCCCAAGCGGAGCGACAGAGCATTTCATTTCGCACAACGTCAACACCTTATCGGCACGGGCAAAAAGCAGATCCACTTGAAACCCCGGGCGATCCTTGGCGGGCGCCCGGAAATAGGGGCCCGCCGAAAACTCGACTCCTGAAAACCCAAGAAGCCGGGCCAATTGGCGCGCATGTCCCATGCACAAGTATTCAAAGGCGCGCCCCCGCCACGCTTGATAACGGCCAGACTGGGAAATGCCCGCGAAAAGCCCCTCTTGCCCCTTCGATTGAATCCGTTTAAGGCTGGGACGGATAAAGCTGAAGTAGAACCGCATATAGGGATCATTGAGCATGTATCGGATGAGGCGTGACGTCCCACCCTTGTCGACGGGTATGACGGACATGACGAATCCCGCAGATTCCAGATCCTCCAGATGCGTCGAAAGCGTGCCCCCGAGGTCAACCCCCGCGTGGGCGGCAAGGTCTTTCCTGAACAGCCCTTGGGGATGAGAGGAAAGCGCCATGACAATTCTCCGATAGTCAGGATTCCGCCCAAAATGGCTCGTAAACACCCGGTCGTATTCCTCCACAAAATACCCATTATCTTTGAAGGCGAGTTGTTCCACAGCGTCACGAATCGAAGGAAAATCGCGGATTAAATCCAAATATTTCGGCACCCCCCCAAAACATAGATAAGCCTCGATGACTTCATCAAGCCCCTTGTCCCTGAGCAAGGCGCAAGCCTCGCCCAGATTGAAGGCATCCAGGCGCAATTGAAGGTCAGTCCTGCCATACAAAGCGCTGGAACGCACCACCTTGGACAACATAAACGAGGCAATAGAGCCGCACAGGACAAGTTTAACACCCGGGATGTTGGCAAGATATTGTTCCCATACCATTTTCAAGTCCGACACCAGATCATGCCGGTAATTCGCCATCCATTGGAACTCATCCAAAACAATACAGGCTGGTTTCTTGCGCAAGACGGGCTCCAGAGCCGCCAGAGCTTCCCGCCAGGTCTTGATCGATTTTGAGCCGGTCGGCAAGTCAGCTTGCCGACCGAGTTCAAAAAGAAAAGCCTTGATCTGTTCGCCCTTGGGCTGGTTTTCAAGCCCCTCGAACATCAATACCCGCCGCCCTTCAAGCGCCTTGCGGATCAACACGCTCTTCCCGATCCGCCGACGGCCATAAACAACCCCGATGGATGGCGCTTCCTTATTCAGAAATGCCATCAACGACTCAATCTCTGCTTCCCGCCCAATGAATTCGTGATTCATAATATTCATCCTATGATGGCAATTGGTATGCAACATAGGCTGATATTATGCAAGCTTGAACTTCAGCGTCCTGCACGAGCCTGGAGGGCGCGAGGGGGCGCGAGGGACCAGGAAATCTGGCAGCTGGAGGGCAACGCTTCGTCGTGGCCGTCTTTCCGTTGTCTCGGATGCGACAACCCTATGCTTCACTCGGCCTTCACTGCCATCCAAGAACTCTCCCCTCTTTCCGATACGCTGCACATGAAACTGTGGGAGGAATTCACTGGCGTCCCCATGGGACGCCAGTGATTAGGATTAAGATTCTAGCGGATTCTACCAAATGGGTTATCAATTCGAGGCAAGCTCGACCAGGGTCTCGTAATTCCTCAGGCATAGCGTTGAAATGTCCCTGCCATAAGGGCTGGCGGAAGGCATCAGCACGAAACCTCTCCCTTCGCCAGCGGTTCCCTGCTCCAGGGCGCGTTTCACTGTCTCGGCAAATTGTGACGTGGGCATATTTTCGATGTCGGCAATTTCAAGGTTCCCGAACAACACCCACTGCTTCCCGTAACGGGCGCGGACTTCGTCCAACTCCACGTCTCCCTGAGGCGGGGGTTCGATCGGATCGAGGGCATCAACCCCCATTTCCGCAATCAGGGGCAGAATATTCCTGAGCCGTCCATGGCTGTGAATGCGTACTGTCCCGCCATGCGCCTGGATCGCCCGCGCCATGGGCTCCACATACCGCACCACATAGTCCTTGAACAGGTCCGGCGGGAGATAGGGTTCCGACGCATATTCCGGCCCATAGATGCGCCAGAGATGTCCAGGAAAGCGCCGGCTAACCTCCTCTGTTCGCGGCAAGATTCGCCGAGCCATCATGTCCAACAATTGCCGAAATAGTTTCGGCTCGGTAAATGCCAGCGTCGTGTAGTCCTCCATGCTAAACAGGCATGCCGCAGCACACAACGGATCCTCGGTGTCCACCATGACAATGCCCCGGTCGCCCAAGGCGGCATCCTCGGCCACCAGGGGTGCCACATTGATCGTTTCCGCAAACACCTCGTCGGGAATCGTCAGGTAGGCTTCGACATCCTCAACACTTTTCAGCAGGTGCTCGGTTGTCCACACAGTATTCAGATGCCGCTCCCGCGTTGTTTCCTGAATCATTGTCCGGCCACCCGCCTTGACCACCGTCCGGGTAACCCTTGCCTGCCCATCATCCCTCGTCGTTTCGTCAAAATACTCCCGCCAACTCGATGCCGTTGCCGACCCATCCGGGTCATGGGAGCAGGCTCGGACCGCGCTCATCAGCCTGATCAAGTCCGTATGGTTTTCCGCCAACTCCAGCAGCGGTTTCCAATCCGGCGAGTTGTAGACGTTGTAGGGATCGGGATCGCTGGGATCGATACGGAACCCGCCCAACTCATATAAACTCACGGCAGGCCGGTCCACTGGCTTCCCCTGGATCGTCGCCATCAAACGTTCACGCCGCGTCATCATGACCAGTCATTCCTTTCCGTGTTTTGAAGTCATCGTGGCTCAAACACCGGCTAAAGTCGTTAGCAAGGCGTTCATTTAATGTCGCATTTCGGCTCATAACAATTATCAATAATCTTGAATTACTTCACATCAAATGTCATTGTGTCGCATTTATGAACACATCCTCTCATGTCCCAACCATGGCTTATCTCCCGGCCCCGGTCGAAGCCATTGCAGGAGTCTGGAAATTCTCACGGCCGCCTCATTTCAAGGCTGTGGCGCATTCGCTCCCCGGCCACCTGCTTCACTGGGTAGCCAAAGGAAGTTACACCTTGAAAACCAATGGCAGGGAATACCGGGTGAAAACGGGCGACCTTATTTACTACCACGAGAGCGAGGAGGTCGTTTGGACTGGTGATGCATCCCGGGTGGTCTTTTATTCAGTCGGGTTCCTGGCTCCCCGCTACCAGCCATTGCCCATCGCACAGCGAGTCATCCGGGCGGATGCCGCCATGAAAGCTTCATTCCTAAGGCTTTACAAGATCTGGGATGGAGGAAGCAACCGGAATCAATTTGAGATCCACGCCCTCATGAATACCATGCTGAATGCTTTGGAGCGGATCGCCCGGAATCAGCCAAGCCATCATCTGGCCACAGCCGACTCTCCTTGGTGGCGAGCCGAAGCGGGCATCCGGGAACGCCGTTTATTCAGGCCTTCGCTTTCGGATTTAGCAAGACTCGCGGGAGTCGGGCGCGGTGTCCTGATCCGCTCATGCAAAAAGGCCACCTCCATGCCCCCCATACAGCGCATCCGCGACATCCGCATGGAAGAAGCCCGCGGCCTGATCGCCTTTGCCCACATGAATTTCTCCCAGATCGCCGACTATCTGGACTACACCCGTGTTCACGAGTTCAGTCGGGAATTCGCCGCATTCCACCATAAGTCCCCGAGTGAATTCAGGCAGTCGCTCCGCCTCCATACAGTGTGTCGTCCGTCTTTAGGCCGACGGACGGGACAGAGCCCGTCCCTCCAAGGCGCCTCTTTGTCGCTCAAGCCCGCCTGAATGAGGATGGTGGCGTTGTACGCGATGATGGAGTTGATCCCGGTGGCCTGGTTGCAGGCAAGGATGACACAGGCCAGGAGGAACGGGATCACATAACGCCGCTGGAACAGGGATTCCCGGATCACTTCCCCGGTCGTGGAGGTCTTGCTCATTTCCTCATTGTCAATCTTCTGCATCTCCACAATCTCGAGCTCAACTTGCTCCGGGGAACGGGATCGACTCAGCGCCGCGCGGGCCGCCTCCACTTTCCCCCGGCGGAACAGCCAGCGGGGGGGTTCTGAAACCATAAAGCTCCCGAGCACAAAGAAGAGGCCCGGCGGTAGGGACATCCAGAAAATGCTTCGCCAGGCAGTATCCTTGAACGC
>JBAXMJ010000100.1:0-9610 GCA_037134355.1 bacterium | reverse complement strand
AGGGAGGCCTCTCCGAGGCCTCCGCGGACGGCTCGGAGAGCCGTCCCTACCCTTGATTCATATCCAGTCAATTATGAGACCATTCACAACCTGCACCCAGAAATACTATCAGGGAAACCCTGATGGCTTAATCAGTGTTTCTCCTAGCTTGTACTTTTCGGGAACGAGTGTATCAAAGAGGCAGGTTTTAGAAACAATTTACGTGCCACTATGAAGGGTCTCATAATTGAACTGGTCATGAACGAAGTCCGCAGAGGCTTACTTACGGCAATCGTTCGAGGTTTCCGATGCTGGTGTACCGGCTTTAGCCGGCCATCTCTTGGCCGCCTGAAGGCGGTACACCAACGGTAGCGCATCACTAAAGTGAGACGGTTAATATGAATCGTAAAGAAAAACAAAATCTTCTCTTCTTTTCGGCACTTGATGTTTAACAAAGAGATGTGTATTAAACCACTCATGGGGGAGTTTTTGACCCAGCCCGAGTCATGGTTTGGAACTGTGGGGAGCCTGACATGAAGCTGATTGAGGATCTGCTGAAAGAGATGTGTGATCGCAAGGCATCCGACCTTTTGATCACCGTGGGCGCAGTTCCCCAGTTGAGAATCCATGGCATTCTGGGTCCCGCCGCAGGGCATCCTGTGATGGATGGCGCTGTCATTGAGCGGATCGCGTATCATGTCTTGGGCGATCAGCGAATGGGAATCCTGCAGGCCCGCAAGAGCGTCGATTTCTCAAAGGGGTATGAAGGGCTGAGCCGGTTCCGTTTCAATTTCTACTATCAGCGCGACTCCATTGCCATTGCCATTCGCGTCATCCCGTTCAAAATTCCTCCCTTTGAGGAATTGGGGCTTCCGGAGGTCGTTAAAGATTTCTCCTTGCGGCCGCATGGGCTGGTGTTGATCACGGGCGCGGCGGGAAGCGGGAAGTCCACCACACAGGCCGCCATGCTGGATTATATCAACGAGAACCGCCGACTCCATATTGTGTGCCTGGAAGACCCCATAGAATATCTGCATCATCACAAACTCAGTGTGATTGACCAGCGCGAAATCGGGGAAGATGCCCATTCCTTTGCCGATGCGTTGCACAGCGTGTTCCGACAGTCGCCTGATGTGATCATGGTGGGTGAGATGCGGGATTTGGAAACGATCCAACTGGTATTGAGTCTGGCCGAAACCGGACACCTGATCATGGGGACGCTCCACACGCAGGACACGACGCACGCGATTAACCGCATTGTGGATGTCTTTCCACCTGCGCAGCAGCAACAGATTTACACCCAGCTTTCCATGGTGCTGGTGGGGATTGTCTCGCAACAACTTCTGATTACGCGGGATGCAACCCGGCGGGTGATGGCGTGCGAGATCATGAACGTGAACCAGGCGATCCGGAACATGATTCGTGAAATGCAGGTTCAGCAACTTTATTCCGCCGTGCAAACGGGGAAGAGCGAGGGGATGATGACCATGAATGATTCCCTGCGGGATTTGTATATTAGGGGCTTGATTGATATGGGTACGGCCATGAGCCGTTCGCCGAGGCCAAAGGAATTGGCCCGGATGGTGGAATTGAAGCGATAGAGAATAGAGAAAAAAGGAGTCGAATTATGAAGGCCTATGAACAGGTAAGTGGTATGGGACGCGGACTTCGGATGATGGTTCTAGCCGCAGTGGTGTGCGGGGTGGCGGCTTCCGGGGTTAACGGTCAGGGGACTCCAGCGGTTGTGACGCCTGCTGTGGGCGTTTCCAGCAATCTGGTCACCATTAATATCGACAATGGGCCCATGGTGCAGGTGCTGAACGCATTTTCACTCCAGTCGGGTCAGAATATCGTCATCGGTTCCGAGGTGACGGGAAATGTCACGCTGCGGGTCACGGAAAAACCCTGGCAGGATGCCTTGGATGTCATTCTGAAACCTTACGGATATGATTACTATATGGTGGGCGACACCATTATTATTTGCGGGAAGGATAAACTGCCGAAAGGGGTGACCTTGGCCAAGGCGTCTTCCGGCTCAACGCCGGGAGCCACGCCGGGTGCTTCGTCCCAGAAAGCGGTTGAACAACTTGTGGTGAAAGTGGTCACTCTGAAGTATTTGGATGTGTCGGATGTGGAAGCCATGATTGCCAAAGTCTCGCCGGATACCAAGGTGGGACGGCTGTTTGTGAAGAGTCAAAGCTGGGAGGACAAGAATCAGGGTGCGCAGAATAACCAGACCACCAGTTCTGAAAGCCTTGGACGACTGGGCCGGATTCAGGAAAAATCGGACTTGGTTCGCTCCAAGACGATTGTTCTGGTGGATACTCAGGACCGGATTGACTGGCTCATGACGGAAGTCATTGCCAAAGTAGATGTGTCGCCCCGGCAGATTCAAATTGAGGCGAAGTTTGTGGAGGTTCGATCCGACTTGCTCCGTGATATCGGGGTAGAATGGGGTTCCGGGCTGAATGGGGCAACGGCACCGGGAGTGAAAACCATCGGCACGTCAGGGGCGGGAAGTCTCTATGCGGCGGGAGGGCAGCAAATCAACGGAACCGTGCGTCCTTCCGGGTTTGATCCGCAGAGCGTGGGGCTGTCGGGCGCGCGACCGTTTAACGGCGGTTTGACCCTCGCGTTTCAAAAGCTCACCGATCTCCAGTTCGAAATGCTGTTGCACCTCATGCAGGAGGATGTTTCCTACAACATGCTTTCATCGCCGCGGGTTCTGACCATGGACAATCAGGATGCGGTGATCATTGTGGGACAGAAACTTCCCATCATACGGTCGGAAGCCACGGGAACGGCGGGCGCCACGACTATTTCCACGACGTTGGACCGCTATGAAGATATCGGGATCAAACTGAAGGTATTGCCGCAGATTTGCGATGGAAACAATATCAATCTGGTCGTTCATCCCTCTGTGCGCGAGTTGTTGGGATACCAGTCGGGCAAAGTGGGCGCTGCCAGTGATACCTCGGGAAGTGCGTCCAGTCTTGCACTGACGGAATATCCCGTGGTGGCAACCCGTGAGGCGGAAACGCAGGTGATGATCAAGAGTGGCCAGACCATCGTGATTGGCGGGATGTTGCGCGATAAGAAGATGAACACCCAGATCAAGGTTCCGTTTCTGGGGAGTATTCCTCTTCTGGGCGTTTTGTTCCGGCGTGATGTGACCAGCACCGAAAAGATCGAACTCTTGATTTTCCTGACGGCGACGGTTCGCGATACGACGGAGGAACTGGCGGTGAAGATGCCGGAAGACAAGTTGACGATCAAGGTGGAGAAGGGGACTGCCCCGGCGAAACCGTAGGCTTAAATCAATGGAATTTTTGAAAGAACATTTTCGTAATCGTAATCTTAATCGTAATCGTAATCACCTCTGGTCTGCTTGGCAGTGGGTGAAGAAAATCGATTACGATTACGATTAGGATTACGATTAAGATTTGGGTAAGAGGGAGTTCGGAGAGGGATACTATGGTTGAGTCAAAACTAGGCAAGATCCTTATTCAGAAGGGACTGGTCACGGAGCACCAGCTTGGCCATGCTATTGCGCGGCACAAGGAAACCGGCAAGATGCTGGGTGAAGTTCTGTCGGAGCTTGGTTTTGTCTCGCCTGATAACCTTGCCCGTGCCCTGTCTGATCAATTTGGAATTCCTTTCTTTGAACTGGGGGATGACTTCCGGCTTGAGAAGGCCGAGGTCAAGCTTGTTCCCGAGACCGTGGCGCGCCGGTATTGTCTGATTCCCGTCAAAAAAGAAGCAGGTCTCGTCATCACTTTGGTCATGAAAGATCCACTGGATGTCGAGGCGATTGATACGGTCCGTTCCCTGACGAAGATGGAGATTCGCAAGGCCATCAGTTCGGAAGGTCGTATTCGTGCGATGATTGACAAGTTCTACCGGCCGGAAGCCCACCTGGAACGGGATTTGCAGGATATTGCCGAATTGCCACCGGAAGTCGTCACGGGGGTGGATGTCGAAATCCGGGGTAATGAAGAGCAATTGATGGTGAATGCCAATGATGCGCCGGTGGTCAAGTTTGTTAACTTGTTGCTGATGCAGGCGGTGCGGGATCGTGCCAGCGATATTCATTTTGAACCCGGCGAAAAGGATGTCACCGTGCGGATCCGGGTGGATGGCCGTCTGCGGGAGATCACGCCACCCCCAAAGGCGCTTTACCAGGCGATCGCAACGCGAATCAAGATCCTTTCCAACATGGACATCGCTGAACGGCGCCTGCCGCTGGATGGCCGGTTTAAATTCAAGGTCAGCGACCGGATCATTGATGTCCGGGTGTCCTCCCTGCCCGAGGCACACGGGGAAAAACTGGTGCTCCGGGTTTTGGATCGGACGGCGCTGATTGTGGATATGAAGGATATCGGACTGGACGAGGTGATGCTCAAGCGGTTCCAGACTATCCTTCAGGCTCCCCATGGCATCATTCTGGTCACCGGTCCCACGGGAAGTGGAAAAACCACCACGCTCTATGCCGCGCTGAATTTTCTGAAGGATCCAGCGTGGAATATCCAGACTGTCGAGGATCCCATCGAGTACCTGATTCCCGGGATTAACCAGATGCAGATCAAGCCCAAGATCGGGTTGGATTTTGCCGGAGCGTTGCGGGCCATCCTCCGGCAGGATCCGGATATGATCATGATCGGTGAGATTCGGGATCTTGAAACAGCCCAGATCGCCATGCGGTCGTCACTGACCGGGCATCTGGTGTTGAGTACCCTGCACACCAACGACGCGCCCTCGGCGCTGTGGCGGTTGAAGGATATTGGAATTGAAACCTTCCTGATCGCAGCCACCATCAAGCTGGTGATCTCCCAGCGCCTGGTTCGGGTGATCTGTCCGCATTGCAAGGCCGCCGTGCCTCCGCATGAGGAAGAACTTGCCTATGCCACCAGCATCATTCCGGAATCTGCGGGCTGGACGTTCTATCGGGGGGCTGGGTGCCAGAAATGTTTGAATACGGGGTATCGCGGCCGGACAACAATTTTTGAGTATATGGAAGTGACGGATCCGATCCGGGAAATGGTCGTGACGGGAACCGGCTCGGTGGCCTTGCGCCGCCTGGCGATGGATCTGGGAATGGCGCCCCTGGCGGTGAACGGCTTGCGAAAAGTGCAGAACGGGGTCACGACCATTGAAGAAGTCATGAGCGTGTGTGCGGGAGATGCGGGAATTTAACGGAGACGCGTATGCCAGATTATCGGTATTCAGCAAAAGATAACAGCGGACGGGAAGTGGCGGGGGTGTATTCCGCGCCATCCCGGTTTGCGGCGCTTTCGCAATTGCATGACCGGGGTCTCACCGTTACCGATATCAGCGATGACGGAGTTGGCGTCGGAGGGCTCGAACTGGTGAAGGTTCCTGTCAAAAAGGGAATTCTTTTCGGGAAAATATCCATGTCGGAAAAGGCGATATTCTGCCGTCAGCTTTCCATTTCCGTGAGCGCAGGCATTCCGCTTCTGGAGTCCCTGGAATCCATTACGGCGGATCTTGATAATGCCGCTTTCCGGCGTGTGTTGGAACGGGTTGTGAAAAAACTGGATGATGGCGCGCCGTTTTCCCAGTCGATCGCCGGAGAGCCCAAGGTCTTTGACAGATTGTTTGTTGCCTTGATCCGGACCGCTGAGGAATCTGGAAGTCTGGCCGAGACTTTGAGTTATCAGGCGACGGTTATGGAGAAGAACGATCGGCTAGCCCGCAAGATCAAGAGCATTTTGGCGTATCCCATGTTTATTGGAGGTTTTTTTCTTCTGATTTCCGGGATCATGACGATTTTCGTATTGCCGCAATTCCAGAGCATTTTTGCGGGATATGGGAATAAATTACCGCAACTGACGCGGATTGTCTTCGCTTTCAATACTTTTGTGATTCACAATACCGTCTGGATATTCCTGGGAATATCAGGGGCCATTGTTTCGGGGATTCTGTATGCGAAAACGCCGGTCGGCCGGTTCCAGATTGATGCGTTAGTGGTGCGCCTGCCGATGGTGGGGGATATTGTCCGCAAATTGGCAGTGTCCCGGTTTTGCCGGAATTTCGGCATCATGATGGCAGGCGGTGTGTCCGTGGCCACGGCCATTGAAATTGCGGCCGAGGTGTTGGGGAATAAGGCCATGGAGGCCTCCATGAAGGCGACCCGCGATAAGATCATGGCGGGGAATAGTATTGCGGCCAGTTTGGATAAAAAAGTGTTTCCGCGATTGGTAGCCCGAATGGTGGGCGTGGGCGAGTCGTCCGGCCGCCTTCCCGAGGTGCTGACGAAGGTGGCTGATGTTTATGAGGATCAGGTGGAAGGCACGATTATGATAGCCATTTCGCTTTTAGAGCCCATAATCATTGCTGTGTTCGGGGGGCTTATTCTTTTGCTGGTCATGGCAATCTATCTGCCGGTGTTTAGTTCGGCAGGAAGTGTGAGGTAGTGGGGGTGGAGGGAAGAGGGGTCAGGGTTCAGGAAAGAGGGTTCAGGTTTGGTCGAATAGTGGAGGGCGGTGCTCCGTCACCGCCACAGGAAAAAGGAGGTGGATCTCGAATATTAATGAAGGATTTTTGGGAGAGAACAAGAGTAGTCAACAAACAGAAAGAAGGAGAATGACGATGAATAGGAAGAATAAAGCGGGTTTTACATTGGTTGAGTTGATGGTTGTGGCGATTATTGTGGCGATATTGGCGGCTGTGGCGATTCCGTTGATGTCAGGTAATAAGAGGAAAGCGTATGCCACGGAAGCTCAGGCGGGCTTGGGGACTCTTAGAACCCAGATGTCTGTCTATAAGGCCGAAAAAGGTGGTTATCCTACGGTTCTTACGGCGATATTGCCTGCGACTTCGACAGAACTTGATGGCACATACTTCAAGACTAGCGATTATTCGCTGACAGCGGGCACATCCAGTAACTATACGCTTCAGGCACGGGGGTCGACGGGCGATGTTAATACTTTGACCGTGACGCTGACGGATGCAGGCGTGTGGGGCGGAACATTGATTCCGTAATAGGAATGATTCGTGAATACCCCTCACCCCAACCCTCTCCCCCAAGGGGAAAGGGGGACGGTGGGGGGATTCCCTCTCCCTTCAGGGGAGAGGGTTAGGGTGAGGGTGCGAAGTGGATAGGGATTCCCTCTCCCTCCAGGGGAGAGGGTTAGGGTGAGGGTGAAATAGAGGGAGACTGCATCGTGATCAGTTGGTCGACATCCGATATCGCCGGCATTCATCTGGGCGACACTCATATTACGGCCGCCCGGGTGGTTCTAAAGGGGACGGAACTCCCTGTCATTACCCATGTTGGCTGGGTTCCCTACGATGCAGCGGCCTCTGAAAAAAATATTGCGTTGGTGCTTAAGAATTTTTGGCGGACGATCCGGATGCCCACCCAAATGGTGTGCGCCTCGCTGAGGAGTCCGGCGATGGTAATGCGCTATTTCAAGATTCCCGCGATGTCATCGGCTGAACTGAAATCAGCGTTAACCTTGCAGGCGGAAGAGGCGCTGCAACTGACGCGGGATAAGTTGTCGGTGGATTGGCATGTTCAGAAGAAGGCTCCGGGAAGCCTTGTGGCGGGAAATCCCATGATCGAGGGGATCCTGGCCGCAGCGCCAGTCAAAGATGTGGATCGGCAATTGTCGATTTTGACGCTGGCGGGATTGGATCCCGTTATTGTGGATGTCCGGGCCATGGCAGTGGCGAATCTATTTATGCTGTTGGATGATCACGCCGGTGAGGCCTCGGTGTGCCTGGTGAACATGACACCCCATTCGGCCGATGTGATCGTGATCCGGAAATTGGGGGGTATTTATCCCTATACCGTATTTTGCCGGGCTTCAACGTGGGAGCAGTCCCCGGGCTTTCTCAGTGAAAATATCAGGGATGTGATGAAATATAGCGAGTTCAAGTTGGATTGGGATAGCGCCAAGCGCGTGTTGCTGACGGGCGAGGTTCCGGAATCAGGGGCGTTTATCGAGCACTTGAGGAAGGATTTGAATGTGCCGGTGGAGGTGTGGAATCCACTGACGGCGCTGACCATCAGTGATTCTCGTGTGAAGGACGCGCTGGCTAAATCGACAGCCAGCGCCTCATTGCTGGTGCCTGCCCTCGGGCTGGCGACAAGGAGGGCATGACATGCAACTCTATCAGTTAAACATGGCCCGCGAGCAGGTTTTTTCGCTTGAGAAAAGGCGGCGTTGGTTTCGGTGGGTGTTCGCTTATTTGGCGGTGGCAATTGTGGTGATTGCCGGTGCGGCGTATTACCTGACGGTCTCGGCGGTTGATTTGTCGGCACGCCGCAGGGCGATGGATGAACAGGAACGGCTTTTCCTGAAACAGCATCCCGGGACGCAAAGCGTGTCGGAATACCAGAAGAAGGTGACTTCAGAGTTGGTCGGCCTGTCTTCCTCGTTGGAGGCCGTGACGCAATTCAAGGCGTCGGGACAGAAGTCGGCGGCCATTGTACTGGGGCTTGCGGAAGCCCTGCCGCAAGGGGTGGATTTGGGGCGGCTGGTTCTTGATGGTGACGGGGGAACGGTCAAGATGGATGTGTATGTGCCCGTTGCCTTGAAGCGGGATGTCGGGTTAACCCAGCCGAATGTAATTTCGCGTTGGGAGGGTTCAGCGCTTTTGAAGAGCCAGATTCAGCAGATTACGTCCGAGAATAGTGCACGGGTCAATCTGGAAGGAAGAGAGTTTCTGAACTGGCGGTTTACCGGAGTATTGGAGAAGGACCTTAAATGAATCACAGCAAGGTCAAAACGGGTCATTGGGAACTGGCGGTCTGTCTTATCGTGCCGCCGGTGGTAATTATCGCGATGCTGCTGTGCGGATTTTTCTATGAGCGGAAACAGGAGCGGCTTCTGACTCAACGGAGCGGTCTGTTGAGCCTAATTCCGGGGTTGGAACAGTCAAAGCGTATGGCCCAGCAGGTCTTGAAGCCGTTTATTGTTCCTGGTGTGGCAAAGGACAGGGCGGCCGATTTGTCCCTGTGTGTCAGTGATGCCGCGCAGAAATTCGGGTTTGTCGTCGGTTCCTCCAGCGTGGAGAAGCAGGGCGATGCTGGTGCGGGAGTTTGGATGGACTACAAAGTGACTCTGAGTGGAGAGGGCCCACTCACCTCGCTGATTGCCATGTTGGACTTTTTAGGACAGCCGCAACGCCGGTTTCGTGCGGTTCAGGTTAGTCTTAGGACCATCCGGTTGATTCCCGAAACGACGTGTTCTGTGGATTTGGTTCTGATCTCGCGGGTGGTGGCGGATCGGAATGGGAACTCGGGAGTGGGTCAAGTGGGTAACATCACTCCGGCCATGGCGGCGGATATCGGGGTGAAGTTGGACAAAACGGTGGCGGGCGTAAAGAACTGGCTTGCTGAACCGGTGACCGCGTTGTCGCTTAAGAATCTTCAGAATCGTACCCCATTTGTCCCACCGGATCCCTCGCAAGTTGAGGTGGACTCCCAGGTGTCCTTTCGATTGACCGGAGTGGTTCGCGAGAAAAATAATCCCATGATCATGACCGATAAAGGGGTGTTCGGGGTTGGTGACGAGGTGGATGGATTCAAAGTTGAAACGATTTGCGAAGACAAGGTTACTGTGGTGAGCAAGGGGGGGCGCCGGGAGACAGTACGGCTCTATAA
>JBAXMJ010000099.1:0-9699 GCA_037134355.1 bacterium | reverse complement strand
ATTTGGTTTGTCTCATGCAGATAGACTGCCGTCTGCTCCTTAGGCGAGGATTGGGAGTTAGCAATGGCATTGCATTCCACTGTAAATATGTAATATTAAAGCCGAACGAGGGCGTACCATAACGGGCGCTCCATAAAAATCCGATAGGAGATACTCAGATGGCGAAAGAAAAGGCAGCGGCGAAGGCGTTGACGAAGAGTCAAGTTGTGGCGGGCGTGGCGGAAGCGGTCGAACTGACCAAGAAGCAGGCCGAGGCGGTTATTGCGGCGTTGGTCGGCATGGCGTACAAGAATGCCAAGAACAGCTTCACGCTTCCCGGCTTGGGCAAGCTGGTGCTGGTGAATCGCAAGGCACGCATGGGTCGCAATCCGGCGACAGGCGAGACGATCAAGATCAAGGCCAAGCGCGTGGTGAAGTTCCGCGTTGCCAAGGCTTGCAAGGACGCAATCCTGGGCTAATTTGCTCCATGATTCGCAAGGCCGCTCACCGAAAGGTTGGCGGCCTTTTTTTTTGATCGGGCCAATAAATAATATTAGTACCGGGGAATCTTTAACTGCTACCCTCTTCGCCGTGGGAGGGGCGCCTGGTGAATAACAAGAGAAAGTGCATGATTCGAACGCTATTGCTGATGGCCTGTATGACGGCAGGCGTGGCGCGGGCGGATGTCGTTTTTACAGACGCCGGACAGCGGGGCGCATTCAACACGGGCGCGGCCACGGTGAGCATCGCCCCCGATGGCCGCCACATCCACTACTCCATTTCCGGCAATGCCGTTGCCGGCGTCTGGTCGAAGGATTATCCCGCCTCGCTTGTGAATGGCGGTGCTGACCGGATCGAGGTCGCCGTCATGGCGCCGGGAGATAAGCCGCTTTCAGGAATCGCCGTGCGGATGGAACTCAAGGGAACTGCCGGCGTGCAGGCTTTGGATGTTTCGACCCGGTGGACTCTTCGGGAATCCATCGACTGGGCGGCCATTGGAAAACTCAACGAAGTGGTGCTGATTTTGCAGAGGGTTGGTGGTACAGATCCAGGCGTGGGAACCCTTCAATTGGATGTCACCTTTCGAGTGTTGAGTCCTTTGGGGAAATTTATCACGTCCGCTTCTGGGAGAATGACCGGGGTGGTGTTGGTGGCTTTTCTCTCCATGCTTCTGGGTTTCATCAAGCTTAAACCGATTAGCGGGTTGGCGCGCGATATCGTGCTTGGTCTGGCAGCGACCTTGCTTATGATCACGGTTGCGGGCGTCTACCAGCGCGACTCTCTTCCCCTTTGTTTTGCTGCAGGAGGTGTAGTCATCGGCGCACTCGTTAAACTGGTCCTTGCCGGGAAAGCCTCCAGTGCCGGGGAATTATTTCGGCATGCGCTGTTCACCGGACTTCTGGCTCTTGCGGCCAGCAAGGCCGCCGTCTGGCAGGCTCCGACCTCACTGGCGACATTCGGACAACTGAACGCCTTTGGCGCGGCGCTGTTTGTGCTCGTCTATCATGCGGCCAACGTCTACTGCCTCTTGGCGTACAAAAAGCCTATCGGGTTGATCGGCGGCATCGTGATTGCCGCTACCCCCTTTGCCTTTGGCCTGCTGTTCGCAGTGCAGACGGCCGGGGCCATCGTGTGGCAGGCCGTGTTGGTTCTGGCCTTTGCCGAGTTCATAGCCAACGCGTCGTCGTTTGTGACGCGTCAGAAACCGCTACAGGACGCCAAGGTTCATCTTTCCCTCTTGCTCCTTTCGGTTCTTGTCGTCATGGCTCCTGTCGTGGCCGATTTCGGGTCGCAGGCGATGCCCGCAGCGGTTGCCCCCTTCGCGGCGGTTGTTGCCACGATGCTTTCACAGGCTCCGCTGTGGGGGCTTGTGTTCCTGCTAACGGCGTTGGTTCTGGACGCCATGAGAGGTAGGCCGCCAGTGGGGGCGGCGGTCCAGGCGACCGCTGTCAGCGGTGCCATGAAAGGCGCCATTTTCGGCGGTGTCGTGATGGGCCTGCTTCAACTCGTAGCCTTGATCGGAAGCACAGGACTGGTTGGAACATCCCTCAGCTATGTGCTGGTGGGGGCGTTGGCATTTCCGGTGGCTAAAACCATCATTGAAACCTTTGATGGGTCCCAGTCCTTTTTCGGGCGTGCCATCAATGCCTGCAAGGATCCGGTGCTTTATGCGCGGGGCATCATGGTCGGTCTCGCCTTCGCCATAGGCCTTCATGTTAATTTCGCCTCCCTCTCGACCGGGTCGCGCATCGGTTACGGCGCGCTCTTCGGGTTTGCGGCGTTTGGCGGCGTCAGCCTTGTGCGCGACCTGTTCTATGGTTTCAAATCCTGGCGCTATTATCTTGTGGAAGGTGGCCTCGGCGCCTTTATAGGCGCGGCCTTGGGTTTCTATTTTGATGCCTCGCAACTTCCCATCCTCGAAACCAAATTCAGGCTCTATACCAGTTTCGGACTTGATCCGCATACCCTTGTTGCGCGATGCCAGGAACTGCGCACCACCGCACCGAACGAATTCACTGCGCTTATCAGCCGGTGGGGGCATATCACGCTCTCACCCGCCTCCGGCGGTGCCAAGATTCTGTTTAACGAGGCCCTGATGGGCGTGATCGGGTGGGGGATCGCCGCCCCCCTGTTCGCCATCAACAAGGCGTTCCTCGCGGCGCTCATCAACCGGGATGCCTCAAGCATCAAGCGCCTTTCCACACGTGATGGAGTGATCGATCTGGTCGACGGCACCGTGTTTGTACTCCGATGGGGTCTGTGGATGGCGCCGGTTATCTTTACCTTCTTGCGCCCCATGGCCGAGGCTACCTGGTACAATCAGGACGGTCTGATCCGGACCGTCTTTGCCGCCGTCAACAGCCTGACCATGGGGGCAACAGGATTCACCGCATGGAGCCTGACCGTGTTCAGTTGGATCATTGGGTTTTCATGGTTTCAGGTGCTCATCTGGCTTGATCATATGGGGCTGCGTGTCGCCACGCTTGTCAATCTGTCCTTTCTGGGCATGGATAAGCTTGATGAGCGCTGTGCCACCTTTGTCGGCAAAGATTCCACCGCGCGATTCATCCCGGAAGGGGTCAAACGTTTCACCACCTGGGCGCCGCTGCTGATTCCCTTTTATCTCCCGAAAGGCGACCAGTGGGAGCAGGTCTTCAAAAATGGAAGCGCGCTGCAATCGGCGGGGGGAGTCTGGGAGACCGGGTGGTTGGCATGGGGCGTGGTGTTCGTGGCGGCAACGCTTCTGTTCGCATTTCAAAGCCGGAAGCGACGGCCCGGCGCAGGGACGGGCGAAAAATCTTTTCGCCTGGCCAACAACGATTATTCCGTTGAACTTAAGGCGAGTGGCGAACTGGTCTCGGTATGCGCATCCACAGGCTATGGCGTCACCCGCCCGGCCTTTGAAAATATTGAGCCGGCCGGGCGTATCCTCTATGTGCTCGATGCTGACGCGAAGGTCGCCTGGCCGGTGCTGGGGAATTTCCCGGATGAGCTGTTCACCCGTTCGATCTTCTCGCAGGAGGGAGACGCGATTCGTGTTGTGAACGAGTCCCATGACGTTCGCACCACGGTGACGATCACGCTGCCAAGCCGCGACGATGCGGTCGAATTATGGGACGTGAAGGTTGATGATCTCAGCGTGAAGCGTCGCGCGCTCAAGGTGGTTCCCTACTGCGAGTGGATGCTGCAGAACGCGGTGACGGATCGCAACCACTCTCAGTACAACCGCCTTTATCCGGAGATGTCTTACCAGACCGGCCTGAATGCGATTCTCGCGTTGCATCGTTACACCAAGGTGTTTGGCATCCTGGCGTCGAGTGTGAAGCCTGAAGGCATTCTGTCGGCCCGTGTTGACTTTATCGGGCGCGCCGGAAGTGTGTGGTCGCCGCGCATTTTTCAGACTCTGGCATTCCAGCCCGCTCTCAACAGGGACGCCTATCCGACTTTCGATCCGATCGGAGCGATGCTGATTGATGCCAAAAGCCCGCTGAAAATCCTGATCGGCTGCTGCAACTCAAAGGCGACTGCCGCCGAATGGATCGGCAGGCATTTGAAACCCTCCATCGACGCCTCGTTGTCCGGGATAAAACAGCCGGCCCGCCACCCACTGATCGGGCACGGTGAAGTCCTGCCGGGTACCCCCTCCGAATATGCCGAATATGCCGACGGCGGCAATACGTTACGGGTGCTGACGCCCTTCACGCCCCGTCCGTTCGACCATACCCTGGCGAACGGAATCGGCCACAGTGTGGCCGTCACCAATCGAGGCCTGCACTCCAGTGCCAGCGGTAACGCCCAGCAAAACCGGCTGACGACCGATTGGGCGGATGTGACCGGATCCCAGATGCCGTCGGAGGCCATTTATCTTTATGATGAGCAGGGCAAGGAATGGTTCTCCCCGACGTACGACCCGATCAAGGACAACTCAGCGACGCATGAGGCGCGCTTCGGGCTCGATGGCTCCGCCGTCTTTAACATGACAAAGGGCGAACTTGAGACCGAACTGACGGTGCATGTTCCGCTCAACGAGCCGCTGGGGATCTATCAACTGACCATCCGGAACAGGGGGGCAAAGGTCCGAACCCTGCGCGTGGCTCCGTATTTTCAAATTGTGCTGGCGCACAGTCCGGAATGGGCCGGCCCGCTGAAGATGAGCCGCGATGCTGCGACCGGGGCGATGTATTATGAAAATCCGCGCAACCAGTTTCGCTCAGGTCCCTGCTTTGTGGCGATGAATGCAAGGGTCGAGGTCTTTACCACCCGGCGGGGGGAATTCTTCGGCAAGGGGCGCACCTTCGCCCATCCAGTCATGGTTGAGGGTGGGGTTCCTGTGACAGGGACGACTGATGACTTTGCTGTGGCCGCCATGACCACCACTGTCGAGGTTCCGGCGGGCGGTGAACGGACGCTTGCGATTGTGCTTGGGCAGGCGGACAATCGCCAGCAGGCTGAAGCCTGCGTCGCCCGGTTCCAGTCGGTGGAGGCTTGTCTTCAATCGTTGAAAATAACGCGCGCCTGGTGGATGGCTTTGCAGTCGACCCTTGAGTTGGAGACAAGCGACCCGCGGTTTGATGCCTACGTGAAATGGATGAAGTATCAGGCCCTGGCTGAACGCATCTGGGCCCGGAAAGGGTTTTATCAGTCTTCGGGCGCCTTTGGATTCCGGGATCAGCTTCAGGACACGGTCAACCTGATTTGGGTTGACCCGAGTCTGGCTCGGGCCCAGCTCGTGCTTCATGCCTCCCAGCAATTCCCTGAAGGCGATACGGCGCACTGGTTCTTCTGCCAGCAGGACGGACGGTCCGGCTTGCTATCCCGTTCGCATGCCTCCGACAACCTGTTGTGGCTGGGTTGGGGCATTGCGGACTATACCCGCATGACCGGCGACAAAACCCTGCTCGACGAGCGGGTGAACTACCTGAAAGCCGAAACCCCGCTACCGGGCCTGCCTGAGGGCAAGCACGGCATGGCCTTCTATCCGCTGCGTTCTCCAAAGGCTGAGTCGATTTATGAGCATGTGTTGCGCGCCATCGATTGCGTTTTCGAAAAACGCATGGGCCCCAACGGCCTGCCCCTGATTGGTACGGGCGACTGGAACGACGGGCTGGACGAAATCGGAGCGCAAGGACGGGGTGAGTCGGTTTGGCTCGGGTTTTTCATGGTCACTATTCTAAAAAACTTCCTGAGCCTCATCGGGGAACGCAGCGGTGAAAAACGCCGGGCGTCTTACGAGGAAAAAATGAAGGCGCTCGAGATCAGTATCGAAAAGGTATGGCGGAAAGACCGCTATCTGCGCGCGATCCACGACGATGGAACCGAGATTGGTGTCGAGGGCGCGGGCTATTGGGAGGCCGATGCGCTGGGGGCGGCGTGGGCGGTTTATGCCGGCATTAATCCAGAACGGTGCCGTATTGCGGTCGATACCGCCCTTCGGGTGCTGGAGCGCGACACCGTGGTGAGCCTCGGCTTTCCGCCGCTGCGGGAAGACACCAAGCCGTATCTTGGCCGCTCAAGCCGCTATCCGGAAGGGGTACGTGAAAACGGGATGTATTCCCATGGTGTTCAGTGGTTGACCCGCGCCTGTCGTCTACTAGCCGAGCGTTTTGCTGCGCAGGGGGATGGGGAAACGGCACAACACTACCGTGATGCCGGGGTACGCCTCTGGTATAAGATTTCGGCCATCACGCATGTCACACGCGAAGAAATCGAAATCTACGGGGGACAGCCCAACAAGCAAAGTGCCGACTATCTGACGAAGCACGATCCCGGGCGTATGATCTGGAATGGTTATACAGGGGCCGCTGCCTGGATGTTGCGCCAGGCGCTTGAGAGCGTGATCGGGGTCACATTGATCAATAACGAAGTGGTGAGGCCCAATGATCTGAATGGGGCGCGTGGCGAATTGAAATTCAAGCGATTGAGCCGGGACGTAAGCAAAAGTCCATTGGGGAAATAAGAAAAGAATGAAGAAAATTCTTTTGCTGCTTTGGGTCGGATTAGCTGCCGGGTGCGCCACGAACAGGGAACCGTTCCGTTACTCGGAGCCGAAGCATGTGCATATGCAGGCCTTGATCGAGAACGCGATGGGGTACATCAATCCCAAGCATGGGTTGTTTGACAAGGCGTCTGGCTATCCGGTTGAAGGGTGGAATAATGACCCTTCGAAGGGGCTTTTTCTTCGTTCCTTTACTCAGTTGACCGCCATTGGCGAGTGGATGGAACTGCTGGCCACGGTTGCGGCCGGCGATGCGGACAATCCGTATGTCTCGCGCAAGGCGGCGCTGCTGAAGCTTGAACGGGTGGTGGATTCGCTGCTGGCCGATCAGGTTGATCCGACAGTTAGCGCCAAGGGGCTGCTTGGTAACTTCCTGGGATTTCAAAACGGCAAGCGCCTCGGCCCACTGGGTGAGGATGTGACGAAAGCCGCTTTTGTCGAAGCCTTTGGCGTTGAAAAAGCCAATCAGATCTGGAGCGCCTTGATCGACGTGAAATGGCTGAAACCGGTCAAGAATGGTACGGCAGCGAAGATCTCGCGCACGGGACAATATGGTTGGCAATATTTCACGGGCGTACTCGAACCGTTTGCCGACACGGACACGAGGGATAAGGTCATGAAACTCCTCGACGAGCGTGTTGTGAAGATCATTTTCGGCGACAATGTCAACCTGACTGCGTCGGTGGCCAAGAGTATTGGCGCATTATTACACCCCGGCGTGAAGGATCAGCCCCGTGCGATCAGACTGCGCGAGAAAATGGAGCGTTTCGTTGCCGCTCAGAAGCCGGGTTTTGAGCATCTTTTCGACGCTGAAACCGAAACCTTTATCTTTGGTTGGGATGCTTCAAAGAATCAATTTGTCGGCTGGGATAATGGGCGTGGCGGCTGGGTGGTGGGGCACCAGAACTATTTCATCAATGAGTTTCGCGGTCCGCTCATGTTATGTTTGCTCCGCTATAACTGGCCGATCGCTGCATTGAAAAACTCAGGGTTCAAGATCAAGCCCTACAGGATGCAGGATGGCCGGGATCTCTACACGGCTTCCTCCTGGCATGGATCCTCGTTTCAGGCGTTGGGTTTGAGCCTGTTCATGGACGAGCTTGGGGGTGAGGGCTGGCGCAAAAACTTCGAAAATGTCGTCGATGTCGAGATCGACTTTGCCCAACGCAAAGGGAATCCTGGTTTTCTGAGTGAGTCGTACAGTGGTAATAGAGAGGATTATACCGGAGATGTCGGGATTCCGGAAATAGCGGTAGTCGGCGAGAAACTGATTACCGATGCGCCGTCGCTCTACACTCTGGGCGTCTCGTATGCCATTGCCCCCGAGAAGGTTGAGGCCTTTCTGGCGGCCAACTGGGACACTATCAAGAAACTGTTTACGGATCACGGACCGTGGGAGGGGTACAAAACCACCGGAGGGAGGGTGATTAAATTTCAGACTGCGGCGCATACGCTGTCACTCATCCTGGGCGGAATCGGATCCAGCAATGCCAACATGAAACGCTACCTTCAGCATCATGGGCTGGAGGGAAAACTGGCGGCCCTATATTGCCCGGGCGAGGCGTTTGACTTCCTTGATGAGAGCGTGGAGTGGATTTTGTGGTCTGCGGGGGGCGATCAACTTATTCCTCAGCGGAACAAGACTACGTTCCGGATTCAAGGGGAAAAGGTGCGCACCGGCGGGCTCACGATCGTTGTCCCCCGGAAAGAAGGCATCAGTCTTTCCAATGGAACCCTGAATATTCGCTATCGTGCCGTCAAGCCGATTGAAAAAGCGGTCCTTACGCTCAAGCGTGCGCCGGGGTTGTTAATCAAACCCATGGCTTTTGAGAACGAAATCTTGATGCATTTTGAGGGGGGGCTGGGGGCTGAAAAAACAATTGAAATTCCCATGCCGGGGACACCAGGACTTGCAAATGTCAAGGAACTGGTTTTGGTCTATGGGGATCCCCAAAGTGTCGCACCGGTCGACCTGACAATCACCGCGTTAGAATATATTCCCGCCAAAGTGCAGAGCCGTTTGGGAGAATGATCCGTTTTATTAGGATAATTTCTCTTGTCCCGCACCATCGAGATGCATACAGTCAAACCGTATTGATCAACTTAATCAAGGAGACCCTATGAAGACCAAGAGTGAAATCATTGCAGCGTTGGCGGAAACTGTGGGAGTCGAGAAGAAGCAGGCGGCGGAGATGCTTGACGCTCTGGTCGGCATGGCGATCCGGGAAGCCTCGGACGGTTTTGTCATTCCCGGCCTCGGCAAACTCGTCAAGGTGGAGCGTGCGGCCCGGACGGGGCGTAATCCGGCTACTGGTGCGAGCATTCAGATTCCTGCCAAGACAGTTCTGAAGTTCAAGATCGCCAAAGCAGCCAAGGATGCGATTTTGGCGTAATGAGTCGATTCCACTGGCGTCCCTGCGGGGCGCCAGTGTTTATTCAAATGTGGGCTTGGCTCAACTGGTCTTCACAGGCTCGCTGGGCGCTGACAGCAGCGTTCTGGGGCATTGTGAATGTAATACTATTCCTGCCCTCGCAGTCCTTTCGAGATATCGGTCAGGTTTTTCCCTTTCAAGACAAGATCGTCCATTTGGCGATTTTCGGGATATTAGCAGCGCTGGTCCGGTGGTCTGTCCCAAATTCCTGGGGCAGGGGATGGAAGGGCGTTGTCGTCGTGTTGGTTCTGATTCTGTATGGGATTGGAACCGAATGCCTTCAGGCACTTTTTGTAAGTTTAGGGCGCTCGTTTGAATGGACTGACATCCTGATGGATAGTATCGGCGTCGTGGTGGGAATGGTGTTGTGCGAAAGGGTGGCTTCTGCCACATCACTCTAGCGTTTTAAGTGCCGCATCAATTGCGGAGATGAGATCCTTGTCCTCGGGCGCCGTCCGGCTGCCGAACCGGGCCAGGATCCGGCCATCTCGGCTGATGAGGAACTTGTTGAAGTTCCAGGTGATCTTACCGCTGAATTCCGGATTGGTAGCCTTGTCTGTCAGGAATTTGTAGAGGGGATGACACTTTCCGCCCGCGACAGTGATTTTTTCAAACATCGGGAAGGTCACGTGGTATTTAAGGGAGCAGAACTGGGCGATCTCCTTGTTTGTACCCGGCTCCTGGAACAGGAAGTCGTTTGACGGGAAGCCCATGACAACCAGGCCGCGGTCCTTATAGGTCTCAAAAAGCTTCTGAAGGCCGGCATATTGGCCGGTGAAACCGCATTTGCTG
>JBAXMJ010000098.1:0-9865 GCA_037134355.1 bacterium | reverse complement strand
GAGCGGAAAGGCATCTGGTACTGCCGCTTCTCGTTGGACATCCACCGCGGTTCATCAGACATGGTCGAACATCACATGGATGGGACGTGAACTCATTGCGACCGAGATCACGGCGACGAATTCGACGGGCGCACGATCAAGGGTCCTCGTTTCCTCGAACGCCCCGCCGCTTTGCATTTTGTCGGCATGCAGTTCCAATATGGAAATGCGTCTTGTTAATTGGGGCAGCGACGCAAAGAGTGCCATCATCGGAGAACCGGTCGGTCTGATGCGCGGAATTGGCGACAAATGCGCGGCGGCAAGCCGAACGAAACTCACGCAGAGAGTCTGTAGACGAACCACGAGAGGCGAACAAAGATGATACGAATGGAAACAGCATCGACGGTTATCCCCGCAGGACTACGAGAACTCATCGACGAAGTCGGTGGTGGTGAGAACGGCTTCGGAGGAACGACTGTTCATACCGGGGAGTGTACGTTGGAGCAATATGTGCAGCAATGCTGCGACCTGACTGATCCGGCCAAACTGCGCCCTGACCTCGTCCCGCAGACCACGTTCTGGGCGCTGGACGATGACGGTGTCGTCGTCGGCATGGTCAGACTCCGACAGTACCTGAACAACAGACTGCGCGTCCACGGCGGACACATTGGCTATTTCGTCCGTCGCGAGAAGCGCGGCAAGGGGTACGGAAAAGAAATGCTTCGTCTCGCCCTGATGGAACTCCGTCGCCTGGGCGAGCGGCGCGCGTTGATTTCCGTCGTTCCAGGGAATCAAGTCTCCATTCGCGTCATTGTAGCCAATGGTGGTCGTTTCTCAGAAGAAAGCACAGACCCTGATAGTGGGCAGAAGTACCTACTGTACTGGATCGAGTTGGAGTCCCAACAGGGCGGCGGACACGTACAGTGAACCCTGGTGGGTTCACCGCCGGTCACCGCCGTCGTTCGGCATGATGATAAATTGACATCAAGACGTCATAACGCTATGTTGTTATCACAAATAAGAGGAACAAACATGAGCGTCGCAATCAAACGGGCAACAGTGTACTTCGACTCATCGCTTCACCGCGTGTTGCGGCTGAAATCCGCCGAAACATCGCGGAGCGTATCTGAATTGGTCAATGAAGCCGTATCCACGGCGCTTCACGAGGATCTCGACGATTTGGAGATTTTTCAGAAACGGGCACATGAACCTACCATTTCATTGGAATCCGCCCTAAAGGAGTTGAAGCGAAATGGGAAAATATAGAGTTGAGCTGAAGAAAAGTGTCCAGAAGGATTTTGCCTCAATCCCCAAGAAAGACCTTCAGCGTATCATTTTGGCAATTGAGGCACTGGCTAATGATCCGCGTCCGCCCCAATCTAAGAAGCTTTCCGGGCGCGAGCAGTACCGTCTGAGACAAGGCAACTTTCGGATTCTATACTCGATCAAGGATGATCTGCTGATCGTATTTATCGTTGCAGTTGGACATCGGAAGGAAATCTACAGATAGCCGAACCACGCCTTTCTCCATACGGCTTGCGCCGCTGGAGAAGGCGGGCGTTCGAATTAATGAATGATTGAGATGCGAGACGGAAATGGGTATTGTTCAACCTTTATGAGCACATTAACCAAAGCAGATTTCTTAAGCTTGAGCGTGCCGGAGCGCATTATCCTCGTCGAGGACATTTGGGATAGCGTCTCTGAAGTGCCCGACGCCGTCGTTCTTACAGAGGAGCAGAAGTCGGAGCTTGACCGTCGGCTCGATGCTTATCACAAGAATCCGAGCGAGGGCTCCCCCTGGAGTGAGGTTCGAGCCCGCATTAGGAGTCGGGCGTGCCTCGCGAGCTGATCATCCGGCCAGAGGCAGAAGCCGAATTGGTTGAAGCCTTTGAATGGTATGAGTCCCGGGTTCAAGGGCTTGGCGCAGAGTTTCTCTTGGCCATTGACGCAACCTTAGCGAACATCCTTAGAAATCCGCTCCAGCATCCTCTCGTTCACAAGACAGTGCGCAGAGCACTTCTCCGGCGGTTTCCTTATGAAATCTTCTTTGTCCTTGGCGACCTTCACATCGTTATCCTTGCCGTGTTTCACGCGAAACGAAACCCGAAACAATGGACCGATAGAATATAAGATTCGAACCACACAATTCTGGCTATCGTCGCTCCGCTCCTCAGCCAGATTGTGATCGTTCGGAGGAATGAATTGATGATCCCGATTGAGAGCGACACGCTAACGGAGCGGCGATCAAACAAGACTAGGAAATGAATACTCCGATTCTTGACAGAAGGCGGGCAAATACCGTATATTTATTCCGTTTTTAACAAATAAGGAGAAGAATCATGGCATATGTTATCTCGAACAAGTGTACAAAATGTGGAAGTTGCGCCCCGGTTTGCCCGCAGGAGGCCATTGCTGAAGGCGACAAGATGTTTGTGATCGATGCGGACAAGTGCGTGGATTGCGGTCTGTGCGCCGGCGAATGCCCGGTTGAGGCGATTTCCCCTGTGTGATGCAAGACGGTTATAGGTTTCTTTTCGGCCCAGTTCGCTCACGGCGACTGGGCCGTTCTCTTGGTATCGATCTGGTGCCCCTTAAGGTTTGCACCTATAATTGCCCCTACTGCCAGGTTGGGGTGACTACCCTTAAAACTCTCGAGCGGCGGGACTATGTTCCCGTGGCTGATGTACTGGCTGAATTTGATCATTGGCTTGCCTATGACGGACAGGCTGATTGCGTTACTCTGGCGGGCGGGGGCGAGCCGACTCTCCATGCGCGGTTTGGCGAGGTAATTGACGCGATAGGCACCCGCACCAAACTCCGGCGCATCCTGCTCAGCAACGGTTCTCTTTTCTCCCTGCCAGAAGTCCGTGCCGCCGCCATCAAGGCGGAGGTGGTGAAAGCGACTCTCAGTTCATGGGATCAGGCGTCATTTGAACAGGCCCATCATCCCCATCCTGAGTTGAGATTTGATGCCTTTGTTGGTGGACTTAAGGTGTTACGCGGGGAATTCAAAGGTGAATACTGGCTTGAGGTTTTCGCGGTGCCGGGCGTGAATGATACTCCCGTCCAGATGACCCGGATTGCCGATATTGCGCGTCTCATTGCTCCCGACCGCATTCATCTCAACACGGCAACCCGTCCTGCGCAGGATGGAAAAACTGTTTCTGTTCCGGTCGATAAATTGAATGAATTAGCTGGATTATTCAGCCCGGTTGCCGAAGTCGTCGGGGCGGTCTCGCCGCACACCCAGCCCTGGACGGAGTCTGTTGCTCAAGAGGATTTGGCCGGCCGGATCCTATCCCTGCTTCAGCGGCATCCCTGCACGGTAAGTGATATTTCGGCCACTACGGGCCAGTCGGTATCCGAGGTAGAAAAAATCCTCAACGAATTACTGGAACGAGGATCCCTTCGCATCGAAACCCGGGACGCCCGAAGCTATTTCGTGGCCGTCTCTTCTGAACCCCTGAACCCCTGAACCCCTTCTTCCTTCTCCGCTATTCCAGCCTGGGGTTGAGGTATCCTGTGAATGGATCCGTGATTTTCTGCAGATACATCAGTA
The DNA here is from genome assembly GCA_037134355.1 of bacterium. Lineage (GTDB taxonomy): Bacteria > Verrucomicrobiota > Kiritimatiellia > CAIKKV01 > CAITUY01 > JAABPW01. The sequence goes on along the minus strand of JBAXMJ010000098.1, from coordinate 6,327 downwards.
GTTCACGGTCGTATTCTGTATCCGCATCGAGCCCCATTTCCCGGTAGATTCCGCGCAGCCGGTAATAGCTTTCCTCCGCTTCCTTGGCGCTGGAGTAACGCTGCGAGGGTTTGGGGTGCAGGAATCGCTTAAGCAGTTTGACCAAACGTTTACTTTTACGGATATGTTCAGGAAGAAGGGACTCCATCCGATCCATCAGGGTCATCTTGTATTTCAAAAGTTCATCATCCGGCATCTCCAGGCAAGCCTCGAGGGTTTCCCCGCAGAGCATTTCAAGGGCTACCAAGCCGGCGCTGAACAGGTCGCTTTGAGCAAGCCCCGGTTCCAGCCGATGGGCCTCCGGCGCCATATAAATTGGGCTTCCCAGCAGGATGCTGACCTTTTCTCCGAGTTCAACAGCCCTGCCAAAGTCCACCAGTTTGACCGAGCCCATCCGGTCGATCATGATGTTTGACGGTTTGATATCGGCGTGCAGGTAATCCGCTTTATGAAGCACCATCAGGCCCAGCAGGATTTTGCGAAGAATATAGAGGGCCACGCCGGGTTGCAGCATGAACCGGGAGCCTTCCATCCTGAAAAGCGTGGTCATGAAATGATCCCATTCCTCATCCGTGGACTGGCTCCGGGCAATGGCCAGGTGCGTTCCGCCCAGAAGGAACTGGAGGTCGATTCCGTCAATGACCGCCATCTGGAGATATCCTATCCCGTTGGCCTCGTCATAGGATTCGCGGGTGACCAGGTTATCGCTCTGGACGGGTTGGAGTTTTGAAACCTGGCACGCCAACCGCCCCATGTCCGTCCAGTATTTCTCAACGGAAGAATAAATGGTTGGGTCGTGCAGTTTTACCGCATGTCTCGTCAGGCTGCCGCGTCCGCCCTGTCGCGTGGCCAGAAAAACGATTCCCTGACGGCCTTTCCCGAGTTCCCGTGAGAAATGATAAGGGATGGGTTGGCGGATCGTTCGATCCCGGATAATGGCCCTGTAATGGGAGGCCAGGGTGGCCATGTCGGGATCACTGGTAAGGGGCGCGGACTCCTGGATGGGCTCCAGAACCGTCTCCAGGTTACTCGTCTCGGAATGCTTTTGATTTGAGGTCATGTTTTGCGCGAAAGCGTAACACACTGTATTCCGACTGGCAATAACAGCGGTAATGGCCTATATTGCTCGGCTGTTTGAATTTGGCCCGCAAGGGTCATGAGCATGGTGTTGCGGCCAGATGAGGAATTAAACGTATGCAGTGGTTGTTAAGAAAAATTATCGGAACTAAAAATCAGCGTGATGTCAATAAAATGCAGCCGCTGGTTCTCCAGATCAACGCGCTTGAAGCGCAGTACCAGTCGCTCTCAGAAGCTCAACTGAAGGCCAAGACTCAGGAATTCAAGGCCCGCCTGGTCAAGGGGGAGGCTACGGACGACATTCTGTGCGAAGCCTTTGCCGTTGTCAAAAATGCCTGTCGGCGCATGGAGGGAACCCGGTTCGATGTCTGTGGACATGAGCTGACCTGGAATATGGTGCCTTTTGACACCCAGTTGATGGGCGGGATTGCGCTTCACAAGGGGAAAATTGCGGAAATGGCAACCGGCGAAGGTAAAACCCTGGTGGCCACCCTGCCGCTTTACCTGAATGCCCTGACCGGCAACAACATCCATCTGGTCACGGTGAATGATTATCTGGCCCGCCGCGATTCGCAGTGGATGGGGCAGGTATTCCAGTATCTTGGACTCTCGGTGGGATGCATCCAGAACACCATGAATTCCGAGGAACGCCGCGCTGAGTATGCCAAGGACATTACCTACGGAACCAACAGTGAATTCGGATTTGATTATCTCCGTGATAACGGTATGGCCTGGCGTCCCGAGGATCAGGTTCAGCGGGGGCATTATTTCGCGCTGATTGATGAAATCGACAGCATTCTGATTGATGAGGCCAGGACCCCGCTCATTATTTCCGGGCCCGCCCCGGTTTCCTCAAACCAGTACCTGGATCTCAAGCCCCGGGTGGAGCGGCTCGTTCGCCGTCAGTCCGAATTGTGCAACCGCCTGCTTGTTGAAGCGCGCCAGTCGATTGAGGAGAAGAAGGATGATCTGGCCATGCAGAAGCTTTACCAGGTTCATCATGGCATGCCCAAGCACAAGCAGCTGATGCATCTCCTGGAGGAGCCGTCTGTCCGCCGGCTTCTGGAGAAGGTTGAAGGCATGATGCTCACCGACATGTACAAGGAGCAGGCGCGTGAATTGCGGGAAGAACTGTTCTTCAATATCGACGAGAAGGGGCATGATGCCACCCTGACTGAAAAGGGATGCGAGGAGATGAGTCCTGCCGACCCCGAGGCTTATGTTCTTCCCGATCTTATTTCCGTCATGTCCGATCTTGATGGCGACACCTCCCTGACCGAGACCGAACGGGCCAAGCGCCGACTCGAATATCAGGAGAAGATTTCCCTGCGTAGCGAACGGATTCACAATGTGGATCAGCTCATCAAGGCCTACTGCATCTATGAAAAGGATGTCCAGTATGTGGTGCAGGAGAACCAGGTGCTCATCGTGGATGAATACACCGGGCGAATTCTGCCCGGGCGGCGCTGGAGCGACGGGTTGCACCAGGCTGTCGAGGCGAAGGAAGGCGTCAAGATCGAGCGGGAAACACAGACCCTCGCCACAATCACGATCCAGAATTATTTCCGCATGTATCAGAAATTGGGTGGTATGACCGGTACCGCGGAAACTGAGGCGGATGAGTTCCATCAGATTTATAAGCTGGATGTGATGGTGATTCCAACCAACCGGCCGGTGCGACGCGTTGATAAAAACGATGTGGTGTACAAGACCCAGCGCGAAAAATTCAAGGCTATCGTGGATGAGATTACTGAGTGTAATACCCGGGGCCAGCCGGTTCTGGTTGGCACGATTTCCGTGGAGACTTCCGAGCTGGTAAGTCGGATGCTGAGCCGAGCCAAAATCACCCACAACGTTCTGAATGCCAAGAATCATGAGCGTGAGGCCGATATTGTGGCCCGTGCCGGGCAGAAGGGTGCCGTGACGATTGCCACCAACATGGCCGGTCGCGGTACGGACATCAAGCTGGGTGAGGGCGTCGTCTGGATTCCTCGGGAAACCATTCTCTCTCAGGAGACTTTGTCTGACAAGAAGGACGGAAAGACTCTTAAGGATCGGTTACTTGAGAATCCCTGCGGCCTTTACGTTATCGCTTCCGAACGGCACGAATCCCGGCGTATTGACCGTCAGTTGCGGGGACGCTGTGCCCGTCAGGGGGATCCCGGTATGTCCCGCTTCTACGTCTCGCTGGAGGATGACCTGATGCGGTTGTTTGGTTCGGATCGTATTGCCGGGTTCATGGAACGATTCGGTATGGAAGAAGGGGAGATGCTGGAGCACCGCCTGCTGAACCGGTCCATCGAGACGGCCCAGCGCCGGGTGGAGCAGCAGAATTTCTCAATCCGCAAGCGCACTCTGGAATATGATGATGTAATGAACAAGCAGCGGACGATCCTGTATTCGTTCCGCGGCGATATTGTGCGCAGCACCGAAACGCGGGAATTGCTTTATGACGTGATTTTTGAAGTGATTTCAAGTCATGTCGAGGAGATGCTCAAGGGTGCAAAGGCGGATGCATGCGAGGCGTTTCTGATCTGGTTGCACAAGGCTTTCCCTATTTCCGTGAAGCGCGAGGAACTGACATTCGGTAAGGATGATCTCGATGCTGTGACCGAGTTGATTTTCAACAAGGTGCGTGAGGCGTATGAGGTGAAAGTCGCCGCCGACGGCGGGGAGCTCATGCAGAATGTCGAGCGGCAGGTCATGTTGCAGTCGATCGATCAGCATTGGCAGGATTATCTCCGGAGCATTGACGGACTCCGTCAGGGGGTCGGCTTGCGCGCCTATGGGCAGCGTGATCCTCTTGTGGAATACAAGCGTGAAGCCTACGGCATGTTCGCAACCTTGATGGATGATATCCGGGAGGAGATTTGCGAAAAGATTTTCCGGGCCTCGGCTCAGATTCTGGCTTTTGAGCGGTTCATGCGCCAGATTCCGACCCAGACCATCCACGATGGTGTTTCGGTGCTCGGTCATGGCGGCGAATCCACTCCGGAGTCCTCCCGTTCCGCTGTGCGGGGTGGGGATGCTGTCATGCAGGCTGCCCTGAAAGCCGCCTCCACGCCGGTTCGGCGGCAGGTCGAAAAGGTCGGGCGAAATGATCCATGCCCCTGCGGAAGTGGAAAGAAATACAAGAAGTGTTGCGGGGAAAACGACTAAGTTTTAATGGCGACCTTCGAACATGCCAAGGCCTGTGTTCGCCAGTATTGGCGGTGGGGAGCCGCTGTGCTGTCGGGACTCCTGCTCGCGTTGTCGTTTCCTCCGTTTGAGTCCGCTCAAATCGCCTGGGTGGCACTGATCCCCTTATTACTGGCGCTTCTGCAGGGCGTCGGTAAGCATCGGGGCGAGATATTCAGGCCGAAGCCGTTCTTTCTTCTTGGATTTACCTCAGGATTGATCTTCTGGCTGGTTTCCATGAGCTGGATGCTGCGCCTGTTTGAGACATCCCCTGCGCCCGCCATCCTGATCGTTCCGGGGTGGGTGGGGTTGTCGGCCTACTGTGCTTTGTATTGTGGCGTCTTTGCCATGACGGTGGTGTGGGTGGCCAGGAAAATCGGCACGGAGAAACTCTGGCAGACTATTTCTTTGACGGTGTTGATTCCCATCTTGTGGGTTGGAGGCGAGATGGCGCGATCCGCCTGGCTTACCGGGTTTCCCTGGAATCTTCTGGGGATCTCCCAGTACCGGAACCTGGTCCTGATTCAATGTTCACAGTGGGTCGGAGTGCCCGGAGTTTCCGCGTTGGTCATGGTGGTGAATACCGGAATTGCCTTTACAGTGATGCGTTATTTGCCTACTGGGGCGGAGAAGAAATATAGGCCTAATCTGGAGCTTTTTGTCGCCCTGATGGCAATCGTCCTATGTTTTCGATCCGGAATGGGTCTGATCCGTCAGTACACCCCGGAGGAGGGAGGGGTATCGATTGCAGGGATTCAACCCGCGATTCCCCAGGTTAAAAAATGGTCCCAGGAACAGATTGACCTGATTCATTCCACCTTCCGGCGCCTGACCCGCCAGGCGCTGAAGGAGGGGGACATGCGACCGGATCTCGTGATTTGGCCTGAAACGGCAACTCCTTATTGTGTCACCGAGGAGGGGGAATCCAAGGAACTGGTCTCGGAGTTAAGTCGACGGGGTGTCCCCATACTCGTGGGCTCTATGGATGTGATCAATCTGGGGCTCCAAACGCTTTGCTATAACGGCAGTTTTCTGTTTCAGACAAACGGGATCATCGAGCGGAGCTACAATAAACAGCATCTGGTTCCATTCGGGGAGTATATTCCCCTAAGCGAGGCCATTCCTGCACTGGCGTCCCTGGCACCCATGGGGTGGAATTGTTCGCCCGGTCGGGAGGCGACGGTATTCACGTTGGGGGATCCGGCCTGGACGTTTTCGGTGATGATTTGCTTCGAGGATATTATGGCCGGATTATCCCGTGCGTTTGTCAAGGCGGGTGCCCGCCTGTTGATCAACCAGACGAATGATGCATGGTTTGACCGTTCAGCTGGCCCCCTCCAGCATCTTAGTCATTGCGTGTTCCGGTGTGTTGAGAATCGGGTTCCTGCCATTCGAGTAGCCAACTCGGGGATTTCATGCCTTATCCAGCCGACAGGTTTGATCGTGGAGCCGACCCGGAATGAGTGGGGCTCTCCGCCGGAACCTCAGGTGTCGCGCTTTCAGGTGTCGCTACCCGGCGATGACTTTCAGCCCACTGTCTATACCCGTTACGGTGACTGGCTGTTTGGGATTCCCTGTGAAGCGGTTGCGTTGGTGGCTTTTGTGGGTGCGCTGATTGCCGCGAAAAAGAAATCGGGTGCGTTATGATGCGAGTTGTATTTTCCGGGCCCGGTGAGCGCAATGAGATGGGGCGCGCTTTGATGCTGGGGATGAATTTTGCCGTGGGAATGGCGGTGTTTTCGTTTCTTGGCTATTTCATTGATCAGAAGCGGGGGGATGGAGCGATTTTCTTTACGGTGGTCGGCATTGTGGCCGGATTGGCCTACGGCGCCTATGAGGTCTGGATTGTGATCCGCATGCTGAATGTGCAGGTGAAAGAGGCGGAAGATAGAAGGAAGAAGACGGAAAGCGAAACATGATGCGTCTGGATTGCACGGGCAGGATTTGGTGGGTGGCCGTGGTGATGTCGGGACTCCTTGGGGCGGTTATTGCATGGGGCGTGATTCCTGACGTTTCGTGGGCAGCTGTGGCGGG
>JBAXMJ010000097.1:0-9935 GCA_037134355.1 bacterium | reverse complement strand
ACGATTAAGTTACTGCCCAGGATTGGCTTTTATGAAATCTCCCGCAGTTTTGGGACACATCATCGCACTTGACCTCACGCCCCCGTTCCCGCAACATATCTCCCATGAAAGCGCATTTTCAGGCCAGCCCTTATGGGCGTGTCAACATTCAGACGGTTGCATTGCTCGCGATGCACCGGCATTGCATCTAAGGTTTGGCCTGTCATGAGACCTAAAAAATTCGCAATAGTTCTGGCTCTGTTTTTTCTGGGACCGCTGGCCAGCCGTGCAGACGAGTTGGCTGAACTCATCACCTTGGCTTTCAGCAACAGTCCCACTCTCTCCGCCGCTAACGAAGGGGCACGACAGGCCGAGGCCGCCCTTGACGCCACAGGCGAATTTCTTGATTCCCGCACCCTGGCCGCCGCAGGCCGGATGTCCGGCAGTGCCGCCACCCCTATGATAGCCGCCCCCGCCGGACTACCCGGCGCAGATGCCTATGGTGTGGCTGCCGGAGTCGAGGTTCCGATCCGTCCGGGCCTCTATGCCGGTGCCGGCGTCTCGGAACAATACCGGGTCAATCCTGCGGATGGCAGTGACTCCGGCTATCATACGCTGGTTGGTGCCCAGCTCCGTATCCCGTTACTCCAGGACCGCGGATTCAGCCTCTGGCGGCATACTCAATCCCGCGTGAAGGAACTCCAGACCGCCGCCGATGCCCATCTCACGGAAACCCGGCAAGCGGTGCGACACGCCGTGGAACAAACCTACTTCACCTATCTGACCGAGGTGGCGAATGCCGCTACCTCTCAATCCGCCACTGACCGCGCCCAAAAACTACTCAAGGAAGCGGAAGAACTGGTACGGCTGAAGGTAGTGCCCGAATACCAACTGGCCCCTGCCCGCCTCGAACTCGCCCTCCGCCGCGAGGAATTCTGCGCCTCGCTCCAAGCCATCGATACCGCCCGCCTCAGGTTGATCCAAATGCTCGGCATCACACCAGCCACCTTGCTCACAACCAATTCCTTGGCCCTGACGGATCGTGCGGCCAACCTCACACTCCCTCCCATCCCGGCTGCCACACACTCCTTTTCCTCACGGGGTGCCATCCGTGAAATCGAAGCCCTCGCTGCGGCCGCCGCAGCGGAAACCCGATCCCTGGATGACCAGCTTCGCCCTGAATTAGGGCTTTCCCTCCGCGGGGTATGGGCCACCGACGACTCCTCGGCCCTCTCCTCCGATGGAAAATCCTCCGCTGCGGCCGTCCTGGTCTGGACCCGCCCCTGGAGCCAGACCGGGCCCCGGGCCCGCCTGCGGGAATCGCAGGCCCGCGAAACTCAGCTTGCCGAAGTCCTGCGCGAGCTGCAGAACCGTTTAACCGCTGATCTGGCCGCCGCCCAACGTGACTTCAGCGGGGCCGGCGAACGTCTCAAGGAAATCACCGTCGCCGTCGAACAGGCCCGCCGTACCCTCGAGGCAGAAGCGGAACGTTTCCAACTCGGGGAAGGCCGCAGCCGGAACGTCCTGGATGCCCAGAACGACCTGACCAAGGCGTATCGCTCACGGAATGCGGTCGTGGCGGCACTGCTCAAAGGACACTCGGACTTCATGTATGCGTCAGGTTATCAAGCCGACAACAACGCACCGGCCGCTGCGCCGCCTGCGGGAGGGAACCCCAGTGGGCATCAGTAAACTCATGGATTTATTCGGGCTGGGCGATGATAAACCCGAAGATCTGGAGACGGCGATGGAGAAGCAGATTCTCCCCGAAATCCAGAACGGGAAAATCATCCTGAACCGGGCCACCGCGGAAGGTAGCAAAACCCCGCACAATGAGGAAATGCTGGCTCCGGAGGGGGTGCTTCCGGCACATGTCAAATTTTCAAAAGTGGGCCGGTGCCCCACGTGTGGCGACCACATCATTGCACGTACCGAACAACCCTGCGCCTGGTGCGACACGCCCTGCCATCCCGACAAGGATGGCTTCCATCTGGTTCATATCGCCCTGGGCTCGTTCCAGGAGCGCCACAGTTTTTGCTGCGACGACTGCTACGAAGCCTTTCGCCGCATGTACCCCGCTCGCGTCCACCGCAATTGCTATGAGCGGCCCTGCGAGGACTGTTCTTATTGTATCAAACGTTACACCGAAGAAGCTGACGGCTTCCCCGTGCAGGAACCGAACCCCTGCCCGGAAGCGGCTGTCAAACCGGAGAAAGCCTGACCATTATGGGAGACTACCGCACCACTACCGGGGAACCTACCCCGACGCCCGCGCCCCTGCGCCAACGCCGGAAATTCCGCCGGTTCTTGTTCGCCCTCGCGCTCATCGTGATCGTGGCGCTTGCGGGATATTTCATCGAAATCGAACGCAGCTTCCTGGCCAACGGCTATGTCACCACCGAGAACTACGCCGAAGTGCGCCCGGCCACCGTCGGCACCGTCGCCGAGATTCTGGCTCAGACCGGCTCCATGGTCACCCAGGGACAAGTCCTCGCCTATCTCGATATGACCGAGGAACAAGCCGCCGTCGAGGAGGCGCAAAGCCGCGTCCTCCAAACCGAATCTGACCTGGCCCGGCGCGAAGCGGAAATCGTTGAGGAGAAACGGCATCACCAGGAACTGATTTCCATGGCCCGCCTGCGCGTCCAGAATACCAGCGTCAAATTGATCCGGGCCCAGGAATTGCTCGATAAAGGACTCCTGGCCGGCAGTGCCATGGAGGACACCCTGCTGGCGGGAAAACTCGCGGAAGCCGAACTGGATTCATTGCTGAAAAAGGATCAAACGGTGACCGACCAGGAACTGGCCGCGCGCCGCCAGGAAATCAAGGCCCGCCGCGACGCCCTCGCCCGGGCCGCTTCCCGCCTCACCCTGAAAACCATCCGGGCTCCCGTGTCCGGCCAGGTACTCCGCTACGAATTTGTCGTGGGAGAACTGATGCGCCCCGAAAACGTCATGTACGAAATCTTCGGCGGGGTCCGGCAGATTCTCAAATTGCGGATTCCCGAACGCTATGCTGCCCGCATCGCCGTCGACCAACCTTATAAAGCCCACCTGACATCCTACGGCGGCCTTCAGCCGGTGTGGTTTACCGGCCGGATTGAAGCCCTCCGCAATGTCATTCAAACGGAAGGGCAAAAAACATACCGGGTGGCCTACGGCGATTTCACCGCCCGCGGACGCACGGTTCCGCCCGGCACTTCGGCCGAAGCACGCATCTACTGCGGTACGGTGCAGGCCTGGCAATTCCTTCTGGACTTGTAAGCCCCAAGGCGCCCCATGATTCCCGCCCGCCTGAAATTTTTCACTCCGATGCTGTCGCCCTACAAGCGCCAGCTCTGGGTGTTGCTGGGCCTGACGGTATTCTTGTCGCTCCTCGCCATGCTGCCGCCCCTGATCATGCGAGCCATCGTGGATCGTGTCATTACGCCCGGCGACCGTTCTCCTCTCTTCATGTTGGGATTGGCGATGCTCGCGTTACCCCTGCTGACCTCCGCCTGTTCGTACCTGCAGACACTCGGCATCACCTACGTGGGACAGAAATTCGTTTTTGAGATGCGCCAGACCCTCTACCGGCATCTGCTCCACCTCTCCATGCGCTTCTTCGGAAAAACGGGGGTCGGGCTGCTCGTCAACCGCCTCATGGGCGACACCGGCGCAGTGCAGAACCTCCTGACCGCCCAAACCATCAGCATCATCTCCGACCTGATCTGCTCCGCCTTCGCCATCACCGCCACCTTTCTCATCAACTGGCGGCTTGCGCTCGTCATTGTGCTCCTGATGCTGGTATTCGTCATCAATGTCAGGCTGAATATCAGCTTCCTCCGGCAGACCAATCGCAACTACCAACGCTCCATGGACCGCCTGTCCGCAGGCTTGCAAGACCGGCTCATGACCTCCATGGTTTTCAAAAGCTACGGCGCCGAATCCCGCGAACAGCTCATCTTTTCCGGCCAGTCTGCCTCCAGCCTGAAGCAGGTGGGCACGATGCAAGTGGCCAACAACACGTTCTCCAATAACACCCAGCTTCTCGCGGATGCCGGCCGCGCCACGATCTATTTTGCCGGCTGCGCGATGGTGCTGATGGAACTGATGACCTACGGGGATGTGCTGGCCTTCACTACCTATGCCATGCAACTGCTCTGGCCGGCTGTCAGGTTTTCCCTGCTGGCCAAGCAAATCCAGGATGTGGGTGTGGCGGCCGACCGCCTGACCGAACTCTTCGCCGAAGCCCCGGAAATCCAGGATGCGCCTGACGCCCAAAGCATCCCCCGGCTGGCCGGCCAGGTTGATTTTGACCATGTCAATTTCCATTACACACCGGAAAAGCCCATCATCCGGGACTTTACCCTGCATGTTGAACCCGGCCAGACGGTGGCCTTCATCGGCCCCACGGGCTGCGGTAAAAGCACCCTTCTCTCGCTCCTGCTCCGGTTCTTCGATGTTTCCGGGGGTACCCTGCGGCTGGATGGCCATGACGTGCGCTCCATCCAGCTCGCGCAACTGCGCCGCCAGTTCGGCATCGTGCTTCAGGAACCCCAGCTCTTTACCGCCAGTATCGCCGACAACATCCGGTATGCCCGGCCCGGCGCCACCCGGAAGGAGGTCGAGACGGCCGCTCAGGCGGCGGAGATCCATGACTACATCATGACACTCCCCGCCGGCTATGACACCCTCATCGGGGTCGAGGGCACTCAACTGTCAACCGGCCAGAAACAACGCATCACGATCGCCCGCGCCATCGCGGCGAATCCCGCCATCCTGATCATGGACGAAGCCACCAGCGCCCTGGACAGTGAATCCGAGCTGGCCATCCAGCGCGCCATGGAGCGTCTGCTGAAAAACAGAACCGCCTTCATCGTCGCCCACCGCCTCAGCACCATCCGGACTGCGGACCTGATCGTCCTGATGAAACAAGGACAGGTGGTGGAACAGGGACGCCACGACGACCTGATGAAAATTCCCGGCGGCCATTACGCCGCCATCTACACCAAATTCATGGGCAGCGGCACCTTCGATGAAACCCAAACCGGACTCACCTCCTCCTCTTGAGCCCCCCATGAAACAACACCATCGCAATATGCGGTTCCGTCCGCCCCGCCGTGAGTATGAATCCCCCGCCGGCCACATCGACCTCTATTTCCGGTTCGTGCGCGATTATGTCTGGCCCTTCAGGCGGGTGTTGCTCGCCCTTTCCCTCTGGTGGATCCTCAACACCTTGACGCCTTTCCTGATGGCCTGGTATGGCCAGGTGGTGGTGGATTCGATCCTGGTCGTCACCACCACCTCGGAGGTCACTACGCCCCCCGTCGCGAACCTGCCCGCTCCCGCCTCCCAGGCGGATCGTTTACCGGAAATCACGCCCCCTTCCGGGAGTCTCTCGCGTGATCGCGGGCCCGGCCTCTCCGTCCGACCCGCAGGAGCCATGGGCATGCTGGGCCTGCTGTTCGGGATCTATCTGGCCACCCTGGTCATCTCGAATTACGGATCCCGTCTGGAGGCCCGGGCGCGCATCCGCATATCCCAGGAACTCACGGCCAAACTCCGGGAGGATCTCCATAAAAAGATTATCGGCTTGTCGCTGGCCTACCACAAATCACATGCCCCCGGCCGGCTCATGTCACGCATCCTCTCCGATGTCGGAGAGGTCCAGGATCAGTTATATATGACGTTTCTGTGGTTTCTCCACGCCTTCACCGCCATCACCGTGGGACTGGTCATCCTGTTCATCCTCGACTGGCGTTTCGGAGTCATCAGCCTGCTCACCTTGCCCGCCTACATCCTGGCCAACCGACACTCCCGCCGGATCCTCAACGAGATCAACGCGGAACTCCGGCATACGAATTCCTGGCTGTATTCGCTCGCCTCACAAAAACTGGACAGCATGCGGGCCATTCAATCCTATGGGCGGGAAAAGCATGAGGCACTCAACTTCCACCGGTTGTCCTCCTGTTTCCTGCGCGACACCATGCTCCAACAAAACACCGCCGCAGGACTCGGCGCCGTGAGTACCATCATTGCGGCCATCGGAACCTCCGCCCTTTTCCTCTACGGCACCACCCGCGTGCTGGCGGGCGAGATGACGCTGGGCACCCTGATGTACGCCAACGGGGTGGCCGGCATCCTGTTCGGCCCTGTGATCATGCTGAGCCAGCTCAATGTGACCCTTTCAAAACTCCTGGTCGTGCTCCAACGGCTGGTCCAGGTGCTGGATGAGAAAGAGCCCCTCACGGTTGCGCCGGATGCCCTGGAATTCCCCGCCCCGCTCACTCGCGGCATCACCCTGCTCAACACCCATTTCCGCCACGACCAGCAGAGCGAACCCGTCCTGGAGGACGTCACCCTGCACATTCCCGTCGGTTCCTGGATGTGCGTCATGGGGCCGAGCGGCAGCGGCAAGAGTACGTTTCTCCACCTGCTCAACCGGCTCTACGAACCCCTGACCGGGGAAATTCTTTATGACCATGTTCCCCTCAACCGGATTCGCACCGATGCCCTCCATCGCCGCGTGGTCCTCGTCCCCCAGGAACCCCAGATCTTCGGGGGTTCCATCCGCGACAATATCTGCTATGGCAATCCGGACGCCAGCCCCCGTGACATCATTGCGGCCGCCAAAGCCGCGGAAATTCATGACCACATCATGGAGATGCCCGTCAAATACGAAACCTTGATCGGCGAGAAAGGCATGACGCTCTCCGGTGGTCAACGTCAACGCATTACCCTCGCACGGGCTCTGCTCAGTCAACCCAACGTCCTGTTGCTCGATGACTGCATGTCGGCACTGGACACCGATACCGAACGCCGGATTCAGGCAACTTTGGTCAAGATTTTAACCGGCCGTACCGCAGTCATCGTTTCTCAACGTGTGTCGATGGCCATGCGTTGCCAGCGAATCTGTGTGCTGGATAACGGCGTGGTGGCCGAAACCGGCACCCATGACGAGTTGGTGAAACGGAACGGCTTTTACGCACGCCTGCATCGCCAGCAGACGAGGTGAGGCTGGTCGGAACGATTCAGTCGGGCGCCCCCTCACCCTGACCCTCCGGTGGCCGCCATAGCTCTTCGGCGTCCTGTTGACCGAGACGATCCTGTTTCCCGTCCCGCACCGCCACTTCACGTTCGGTATGATGGGTGGTGTCAGAACCTGTAATGGGTCACTCATGAGGGCATCGCTGTAGTAGCCGCCGTGTCGGCGGCACTCTTTGCACACTACCGGCGAGGACGCCGGTTACTACAAGTCCTTCGGTCCTTTTACTTACCCCCTCGTCAGTGACCCATTACCAGAACCTTTCGGTTGTGTTTCATGACAATAAAGTTCAATCTTCAGAAGCAATGATGTGCAACAACTGTGTCGAGTATGGGTGTCGTGCTGAACGGTTGACTGCTCAAGTGAAGGGTGATTGATATGAGTTATATTCCTGCTTCTGAACGCTATTCTAAATTGGTCTTTAACCGCTGTGGTCGCAGTGGCGTGAAGTTGCCGGCTATTTCGCTGGGGTTATGGCATAGTTTTGGAGACGCACAGTCCTGGCAGGGGGCTTATGATTTGGTTGCTGCCGCTTTTGATTTGGGGATCACCCATTTTGATCTGGCGAACAACTATGGACCACCGCCCGGTTCGGCTGAGCGGCTGTTTGGTTCCCTGATGGCGCGTGAATTCCATCCGTGGCGTGATGAAATGATCATTTCCACCAAGGCGGGCTACTGGATGTGGCCCGGGCCTTATGGGGAATGGGGTTCACGCAAGAGTCTGTTGGCGAGTCTGGATCAAAGCCTCAAACGCATGGGTTTGGAGTATGTGGATATCTTTTATCATCATCGGCCTGACCCCGAGACGCCGTTGGAAGAAACCATGGGCGCATTGAGCACGGCCGTGCGGCAGGGCAAGGCGCTTTATGTGGGCCTCTCGAACTATCCCGCGGATCAGGCGCGCCAAGCAGCCCGCCTATTGCGTGAGCTGGGTACTCCTTGCCTGATTCACCAGCCACTGTACAACTTTTTTGAGCGCAAGATCGAACAGGGGTTGCTGGATGTGGCGGCGGAAGAAGGATTTGGTGTGATTCCCTTTTCGCCTTTGGCGCAAGGGGTGTTGAGCGGCAAATACAGCGCCGGCATTCCTTCTGATTCGCGCGCCGGGCGTGGGAGTCAGTTCCTTCCCAAGGAGCGAGTCTCAAGTGAGCTTGTCGCCAAGGCGGCGAAACTTGAACCGCTGGCGCAGGCGCGGGGGCAGACACTGGCGCAAATGGCTTTGGCGTGGGTGCTGCGTGACCCGCGCGTCACGTCTGCATTAATCGGGGCCAGCCGCCCGGAACAACTGCGCGAGAACGTGGCGGCGCTCGAAACCCCTTCCTTCTCTGCAGAAGAACTCAGCGCGATTGATGCAGTTATGGCCATGGAATGCTAGTGGACACCTTTCTGCCCTTGTAAATTCGTTTTCATGGCGAAGTATAAGGGTGCTGATCTGCACCTTCTGGAAAGTGAGCTAAATGTGATGAGTCGATCTAACAGTGAACCTTTGAGCTGCAAAGAGGAGACCATGCGGTATCGCGCCTTTGGCAAAACCGGCATGAAGGTATCGGCATTATCCTTTGGGTGTATGCGTCTGGGTGAGAACCAACCTTATAACACCTCGCTGATCTCGCGGGCCATCGATCTGGGCGTCAATTATTTTGAGACTACCCGGTATTACCTGGGCGGTACCTGCCAAAATCGTACGGCACCGGGTCTGGTCGGAAAAACGGGAGGGATCATCATTTCCGGGAAGGAAGGAATTGGCCCAGACCAGACGGCCTATCGATTCCGCAAGGAGATTGAGCACCAACTCGATATACTTGGCCTGACTCATTTCAAGTTCTTTCAGGTGGGCTGGTTCGCCTGGTCCAATATGCCTCATCTACTGAAACGGGGTGGCGTTCTGGAAGCCATCCGATGCGCCCAGAATGAAGGCCTGATTCAACATGTCGGGTTCACCGGTCACGATACGCCTGAAAACTTCACCCGGTGTATCGAGACAGGCTTGTTTGACAGTTTGACCGTTCCCTACAATCTGCTGAATCGACAATATGAACCGACGATCAAGCGGGCAGGGGAACTTGGCGTCGGCGTGGTGGCGATGTGTCCGGTCGCCGGCGGGCTTCTGTCTTTTGAATCCGATAAGTTGAAGGAAGCCCTCACAATGGATCTGCCGTCTACGGAGATGGCGTTGCGTTTTGTTCTCTCCAATCCCAATGTCAGCACCGCTTGCTCCGGCATGAATCAAAGGGAGCAGCTCGATCAGAATGTCCGAACGGTTCGTGACTTTGAGCCCGGTTCGGTTGACTTCGGCGCCATGTGTGAAGGATTGGACCGGCTCCGCGCCACGTTAGGCGATCGGTTCTGCACGGCGTGCCGATATTGCATGCCTTGTCCTCAAGGGGTCGATATTCCGCGGCACATGGAGGTGTATCGCAATTGGAAGTGTTTCGGTCTGGCGGGCTGGCCGCAGAGCGGACTCAAGGGAATCCCGGCGGAGCAAAGCGCCACCCGGTGTAATGAATGTGGTGCGTGCGAGACGAAGTGTCCGAACACTCTGGGAATCCGGACTATGCTTCATGAACTTCTTGGCGGTTAACTATACTCCTTTACCGGCCAATAAGGCCGGTAAAGGAGCAGGCAACAACGTGGGCGAGCCGTAACCTCGAAGGCTTGGTTGGCCAATTCTCTCGGCATGAACAGCAGGTCGAGATGGTGCTGTTTCGGGTCATATCTGGAGAGTAGAGATTCAGCATTGTCCTTCATTGGCGTAATCCGGCTCCCTTCAGCCTTCCCGGAAAGCACCCTCGAGACCGTCGATTGAGTCACTCCCGCCGCCTGCGCAACGTCCTGATGTGAAACATAACCATACATGCGCATAATTGCTGTTCTCCCAAAACTGCGGGAGATTTCATAAAAGCCAATCCTGGGCAGTAACTTAATCG
>JBAXMJ010000096.1:0-9956 GCA_037134355.1 bacterium | reverse complement strand
CCCCTCGCCCCTTGTGGGAGAGGGCTGGGGTGAGGGGTTTCCGGCCTCCTGTCGTACCCCTTACAAGATTCCTGTCCCTATTGGCTCTCTTGGTGCCATGTACCCGTGGCAACGAAATAAACGCCACATTTGACCTTTGCGAGCTTTGCAACTTCTGTTCAAATCTCTTGAATTGGCTGGTATTTAGATGCGTCTGCCCTGCCATTCTCATTATGGCGTACCGGAATAAACCGAGTGGACAATCCGACTAAGACTGGGCGAGTAAGTGTAACCGATTAAGCGTGGGACTAGGTGTTTCAACTAAGGGTCTGTAATAGCCCTTCGGCGGGTTCGACGGGCTCACCGCAGGCAATGTTCAGGGGAGCCGCGAAGCGACACTTCGTCCCCACACTTCGTCCCACACTTAGGCGGATACGCTTAATCGCCCTGCTTAGTCGATAAGTAACTGTCCAGGAACGACTAAGCAGTTGGACTAAGCGTATCCGACTAAGTGGGGAGCCTAAGACTTGCGCATAAGTGTTTGGTTTTCTTGATTCAACTGCTCATTCTAGGATTAAAGTTCTCACATGAACAGGACAAGTCGAATTAACCAGTAATGGGTCACTGACGAGGGGGTAAGTAAAAGGACCGAAGGACTTGTAGTAACCGGCGTCCTCGCCGGTAGTGTGCAAAGAGTGCCGCCGACACGGCGGCTACTACAGCGATGCCCTCATGAGTGACCCATTACATTAACCATCATCTCTTTAGTGAATCACGACTGCGATCCCACTATTGTCGCCCTGATCCCGCACGGTGATGGTATTGTTGCCGGCCACATTCTGACCCTCATAAATGGCCGTCAACCCGCCACTGGCGCGAATGGTGCCGCGTGCAGGATCACTGACCGACCACACCAACGGCAACGTCAGACTCGTATTGGAACTGGTCATGGACGCCGTGAAGGTCAGTGTCGCCCAATCATTCGTCACCGTCACACTCCCCGGACTGATCGTAATGACATTGGCCGTATCAGACGTGTGAATGAGGGCAACCTTTGGGATGACAGGCGCGGCAATAGGATTTTCTGCACACCTGACAAGCCCCATAACAGCCTGAGCAGACCACATGAAGTTTGTCGTCGCACACACTGTGTATTGGCGAGACCGCGCCGCACGCTTCGCAACCCAGTGCATCCAGTTTACGAGTGATGGGATTCCAATCCAAGTATCCCGTCCGCTCACCTTTTCGCCGCAGGATGACAAAAGCCAATCGGTGAACCGGCAGTCTGATCAAAAATGTCTGAAGGGGTTTGATTTCGATTGTAAGCCCGTATTTACGGCGAACATCGGCCACCTTGGCCTCGTATTCGCGCTCAATCGCCGTCAGACGCTGGGTGACCAAACTTGCGTCACCCTTGACTCCTTTTCGACCCCGTCCTTCCACCTGCCGCCGGAGCGCCTCTTTCCTGAGATCCTCATGATAGGCATGCAATCGATCCAGATCGCGCCCCATGCGCCGCTCCATGCCGGCAAGAAAGGGTGAAAGCCGTTCCCGAGCCAGCACCCTGGAAGCAGGACCAAACACATCCCGAATCCGCTCCGGCAACCACGGGGCGGGCAAATCAGTCCCAGTCCCGTTGGGCAATAAACTCCAGGCCTCTGCGCCTCCTTCCAACAGAACTGCAGCCATCCCATCCGCTCGAGCCGCGTTGCCTTCGTTCACGGTGACCGCAAGAACATCTTCGCGCTTTTCGTCCGACACAGCCACCACGCGGAACACCATCAGGCGATAGCTGGCAACCGCGGTCTTCATTTCTGTGAACCGATACGTAGCGTTGTCGAACACAAGCGCCTTTCGCAACACCTCGGTGGCATCGGGTGCCTTCCCCACCGAAATGTCGAAGCCGATTTCGGTTCGACGTCCCCGTGTCTCGATTCGCCGCCCTAAACTCTCCACCCAATCCGACTCCAGAGTCACGCGTCGGGCATTCTCAGGCATGCTGGCTCCAAACCCGAGCCGCTGAAATTCTCCGCATCGAAACGCATTTTGAAGCGAAGCGGAGAGAAGCGCATCCAGACCTTCCGGCTCAACCGTCTCTACCACGGCACCTTCCGCAACCAGAGCCCGGGCCATCCAATCTGAGAGAGTGTTCATCCGGTAGCGAACTCCTCTCCAAAAAGATCCTCATCGTAGGTCTTGACCTCTTTGTAGCGGTCACGGGCCTCAAGAAGCCGCTCTTCCAGCGCCGTAAACGCGGTGTCGCGGTGGGTTTCGGTCTCGGCCACCCACGCGGAAAAAACCAACTCCGTCAGGTCGTGATCCTCATCCATCTCACCCAGAATCGCCTGGATTTCGCCGACAACGAGTTCAAACATGTTGATCTTCTCGTCAAGGATGGCGAGCAGGCGATCCTCCAGTGTGTGCCGGACGGAGAGGTTGAACACAAACACCTCGCGCGTCTGGCCGATTCGGTGGACGCGCCCGATCCGTTGTTCGATGGCCTGGGGATTCCAGTGCAGATCAAAATTCACGAGGGTATTGCAGAACTGGACATTGCGCCCCTCTCCCCCGGCCTCGGAACACAATAGCACCGGAACGGTGTCGCGAAACTCGGCAATGGCCGCATCCTTTGCGGGTCCTGAGAGATGTCCGTCAAAGCGTGCATAGGGGATGCCCTCCTCGGTCAGCACCGCCGCCAGTCTGTCGAGCGTGGCGTTGTAGCGCGCAAACACCATTTTCTTTTCCGCCGGGTTACGGCGCAGGATCTCCAGCAACGCACGGGTTTTGGCCGACTCGCCGCCCAGCATCGCGTACCGGTCACGCAGGGTTGACCATTCGCCGGGACACTCCCCTTTTGCGAGGCGGCCGAGCGAGGCCTCGGCGGCGGCCGGAGAAGACCCCGCCGCCTGAAGCAGATGATTCAAGGCCATCCGGTGATGTCCCGCCGTCGGTGCCCGGCATGCCTCGCGAATGGCCTCGCTCAACGCGGCATAACAGTCCCGCTCGGCCTCATCGGGATCCACCCGCACGGTCAGCGCCTGGCGGGGCGGCAGTTTCACATCCACCAGCGCACGGGTATTTCGGATCATGACATCCCGCATCAGCGCCTGGAGCCGATCGCGGTTTGCCGGCGAACGCGGCTGGCGGGGCGTAACATAGGAGGCCTTGAAATCACTTTCGGTCTTAAACAGGCCAGGCTTGAGCAGGGTGAGAAGATTGTAGAGTTCAATCAGGTTGTTTTGCACCGGCGTGGCGGACAACAGCAGGAGGAACCGCTTCTGAAGGGCATCCACCACCTGCCAGTTACGCGACCGGCGGTCTTTGAGATGGTGTGCCTCATCCACGATAACCAGATCGCGGGGAGTTCCCGTGACCCATTCAAAATGGCGTGCCGTGCGGGCTGATGCGAGCGAGGCGATAATCCGGGGTTGCGCCCAGAATGCACGGGGATCATCCCGGAACAACGCGTCGTGACTGGTGACGAATTCCATACAGAACTTGGTCCGAACTTCCTCCTCCCACTGCCCGACCAGTGAGGGCGGTGTGAGGATCAAGACCTGTTCGGCCATGCCACGCAACGTGTACTCTTTCAGGATCATGCAGGCTTCAATCGTTTTTCCCAAACCAACCTCATCCGCCAGCAGTACCCGCCCCCTAAATTGTTTAAGCACTTTTCGAACCGTCTCGATCTGATACCAGAACGACGTCACCCCGTTCAACTGGTCAAGGCAGAGGAGGTCGTCGAATCCCTTGACCAGGGCGAGATGCGCATAGGTATTGAGCAAAAGCATGTCCTCCCGCGACGCCACCGGCTGCCGTTCGAGTTCCTGATAGGCTTCCACACCGGGCACGCGAAATTCAACCGGGAGGGGAAAGGAGAATCGGCGCAAAGATGGCGGGGCGGCCTCAACCACCACGGGAACTGGCGCCGGAGGGGAAGCCACAGCCCCCTTCGTCATGGAAGCAGGCTTCACCGGACGCAGGGTGTCTTTTCGGATCGGCTTCCCCTCTGGAGCGGGTTTCCACCGCCCGATTTTCTTCATCCAACGAACGCCAAAAGTCATGGTTACGGAAGGGAAAACTTTTAGCATCGAATGCTTGTCAAGCTGGTGTTGCAGCAAGAGCCCTTTCGCCAGCGGCCACCGTCCCAATTGCGCGAGGGCAATCGCCTCATAGATCAGCGACGAATAGTGAGGTTCATACCATTTATGAAGCCGCTTGATGAACCGTAGCGCCTGCTCGGGTTCACCAGCCACGATGGAAGCGAGAACCGCATCAGAAAGGATGGCTCCATTTGAGGCATTGTGATCAACCGCCTGAACAGCAAGGGCAGCAAGTTTTTTGTCCGGAGTCACCATCGCCATGGCAAGACGATCCAGCCACTGACATTCAGCGGCAGACAAAGATGCAGGAAGCTCTTCTTCGAAGTTCATGGTCAGGAAAGAGTCGAATTGTCGTTAAACGCAAATACGATACAAGTCCAAACTTGAGTTTTTTCTCAAGCCCTGCTATAGGGCTTGAGATGAATTCACAAGTCACCCTGAAAGACGTTGCCAGGACTGCCGGAGTCTCGGAAACAACAGTCTCCCTGGTCGTCAATGGGAAAGCTTCCCAGCGCGGAATCATTCCAGCCACTCAGTCCCGAGTCATGGCCGCCATCCAGCAATTGGGTTATCAACCTGATCTGACCAGCCGCAGTCGGGCGCTCCATCAGGTTGCGCCGCGTGCCGTGGCGAAACCTGATGGAATCTCAAACGGAAAATCTCAGATTACAGAAGAGGTCCCGAAACCAATCGGGCGACAAATCGGGCTCGTCCTTTCAGCCGCCAGTCCGGCAGAAACCCTGGCGCTGGTTCCGGTTCTGGAGAACGTTCTGATGGTTGAGGGGTTCCGCTTGAATATCGCCGTCATCCCGGCTAATCCGACGTCAGCCCGGGAACGGATCACCCGGTTGCGTGGTGAGGGTTCCGTCGGCATCATCGCCTGCCCCAGCGTTTACACCTCCGTGACGGCGACAGTGGCCGGTGGCTGCCCGGTGATCGTGTTGTGGCAAGACGCGGCGAAGGCGATGCTGGCCGCGCTACGGCCAAATCAAAGCCCGGTAACGGTCACACCGACCGTAGCGCCACCCCCGTCACCCGTTATTGCGAAGGTGTCAGCGCCGGAAGTTATCGAAAAACCAGTACCGGCCCCAGCACCAGTAGTGACACCAGAGCCTATCGTAATACCCGAACCGGTCATGGCCGATGGACCACCACCGGCCTCGGAACCTGTCCCAGTTGAAACTCCTGCCCTGGAGACACCAGACCCTGAACCCGTGATTGAGGAAACACCACCAAACTCTCCACCGGTGCAGGACGTCATTGAGGAACCAATATCGGCTCCCGTGGTGATGGAGGTGCCGCCCCAGGGCCCGGAACCGACACCGACACCGGACCCCATCGCCGTTGAAACACCCGTGCCAGAGCCCCCACCGTTCCAACCGGATCCCGTTCCAACCCCTGATGAAGTCCTCCCTGAACCGATCATCATCCCGACACCCCTCCCGACAGAACCGGTTGCGGAAACAACCGAAGCGGCTGCACCGGCCGTAGAGGAGCCACCGGTCACACCACAGACCGCCCCGCCTCCGGTTATTATTGCCGAGCCGGAACCGACCGGTGAGACAAGTCCAGTGGTCGCGGAAACTCTGGCGAAAAACACGGAGGCTCCGGTGCCAGATGGCATCACACTGCCAGCAGAAACAGTTGAATCTCCACCCACTGAGCCTCCGCAGTAATTTATCTCAAGCCCTGTTTATATGCTTGAGATAAATTTTAAGCGACCTTCACCAGCCGCCTTCCGGCGGCTGGTGAAAACCGGCTAAAGCCGGGACACCAACCCTCACCCAGTCCCTTAATCCGAGCCGCCAAGGTCACCTAACTGTCACCCAGGAGATTCGCGAAACTCGACAATGTTCCTGTCCCTGTCGGCCCCCACACTTCGGCCCACACTTACTCGGTTACGCTTCGTCGACCTGCTTAGTCGACAAGCGACTGTCCGGGAACGACTAAGCCGTTGGACTAAGCGTAACCGACTAAGGGGGGCGACTAAGACATGCGACGAAGTGTTCTATTTTCCTGATTCAACTGCTCCTTTTAGGATTAATGTTCCCATAATAATCCAGACATGATCCGCCCACCGCGTAACCGCGGCGGCTACGTAGCCGCGCCGGTCACGGCGTGGATCTTCCAAGATCATGTCCAGACTATTTCAGGAACATTAGTAATCCAACCGCTTAATCGATGCCAGATTCGAACTTTAGTGAATCACGACCGCGATCCCACTATTGGGGTGCGATTTCACTTCGTTGCATCGCACCGAGAATTCAGAATCCAGAATTCAGAATCCAGAATGGAAACCCAATGCCTTACGCAAATAAGTGCTTTCTAAAGTGGTGTCATAGAAAATGAACTCGATCAACCTCCCTGCTCCAGGGCATAACCCTTTGGCTTGCAACTCCTGGATTCTGAATTCTGGATTCTGGATTCGGTACGATTGCAATATTTTGCAATCGCACCCCCACTATTGTCGCCTTGATCATAGCCACGGCAATTGGTAATTTTCCCCACATGAAGACCCACGAGGACATCGACCAACGCAGTCTTGCGCTTTCCCGTTCTATTGTCGCGCATATTGATGCGGATCCGGAGCGCAAGGGATTGCTCAAAGCGCGGGTCAATTGCGAACATTGGAGGGGAACTCAAGCAACGCCTGTACTTCTCGAATGGCAAGCACTTCTTACCAGCGACTGGTCCGTGATCCGCGCCATTCTCCTTGATGAGGGGCAGGAAGGCCGTCGATTGCGCCAAAGCAACCCTTTCTGCGGTATCCTCTCAACCCGTGAGCGGTGGGACATCTATCGCCGTTTTCATCATGAACCGAAAGCAGCTTGAACATCTTGTACGGGCCAGCGGAAGCATTTCAGGATGCCGCGATGTTGTGATCATTGGGAGCCAGGCCCTTTTGGGGGCATGTCCTGATGCTCCTTCTGAGATAATGACCTCAATGGAGGCCGATCTTTATCCTGCTGATGATCCCGGGAAAGCGGAATTGATTGACGGATGTATTGGCGAATTGTCCCCGTTCCATGAGACTTTCGGATATTATGCGCATGGTGTTGGTCCAGAGACGGCAACATTGCCGTCAGGATGGAAGGGACGTCTGGTTCAGGTGGAGAATGAAAATACTGGTGGCACAACGGGGTGGTGCCTTGCCCCGGTAGATTTAGCAGTCAGCAAACTTCTGGCCGGGCGACCCAAAGATATCGAATTTGTCCGACAAATGATTCTCATTGGCGTCGTTACCGAGCAAGCGATCAGGGGGTTGCTGAATGAACTCACACCGGATAACGCCACTCATGCCAGTGACCGTCTGCGATCCGCCCTTTCCGGCCACACCACGCTCTGAGT
The DNA here is from genome assembly GCA_037134355.1 of bacterium. GTDB lineage: Bacteria > Verrucomicrobiota > Kiritimatiellia > CAIKKV01 > CAITUY01 > JAABPW01. The sequence continues at coordinate 2,526 of JBAXMJ010000096.1, read as the reverse complement.
GATCAAACAGAGACTTTCCCCGTTCCGCCCGTGGCGGAAAGGGGAGAGGGAAAAGAACAGACGCTGCTCTACTCCCTCTCCCCTTGAGGGAGAGGGCTGGGGTGAGGGGTTTCCGGCCCCTGTCTTGCCCCTTACAAAGAACCTGTCCCTGGTGGCCAAGTCATTCTTCAGATTGCGGCGGCCAAATCTTTACGAGTCATGCCAATTTTGAAAAGGGCCTGAATCACCAGATCAAGGGAGACAGAAGGATCAGCCTTCTCCATTTTTGCAATTCTAGACTGGCTTGTTTTGAGGACAGAAGCCAAATCTGTTTGGGTCAAGTGCTTCTTATTACGCTCCTCGCGTAACCGGTGAGCGAGCGCAACACGGGTTTCGATATAGGCGGTCTCAGCATCCGAAAGCTTAAGAAAATCCTGAACCGATCCCTCCACCCATTCATTTTTGAGTTTTTTCATCGGAAGTTTACCTCATATTGTTTCAACCGGCAGAGTTTTCACCTCCCCATGCATCCATCGAAGTGGTTTTCCACTCATGGTTTATCCTTAATATATGTCAGCTTTGGCATAATGTCAATCCTTTCAATATGTGACCATCCATCTGGGCCTTGATTTCCGTTTCCAGTTCCGCCAGTTTCCGCGCCAAACCCCGACTGTCCGCCAAAGTCACCCGCATACGGATGAACGCCCGCACAACAAACACACTCATTTGCACGGCGCGATCACTCCGAAGGATGTTTGCGGCCATGACCGCTCCGTGTTCGGTAAAAGCGTAGGCCGGCGTCCGTCGGCCACCACGCCCGGCCTTTGATATCGCATTTTGCGATGTCAAACCGGAAAACTATTCGCGCGTGAGCTAAAACATGAAATCGTTTTCTGTTTCGGCTGGTGTACCGCCTTCAGGCGGCCAGTGAAAACCGGCTAAAGCCGGGACACCAACCCTCACCCAGTCCCTTAATCCGAGCCACCAAGGTCACCTAACTGCCACCCAGGAGATTCGCGCAACTCGACAATGTTCCTGTCCTTGTCGGCCTCTTCGCCCAGCCGCGTCCCCACCGTCACACTCGCCGTAAAGGATTGTTGCAGGCGCACCACACCTGTGGCATTATAAAAACCATGGTAGCTGTCAACGAAATCAAATCATTCTGCAGGCAAATTGCTATAGAATACCGACCTAGCCAAATTGTCTTATTTGGATCCTACGCAAGAGGCAAGGCTCGTCCCGATTCTGATGTCGATTTGCTTGTAGTGATGTCGTTTAAGGGAAATGGCGTCAGTAAGGCAGCGGAGATGATCAGAAGATTAAGTCCGTCGTTTGCCGTAGATTTAGTAATTCGCACACCAGCCGACATCAAACGTCGCCTGGCTATGAATGATTTTTTTCTCAAGGAAGCCGTTCAAGGAAAATTATTGTATGAAGCCCCTGACAGGTGAGTGGATTGCCAAGGCCGAGGGGGATTACCGCACAGCATGCAGGGAATGGCGGGTCCGACGTCTACCAAACTACGATGCGGTATGTTTCCACGCCCAACAGGCGACCGAGAAATACTTGAAAGCACGTTTACAGGACGCTGATATTCCCTTTGAGAAAACCCACAACCTGATCCGATTGCTCGATCTCGTCATGACTGTTGAGCCGACGTGGGATGCCTTTCGTCCTGATCTCGGCGTACTCAACCAGTTTGCAGTTGCGTTTCGTTATCCGGGTGAATCGGCGCAAAAACCGATAGCCGCCCAAGCATTGAAAATCTGCAAATCCTTGCGCAGCGAAGTCAGAGCCGTCATCATTCCATAACGCACATCCGGGACGAGGGCGTTACGGCTCCATGACCAGGCGTTAGTGAATCACGACCGCGATCCCCACGCCTCACAAGAGGGACTTCACCACTGATCTTCACTAATTTCCACTAATCCGGACCCTTCGACACGGCTCAGGACGGGAAAGAGAATGTTTCATGATTTTTGCAGTACGGGAGTACCCGTCCAGCAAAAATCATGAAACGCCCTTCCGGGAGGAATTGAGGATAAAGTTTTGAGGCGCGAAGCACAGATGGAATTGTCTTATTGCTCCCGATTCCGGCGAAGAACCGTTGCGGAATTTTTGGCTCGGGTACTCCCGAACGAAAATGCCGCAACATTATCTTTGCGAACTTCGCGTGCTTCTGTTCAAACTTTTCTATGAATTAGCGGAAATCAGTGAAAATCAGTGGTGAAGTCCCTCTTTTTGGCGAAATTGTGGGTAATAGAAAGCCAGCGAAGCGGGTGGTAAATCTTTACACCTCTGACAGGATATTTTCTGACAGTGTGTTTAGTGAATCACGACTGCGATTCCGCTATTATCGCCCTGATCCCGCACGGTGATGGTATTGTTTCCAGCCACATTCTGACCTTCATAAATGGCCGTCAACCCGCCACTGGCACGAATGATGCCACGAGCAGGATCACTGACCGACCACACCAACGGCAACGTCAGACTCGCATTGGTACTGAAAAAAGATGACTGACGACAGCCACAACGGCTGATACTATT
>JBAXMJ010000095.1:0-9962 GCA_037134355.1 bacterium | reverse complement strand
GAAACTTTAATGCGATATATCATGGGCGAAATACTATCTTCCTGTCCCTGGCGACCCTCCGCGGCACCTATCACCGCGGCACCTATATGGCGGATCTACCCGATCATTCTTCGAATGTCCTGGCGTTAAGGGTTTGCCGGCTCGGATAAACCTCGCCCTCCACGTGCTTTGCTCTATCTTGGTCCACTGATTTCTTCAATCATGATCTCATGAACGGGTTCTTTAACGGGATCAGACCTTGATTTTGGCCTGACGCCAGAGCGGGGTCAAATCAAAGACCTTGCCCGTGCGTTGTGCCTCATCAATGCCAAATGCAGTGAAGGCCGACCGGAGCCCATCCTCCAATGAAGTCAGCGGGGCCTTCCCTTTCAGCATGGTGTCGGCTAGGCTTTGCCCGAGAATACTGTCACCGCCCCCGTGCCCACCCGATACAGCCGTCCGGCAATCTTCAACTTTGGTGTCGAACCCGATGCGTTTCACTTCGATGGTACCGTTGGTGACGTCAGCCCGGAGTGTGCCCTCCGTTCCGCAGATATACATGCGGCGTTCCGGAATACCGGTGCTGCAATTGGTGTGGAATGTGGCGCGGGCGCCACTGGCAAACTGGATAATGGCAACCTGGTTATCCAGGATGTCCTTATCATTAGTGAACGGGTCGATGATGTTGCCGTGGATTTTATCGTTACTCCAGGTCGAGAAGGCCTTTACGCCATGGGGCGAGTTACCCACGCGTTTCACGTTGTGAATATTGGCTTTGTTGAAGAAATCGCAGCCCCCGAAAGAGGCGGCTTTAACGGCCAGTGACTCCGTCATCCAGTTGACCAGATCGATATCGTGACAGCATTTCTCGAGGAGATGGCTGCCGGCCCACTCTGTTTTACGGCGCCAGTCGGCGTGGATATAACCGCCATGGTTGAAATCGAGGGTCTCATTGAATTCCATGCTGATGATCTTGCCGATTTTGCCCGCCGATAGGAGTTCCTTGATGCGGCGATAGTGGGGTGAGTAGCGCAGCGTGAAACCGATCGAGAAGAGCTTGCCCGATTTCTTCCAGGCATTGCGCATGGCCAGGCAGTCTTTCACGGTCAGGGCGAGTGGCTTTTCGCAGAAGACATGTTTACCCGCTTTGAAGGCGGCAATCGTGTGTTCGGCGTGGAAGCAATTCCAGGAGCCGATCATGACCCAGTCGATATTCGGATCGCGAACCAGCTTATGGTAGTCCTCATACACCTTTGCCTGAGGGTTGTACGCCTTCAGAGTGGCTTCGATGGAGTGGGGGTTGGGATCACAAAGCGCGATGATCTCAACGTTTTTCGTTGCGTTGAGCAGTTCCCCGACTACCCCTCTGAGCCGACCGCCGCATCCAATTAATCCAATACGTATTTTTTTCATAATGATGGAATTTCTCTTGTTAAGTGCTGTTTTCAAATCTCAAATAATCGATAAAGGTAATGTAATTCTTGAGATCATGAATGAAAATAGCAATAATGATGGAATGTTTAACAGAAACGATGATCATTCTGATGATTGGGAGGCCTGTTGCCGGGTGGTGGCGCGAGTTAAACAGCATCCCCGTGATTACTTCATCGGGCTGCCTGATGCGCCGCTGCTGATACCGAAGAACATTTTAGTGTTCAGCCGGCAGAAAGCGTTTGATGAGGGGACTGGGACGGCACATCACCGCTATCTCCTGATCATCTGCCTGCGGGGCGAGGCGTCTGTGATTGTTGATGAGCATGTGGTGCGGTTAAAGCCCGGAAGTGGGGTGTTGGTCGCTCCCCATCAGTTTCATCATTATGCCAGGTTTTCGGGTGAGAAGGTGCTATGGCTGTTCGTGAGCTTTGAGTTGGAGGATGTGGAGGAATTCAAATCGTTTCGCGGCATGCGGTGTGATGTCACGCCGTTGCAGGTGACGTGCCTGACAGAATTGGCGGAACGATATGCGAACTCTGAAGTGCGGCAGGAATCCAATGCTTCGATTTCTGCCCTGCTCGCATTGATTTTGCAAGAATTCAGGGGGGGGCCTGCGCGCGGCAAGGAGCTTCCGCAGGGTGCGGATCACGTGGTGCCATCGCGTAAGTTGATGCAGGACGTCGCCCGTTATGTGCATCGACATGTGGCCGAGGCCTTACAGATCGAGGATGTGGCACGGGCCATGGGCTTGTCAGAAAGTCATCTGCGTGCGCGGTTCCGGACACTGGCAGGGATCGGGTTGGGCGCCTACATCCGTCGGCTCCGGCTCCATCGGGCCCGGACCCTGATGATTGCCTCCGATTCACGCCTTAAAGAGATTGCCGAACAATGTGGTTACGAGTCGATCTATGCATTCAGCCGCACCTTTCACAAGGAAATGGGGATAAGCCCCAGTGCTTACCGGAAAAGTTTCTTTGCTTCAGCCGCCAAGTCGCAGTTCGGTCAGCAGCGACGAGGGACGGACATGGACGAAGCCGGAAGTCCTTTACGACAGCGACGTGGACGACCGCGACCCGCACATTGCCCAGTTGAAGGACGGCACGCTGTACGCCGCGCTACGCAGCACCAAGGTGAACATGCACTACGCGACAAGCAATCGGCCATCAGGGTCACGTCTTCACATTTCACAAATCTATTGTAGTGAGAGAGGGATGTTGGTAGAAGAAGAGGCATGAGTAGACCCCTTCGATATGATCGTGCGGATGGATGGTATCATGTGACGTCGCGAGGGATAGATCGGCGCGAGATTTTTACGAAGGAACGTGATCATCAACATTTTCTTGAGCTACTGGAAGAGATGGTGGCTCGGTTTCGGGTGAAGCTTCATGCTTATGTTTTGTTGGGAAATCATTATCATTTGATCCTGCAGACACCGGATGCGAACCTGAGTCGAGCGGTGCAATGGTTGAATGTCAGTTATGTGGCGTGGTTTAACCGGAAGCATGAGCGGGTTGGGCCCCTGATGCAGGGGCGATTCAAGGCGCTTGTGGTGGAGAAGGGGGCCTGGGTTTACGAATTGAGCCTGTACGTTCATTTGAATCCGGTGATGAGGCGCTCCCTGGGATTGGATAAAAAGGGGAAACGTGCCGAGGGGCGGGGGCTGCGGGTGCCAAGCCGGGAGCAAGTGTCCCGCCGGCTCCAGGAATTGCGTCAGTTCCAGTGGAGTTCATATCGAGGCTATGCGGGGTATGGGAAGGTGCCGGTGTGGTTAACGACCAGTGAGATTCTGGGCCGTGCGACAACGGATGCAGCACGTCAGGTCGCGAAATACCGTGCGGAAATCAAGGAACGGTTGTCGAAGGGTGAAGACCCGGGGCGATCAGAAGAATTGAGGGATGCCTTTGCCTTGGGGAGTGAAGTCTTCCGGGCGCATGTGCAGAAACTGGCGCGTCATGGACGTGAGGCTGTGGAGCCGCAACGGCTGGCACCACGGCTGACCTGGCCCGAAGTCCTGAAGCAAGTATCTGTGGTAATGGGTGAGCCGGCCGAAATCTATATGAACCAATGGGGCGGGGTAGGCAGGCCGATGACCTTGTGGGCTGCACGACGATTTGGAAGCATGACACTCCGCGAGGCGGGGCAGGCGGCTGGAGGGATGGATTATACCGCCGTGTCCATGGCGGTGAAACGGCTGGAACAACGTGCTGAAAAAGACCGTCACTGTCGAGCTATGATGCAACAGATTCAGGAGCTTTGTGAAAAGTGAAGACGTGACCCCGATGCCCCCACAGGAGCTTTGTGAAAAGTGAAGACGTGACCCCGATGCCCCCATTTAATACGTTAGTGTATTTATGCCGTTGGGTACTAAGCCGTTCGACCAGCGTAACCGACTAAGGGGGGCGACTAAGACTTGCGACTAAGTGTACCCGACGAAGGGTGGGCTTAAGTGTAAAATCCCCACGTAACCCCTGTAGCGCCTTCAGTATTCAGAATCAGAACACTGCTTATGGCCAAAGACCGCCTGAAGGGCGGTACACCAACGTAGGCGCTGGGCTACCCCTCTTGGCTCACGCTGTACTGCATGAACCGCTTGCGGTAGGTATTCTCTTTGTCGGCCGGGCAATTACTTTCTCCGGCGAATTCGCGCGCCCGCCGTTATCGCTGTCCTCTGACTACACCGCCACGGTCTTGAATTGCGGCAGATGCGTCCGGTTCTTGAGGAACATCTCTCGCACCATCTTCCGGATTTCCGCCAGCGACAGCACGGACGCCGTCAGCGGGTCGTTGCAGACAGCGCGGTACACCATCTCGGGATCGCCCTGGAAGCTGGCCTCGACCGCCATCGTCTCGATCGCGGCGCTCAGCGCCGTGATGGCCGCACACTGAGACGGCAGGGCCCCGACGTAGACCGCCTCGAAGCCCCTGCGGCTCGCGATCACCGGCACCTCCACGCAACAACCCGGCGGCAGGTTCGTCACCAGCCCGGTGTTCGGGACGTTCCCGTTAAACTCGAAGATCTCGCCGCCCTTGAAAGCGTTGATGATCGACGCCGCATACTCGTGCCCGCGGTCAAGCGACATGGGCTTGTCCTTGGCGAGCCAGTCCCGGACGTCTTTCTTCCAACTGCCGCCGTCGCGCTTCTGGTATTCCTTGAGAATGTAGGCGTAGTGGCCGGGATTCCAGCCGGTCCCCTTGGTGCAGTACTTCTTGATCAAGTCGGGACGTTTGCGGAACCACCAGTTATACTCGGAATTGTGTCCGCTGGATTCGGTCACGTAATACCCGAACGCCAGGAACATCTCGTTGCGCACCTGCTCCTCGTTGTAGACTTTCTTATCGGTCGCGACGACCTCGTGCAGCCGCGGGTACAAGTCCTTGCCCTTGTGCTGCAGTTTCACGTACCAGGACAGGTGATTGATGCCGGCCGACGTGTACTGCAACTCCTCGTACGGCACCCCGGCCCACTTGGCCAGCATCGCCGCCGTGCCCTGGACGCTGTGGCACAAGCCGGTGACCTTGATCGGCGTGGCCCGCTGCATGGCGTGGCACAGCATGGCCATGGGGTTCGTGTAATTGAGCATGATCGCATTCGGGCACAACTGCTCCATGTCCCGGCAGATGTCGAGCATGGTCGGGATCGTGCGCAGGGCGCGGAAGATGCCGCTGGGCCCCCGCGTATCGCCCACATTGATGTCGACCCCGTATTTCTTGGGGATCAGGATGTCGTGCTGCCAGACATTGGTGCTGCCGCACAGGATCGTCACGCAGACCGCGTCCGCGCCCTTGAGGACCTCACGGCGATCCGTCGTGGCGACCACCTTGGCCGGATAGTTGCCCATGGCGACGATCTTCTCGATCATGCGCTTCGAGAACGCCAAACGTTCCTTATTGATGTCAACGAGCGCGATCGTCGAGTCCTTGAGCAACGGGAACGTCAGCAGATCCCGAACCAGCCCCCGTGTAAACCCCAGACTACCCGCCCCGATAAACACAACCTTGGCCATGCGAACTTCTCCCTGTATCCGTTGTTTTCTGTGACAAACCGAAAAAAAATTCGTATCAAACCGGCGGCAGGAATGTCAATGCACAATTCTTCACCCCAGCGCCCTCCCATCAGAAATCATCGAGAGAGACGGGATGATCTATGTGGAGGGCGAACTTTACGTGAGCTGTGTCACGAGTGGGTGCCGTAGGGATGTGAAAGGGTTTTCCAGACAACGCCGCACTGGCTTTCCAATCCCGCTCCGCTGTCATCACCAACGGCCAGTCCGTCGTGGATTTCGAAGGCGCTCCATCCGGTGATTACGCCATCGGGGTGCTCCATGACGAGAACGAGAATGGCCGGATGGATACCAACTGGTTGGGCCGCCCCCTGGAGGGTTACGGCACCTCCAACAACCCGCGTAACAGAATCAGCGCCCCATCATTCAAGTCGGCCCTGTTCAGGGTTACCCCTCCCTCACTCACCCTGTCCATCACTCTCAATTATTGAGAGTTTTTGCCGCGCTGAAACTCAGCCAGAAACGGACGCATGTCCTTCATCAGCACAGCGTCTGGATTGCACCGCAACACCATGCCGTACATGTACATCAGGCTCTTGATGATCGGGTACATACCCTTTTCAAACACTATGCCATGATTGACCCCCAGCCGGATCGATTCCCGCTAGCCTTTATAGCCAATGCTAAAAGGGTTATGCACACGTTTTGAGGCGGCGAGCCTCATGTGGTGCCCGCAGACTATTTGGTGCTAGCACCTTCACATCTGGCATCCAGGATAGCGCTTCAGATTCCCTGGAAACCCTTCCGGATGGCTGTGTGAAGATGTCGTCGGCGATAGGCGAGGGGCGTCATGCCAATATGCCTGCCAAAGGCGCGGTAAAAAGTTTCGATGCCCCCAAATCCGCATTGTGTGGGCAATGACTTGATGGATTGGGCTGTGCCTGAGAGAAGCAGTTTGGCTTCGTGCAACCGCCGTGAAAGTAATGTTTGATGAGGCGTTTCTCCTAGATATTGACGGAACAGCACGTGAAGATGGGGCTCGCTGATTCCGCCTGCCTTGGCAAGTTCCCCGACACCGACTTCCTGCCGTTTGAAATTGGCTTCCAGAAAACTCAGGGCCGCCGATATGGAGGGAGGGCGGATCTGGCTGGTGTGCCGGATGGTTCCTAAATGCGCCTCCCACAGGAAGCGGGAATAGGCGTATTGACCCAGGGCCTGGGGGTCCACGGCCGTGTCGTGATAGGCGTGCAGGAGTTCCCGGCTCAATTCGAGGGTGCGCTGAAGATCTGCAATAATCGTCAACCGGGGAGCAGGCCGCTGCGGGCGCGCCTCCAGGGAAAAGTGGATGGCCAGGCATTCGTAGGGGGCTGAGGGCTCGGTATGATGAATGGTTTCCTCCCCGGGGCGATGCCAGAACAGGGCGCCGCGCCCCAGCGTGAGTGTCTTTCTGCCGGATTTGAAATAGACGACGCCATTGGTGACCAGTTCAATTAACTCGATTCCGGGAGGGGTTCGGAACGGCGTGACCTGGGTCGTAGGCGGAGCCCTGAAATGAAACATGTGAATGGATTTTATGTGTTGTGGAACTGGCATTCGTGACTCCGACAATTAGTCAATCAATAATAGGAAACGTCAATTGAATGGTGTCGAATTGCTTCGTATTATTCAAGGGAATTACAGGGATTATTTGAAAAAAGTAGAAAACGTTAAAACAAGGAGTTGTGAAGTGAAGCCGATTTCGATTCAGTTGTATACATTGAGGGAAGCCTCTGCGAAGGATTTTGCCGGGGTTTTGAAACGCCTTGCCGCGATTGGATACAAAGGCGTTGAGCCGGCGGGGCTCTATAATTTTACACCCCGTGATTTCCGCCGGATGGTGGAGGATCTGGGAATGGTGGTTTCCTCGACGCATAGTCCCTGGGCCAAGCCTGACAATCTGCCGGAGACGATTGATATGTGTAAGGAATTGGGTGTGGATATGGTTGCCGGGGGCTGGGGTGGCAATGAATTCAAGGATATGGATGCCATCAAGCAAACCGCCGAGATGGCGGCCGGAATGGAAGCCACGTTGTCAAAGGCCGGGATTACGCTAACCGTTCACAACCACGCCTGGGAATTTGAGAAACTGAACGGGCGCATCAAACATGAAATCTTCGCCGAACTCTGCCCGAAAGTGAAGTTTGAACTCGATACGTATTGGGCGTCAAATTTCGGCGAAAATAATGTTGTTGAAATGGTCCGCCGCTTTGCACATCGTTCGCCGCTCCTGCACATCAAGGATGGTCCGTTGGTTCGGCCGGTCGAGGTCTATAACGCGGCGACCAGCACCTTGGAACTCAAGCCCGGTGCCCAGAGCGCCTCCCTGTTGGCCGTGGGGAGCGGGAAAAATGATATCAAGGGGATCATCGGGGCCATGGATCCGGCCGTCACAAAGTGGCTGGTGGTGGAGCAGGATAACAGTGATACGGATATGTTTGAATGCGTGGAGCGGAGTTACCGCTACCTGATCGAGAACAAGTTGGCTGAAGGGAATAGGAAATAACCATGAGTAAGGTCATCAACATCGGGATCATCGGGTGCGGAAATATTTTCAGCGCCTATATCAAGGGTTGTGCGATGTTTCGGGCGGTCAAGGTGGTTGCCTGTGCCGACCTCAATCCGGAGGTCGCCAAGGCGAAGGCCACGGAATCCAGTATCAAAGCCATGACGGTAGATGAGTTGCTGGCGGATCCAACTATCGGAGTCGTCATCAACCTGACCATTCCCAAAGTCCACGCCGAGGTGAGCATGAAGGCTCTTCGTGCCGGGAAGCATGTCTACAGCGAAAAACCTTTGGCAATAGATGTGGGGGAAGGTCGTAAAGTTCTGGATCTTGCCCGTGAAAAGGGGCTTCGCGTCGGGTGTGCTCCTGATACCTTTCTGGGCGCAGGACTTCAGACGTGTCGCAAGTTGATTGATGACGGATGGATTGGACGTCCGCTGTCGGGCACGGCCTTCATGTTGGCGGGCGGACCTGAAGCTTGGCATCCCAATCCGGCGTTTTTCTACCAACGCGGGGCAGGGCCTATGCTGGATATGGGGCCTTATTATGTGACAGCACTCGTTCATCTGCTGGGTCCGGTCAAGGCGGTTTCCGCGATGACAGGGAGGGCATATGAGCAGCGGCAGGCCACCTGTAAGGAGCATTTCGGGGAGATGCTGCCGGTTGAGGTGCCCACCCATAACAGCGGAAATCTGCTGTTTGAGAATGGCGTTATCATCACACTGGCCGTGAGTTTTGATGTTCAAGGGCATCGTCACAGCCCTATCGAAATTTACGGAACGGACGGGAGTTTGGCGGTTCCGGATCCGAATACCTTTGGCGGTCCGGTTTCGGTCATCCGGCGCGGGAATGCTGAGTGGCGGGAAATTCCTTTTGCCTTCGGATATCATGACAACTCGAGAGGAATCGGCGTGGCCGACATGGTGCACGGCATCAGGTCAGGGCGACCGCACCGTTGTGAAGGGAGCCTGGCGTTGCATGCGTTGGAGGTCATGATGGCGTTTGAGGAATCCGGGAAAACGAAGTCCTGGGTTGACATCAAAAACCAATGCTTTCAGCCCAAGCCCTTTCCCATGGGCATGCTGACCGGCGTGTTGGACGAGTAACAGCCTCACGATGCCGCCCGGAGACGGGTCTTCATGTCCTGATACCGCTTGTGCTCATCTGCCCCGAGGCATTCACTCGCGTACTTGCACCAGTCGATACAGGACTGAGTAGTGGTCCGGCACACGGTCTTGCCGCATTTGGCGCATTTCCCGTCAGCCTCATCACTCCAGACCTCCGCGTCTTCGCCACAATGGGGACACCGCACCAATTCAATCTTCGGTTGCGTAAACGACATGCTGCCTGGACAACGTTTAAAGCTCATTTGGAAATCCTACCACTCCGTGGCAGATCGGTCAACCGACACACTTTAGCGTTTACGCTTTTGTCAGGCGTCTGGCGTGGGGGTGTGCTTGCCGGAGAGCAGGCGCTTGATCACAGGGCATTGCATGCAGGGAAGAAGGAGTTTTGTGTCGCCGGGTTCAGGACTATGGCACTCTTTGGAGCCTATGAACCAGCAGAATTGACCCCTGCCGACGGTAAAACTGGCGCATCGGTCGCGCCGGGCTGGAGGACACTCACGGATCTCCCAGCAGGGGATGTCGTCGAGTGAACGTTTTCGGTAGAGTGCCAGAAGGACGAGCAGTTGTATCATCACCCGAACGGGTACATTGCGCCATCCCTGCTCATAACTTTGCACTGCCTTTTCAGAGATGCCCAGTGCTGAGGCTAGTTCGGTCTGAGTCCGACCCATAATGTCGCGGATGTGCCTGACGGTCTCTGCTCTGGAGGATTTAGAGATAGCGGACGGCTTTGGTTTTTCAGAAAGCCCGCTTGTCTTGTTCTCTCTTCTGGTTGTCATGATTGAACTGGCTTCCGCTCTTCATTTCTACCCCTCACCCCACCCCCCCCCTGGAAGGGGGGGTGGGGTGAGGGGGGGGGATTATTGCCTTGCATACCAC
>JBAXMJ010000094.1:0-9994 GCA_037134355.1 bacterium | reverse complement strand
GCTTTCGGTGGGCGCCGGCGTCCTGTTGGCGGTGATGGCGTCAGTGTATCCCTCCTGGGCGGCCTCGCGGATGGCGCCGATGGATGCGATGAGAATCGAATAGCGGAATGATAGACAGTTGGCAGCATTATGGCTTTTAACGAACAGACTTATGCCGTGGGAAAGGAGGTCGTGGTCAGTGTCCACGATATCAAGCGCTATTTCATGCGCGGCTCCGAGCCCGTTCATGCCCTGAACGGCATTGACCTGAATATTTACCGGGGCGAGTACATCTGCGTCATGGGGCCGTCGGGCTCCGGGAAGACGACCTTTTTTAACATGGTCGGCGGCCTCGATACCCCCACCCAGGGGCGCGTCTTTATCGACGGGGTGGATATGGCCCAGCTCAATGCCGAGGAGCTCGCCTTCTTGCGCTGCCGCAAGATCGGGTATGTGTTCCAGACTTTCAACTTGAATACCGTCATGACCGCCCTCGAGAACGTGTGCCTGCCGATGATCTTCGCCGGCGTGCATCCGGATGAAGCACGTGAGCGCGGCCTCGCACTCCTGGCCAAGGTCAAGTTGGAGCATCGCTGGTCGCACCGTCCAAAGGAAATGTCCGGCGGCCAGATGCAGCGGGTGGCCATCGCCCGCTCCCTTGCGAACAATCCCTCCCTGCTGCTGTGTGATGAGCCGACCGGTAACCTGGATTTGCAGACGGGCAAGGAGATCCACTACCTGCTCCGCGATCTGAACCAGAAGGACGGGGTGACCATCATTTGCGCCACGCATGACTACAACATGCTTTCCGTGAGCAACCGGATGGTCTGGATCGCCGACGGACGGATCGACCGGATCGAATGTACTGCGGATGTTAAGATCGAAAAAGCCAGCCTTGGCGACGAGGAAGAACACGAGTGAGACAGGACTTTAAAATGATCATCCGGATGGCACTGGCGGTGGCCACCCTTCTGCCCGGCCTCCCGGTAGCGGCTTCAGTCTATTCAGAGGTCACCAGCGCCCTCGCGCTTCAGGATCACCGCCTTCCCGGCAGTGCCAACGCCGGAAAGAGTGAGCAGGCGCTGATCGAACAACTCAAAAAAGCCGGGCTCACCCCGCACATCCAGACGTTCGATACGCTCGCGCCGGTCACTGTCTCCTGCACGTTATCCGTTGACGGGAAGCCCGTCAGTGCCGTATTCCCGGTCAATGGGGGTGTGGCACCATTCACTACAACCGTTCCGATCACCGGTCCGGTCGTACGTGTCGGCGGCGGGACATTGGACGAAATCCATGGCAAGTCGCTGGAAGGCGGCATCGCGCTGCTGGATCTCGATGCGCCGAGACTGACACTCGCCGAAGTATTCCTGCACGGAGCCAGGGCGGTCATCCTGACCGGTACCACCAACATGTCGCAGTGGACAGCCGCCTCGATCTGTCAGGAGGGACCTGTGATGGTCCCTGTGGTCTACGTGCCTCGCGCGGCGGCCGAATCGTCCGGTCTTCTGGGCCCTGCCGGGCAGGTGTCCGTGCGTCTGGAGTCCCATGTGGAACTCCGCGACGTGGTCGGGCACAACGTGTGGGTGGCGCTCCCGGGCGAAGCCAATGCCACGTTCAAGCTGGGGCGTGAGGAGGCGTTGGTCCTCTCGGCAACCCTGCAAACGGCCGGGATGGTTCCCGACTTCTGTCCGCAGTCGCGCGATGCCGCCAATTGCGCTTTGCTTGCGGATGTCATGTGCCGTTTGGCGGAGGCTCCCCGCAAACGGACCGTGGTGGCCGTTTTCCTGGGGAGTCCCTATGCCGCACAAGAGGGTGCCCGCCATTTCTACTATGCCCTCAGCCACGGCGCCGGGAACACCGATACCGATTCCCTTGATCTACGCGGGCAGCGGTATGGTACGGAACTCGAGATGACCAAAACGCTCTACGCCGCCTCCAGCCGGGCCGACCTTTTCGAAGGGGACGATGATGCGGCCCGCGGGCTGGTCGCCCGTGTCAAAATGAAACTGACCGGTTATGTGAACAACTTGAACTCACAGATCCGTGATGTCCGTGTCACTCAGGCGGCCCGGAAGCGGAATCTTAAGCGGGATGACGCGGGCGATAACACTCTCGACGATGTGGCCCTTGCTGCGCTTGATGCCAGCCTGACGGCCCGGAAGACGGCCTGGAATGCCTTGCGTCAGGAGTTGACGGCCCGCCGGCTCAAGACGGACAGCGAGAGCCAGTCCTCCTACAGCAACGTGGTGGGGGCGGTCCGGCGCGATCTCGAAAGCCGCAAGGTTGAGTTGGAACGAGCCATCCTGCATAACGACTCGTCGCGTGAACTTGCGGCCGCATTGGTCGACAAGACGATCGTCGGCCACTTTAACTTCAACTTCGCGGATGCCCGGGCCCCGTGGATGCTTTGTATGGTGGGGGCCTATGACCTTTTCTCAGAGAAGGGGATTGATCCCGGTAATCTGCTGATGCATCTTTCGGAGATTGGCAAAATCTCCGGCGCCATCACCCAGCAGCCTGGCCGGACGGGTCTGCTGGCGGAGACGCTGTTGCCCTACTACAAGCCCTTCTCGCTGGCCGTTCCTGTTCAGCAGAATTCCCCGGCGACGGCGGGGTTGATGCTGGGGGGGGCTGGTTTCGAGATGATGACCGTCGGGGATTCCCTCACGCACGATCAGATGCCCCTGCGAGAGACCTGCGATCTTTCCCCGCTCGCGGAGTCCCTCAGTACCTTCATCGACACGTTGGCCACTCGGCCGGAGCTCTCGCGCCGCCCGCCCTTCCAGCAGATGCGTGAGGAGAACCGGCTCACCTATCTTTACGAAAACGGCAATAGCTATACGGGTACGAAGTTCGTCAACTACTCGCGGGGTTCATCAGAGGTCGAGGGGAATGCGAACCATGCGATCGCCATGTTCGCCTCCGGAAAGAGTGCCGGAAGCCTGGCCGGACTCAGCCGCTGCCCTTGGGCACGGATCAACACCGACGGGTTCGTCTTCATGCCCATGATCAACCGCACGATCGCTGGCGGCGGGTCGCTTTATGCCTTCGGCTACAATACCAACGGCCTGCTTGACCGTACCGCCGGCACCCTGGCCAATGTTCAGCTGGTCCGTATCCCGCTCTTTTATGCGTATGGTGGCGGTGCCTTTTCCTATGGGTTTTCCCCGTTTGGCTCAGGCTCTTACCAGGCCCGCACGCTCGATGGCCGTCTGGATTCCCCTCATAAGAACAGTTTCAGCGGGGGCCCCTCGTCGCTGGGTACTTATTACGCCGACAAGCAGTGCCGGATCAAGCGGATCGGGACAGGTGGGGAGATGATTCTCGGGGCGACGGCCGAAAAACCACTGGGCACCGGGGTCCCTCTTGATGCGGCATTCCTGCTGAATTTTGATGGGATACGCCAGGGGGCTGAGGATTATTGGCGGCTCAACGAGTACCGGTTGGATGTCCTCCGCCAGCGTAACATTGTCAGTGATGATCTCGTCCGGTTGCACGCGGATGCCCGTGAACACCTGGATGAAGCGCGCGAGGCGCACGGGCAGAATGCCCACAGCCTCGCCCGCGCCCACGAGATTGTTGCCACTTGTCTTGAGAACCGGGTCTACTCCCCGTTGCGGAACATTGCCGACGACCTGGTGAAGGCCGTCGTGGTTCTGCTTCTGCTCAACATCCCGTTTGCCTTCGCGTTGGAACGCCTGCTCTGCGGGTTCGCCAGCATCTATAAGCAGGTCACGGGGTTCGTCGGGTTCTTTTTGATGACCTTTGGAATCCTCTATGTGACCCACCCGGCCTTTGCACTGGCCTCGGCGCCCATTGTCATTTTCCTGGCCTTCGTGATTATCCTGCTGGGCGGGATCACCCTGTATATCGTCATGGGTAAGATCAAGCAGGAAATCCGCCGGATCCAGGGGATGGCCTCCACCGTCCACGGAGTGGAGAGCGACAGTAATACCGCGGTCGCCGCGATCCTGATCGGAATTTCCGGCATGCGCAACCGGCCGCTCAAAACGTTCCTCACGGCGATCACGGTGGTGCTGCTGACCTTCACGATTCTGGTTTTCGCCTCGTTCACCTCGCAGATCGGGGTGGTGGAGACCTATCTGGGCAAGGGGCAGGACGAGGACCGGATCGAACTGCACCGGTTCTCCTATCTCGATATCTCCAGGGAACTCAGTCAGACGATTAACCGTCTCTATGGTGACCGGTACGATGTTTTCGGGCGCGGGGGGCTCTATCTCGACCCGACCAAGCGGCTGGACCAGGGGATCACTCCGCTCTCGCCCGACCGGGTGCTCTACTGTCCCGCCAGCGGCAAGATCGCCAGCCTGGGCGCAATCGTCGGCCTGACTCCCGGCGAGGCGGCTGTCAACGTGCGTTTGGGTAATGCCTTGCCTGGTTTCAGCACCCCGCAACCCGGTTTCACTCCGATCTACCTGCCGCCGGAGACTGCGGCGCGGCTCGAGATCGCCAAGGGTGGGGAGGTCAGGCTGAACGGGCATTCCTTCACCTATGTCGGGCCTTTCAACCAGGCTGAACTCATGGATGTCACCACGATCGACCAGAAGCGGATTCTGCCGCCCGATTTTGCCGCGACGATGAAAAACATCGGAAAAACGCAGGGGACCGCGTCCAGCACAACCGAACTCGAGAAGATTGATGTGGGAACCTTTGCCTGGTTCTCGCCCGAGCAGGTCGCCATCACCGATATCCGCGCCCTGCAGGAGAATTACCCGAACGTCATCTTGAACTTCCTCACGCTTTATCCTCGAACCAAGGAGGTTGACCTGGAGAAAAATGCCCGTGAGATGGCGCCCATCTTCCAGGGGGCCGTCCATGCGAAGTCGGCCGAGGGCTCGCGTAAATTCTATTTCACGGAGGCGGTGCAGGGGTCCGGGTTTGGCGATGTGATTGTGCCTCTGCTGCTCGGGGGCCTGATCATCTTCAGTTCGTTGATGGGCTCCATTGTTGACCGGGAACGTGAAATCTTCACCTACAGCGCCCTGGGACTTTCCCCGGTCAGCGTGGGGGCGCTCTTCTTCGCGGAATCCTGTGTCTACTCGGTTGTGGGCGGAATGGGGGGCTACCTGCTCAGCCAGATTGTGGCCGCCTTCATGACGTTCCTGGGTGCGCACGGTTTCTTCACCCCGCCGGAAATGAATTTCTCATCGTTGACCTCGGTGCTCACCATCCTCATCGTGATGGCCGTGGTCATTCTCTCCACCATTTTCCCGGCGATCAAGGCGGGGAAATCCGCCAATCCGGGTGTCGCGCGTAAATGGAAGATGCCTTTGCCGGAGGGCGATCAGCTCCGTTTCATCTTCCCGTTCACCGTTTCGCAAGCTGACTTTGCCGGCATCCTGAGCTTCCTCCGGGAGCACTTTGAGAACCACGGCGATGCCACGCTCGGGAACTTTGCCGCACGCCATGTCCGGCTCTATCGTGCCAAGCAGGGCGAACGTGAGTGCATGGGTATCTCCGCTGACATCTCTCTGGCCCCGTTCGACCTCGGGATCTTCCAGCATTTCAAGATGTACTCGCAGGAATTCGAGATCAAGGGCATCGATGAGGTGGTCGTCGAACTCCAGCGTGTGGGGGGGGCGTCGACCTCGTGGGTGCGAGGGAACCGCACGTTTGCCGACGAGCTGCGCCAGCAGTTCCTGCTGTGGCGGTCGCTCCCCATCGAAACGGTCCAGCATTATCGCAGAAAGACCGAGGAAGAAATCGGATCATGATCAATCTTTTCAAGCGCAGAAACAAGGAATCGGACGCGGAGCTCGAGACGTTCCGGTCAATCATGGAAGTGCCGACGACGTTCGAGGAAGGCTTCAGCTTGTCCTCCCTGCTCGGCACCCTGTTCGTGGCCCTCATCATGGTTCCCGGGGCGCTCTACATGGAGCTCGTGGCCGGCATGGGCCTGGGCGGCGCCGCACAGTGGGTCACGGTCCTCCTGTTCGTCGAGGTCGCCAAGCGCGCCAATGCGAAGCTGGGACGCGCTCAACTTTTCATCCTGTTCTACATGAGCGGCATGATCGTCGGCCAGAGTGTGTACGGCACCCCGCTGTTCCAGCAGTTTGTCGTCCGGAGTGATGCTGCGGTATCCTATGGGATCTCCTCGCTCATTCCGAGTTGGGTTGCCCCGGCGAACCTCTCCGAACTCCCGCGCACCTTCTTGCAGAAGGCGTGGCTGCCGGTCATCGCCTTGATGCTGTTCCGTGCGGTTTTCGGTCAGTTCGATAATATGATCCTGGGGTACGGCCTGTTCCGGATCACGAACGATATCGAGCACCTTCCCTTTCCGATGGCCCCCCTTGGCGCGCAGGGTGTGCTCGCGATTTCCGAACAGGTCGAGGGGGCCGCCCAATCCTCAGGGAGCAGCATGCGCTGGCGCATGTTCTGCGTGGGCGCCGGTGTCGGCATGATTTTCGGACTCGTCTACATGGCGCTCCCCACGCTCACGGGTGCCTTCTTCAGCAAGCCGCTCATGGTGTTCCCCATCCCGTTTGCCGACTTCACGCCCTACACGCAGTATATCCTGCCGGCGGTGGCAACCGGCTTGTCGCTCGATCTGGGCCAGTTCATCTTCGGCATGGTGCTGCCGTTCTATGCGATGGTCGGGAGTTTCATCGGGCTGGTCATTACCTTTATCGCCAACCCGGTCCTTTACCACTTTGGTCAGCTGCCTACCTGGCAGCGGGGCGACCAGACACTGGAAACTCTTTTCTCGAACAATATCGACTTCTACTTCAGCTTCGGCATCGGGATCTCATTGTCGATTGCCATCTATGGCCTCTACACGGTCGGGCGTTTGCTTTTCAGGGCAAAGAAATCACACCGGTCGGTCGATACCAAGCCGAGCCAGCGCGGGGATATTCCCACTAAGTTTATTGTCATTACCTACCTGGCCTGCATGTCGGCCTACACGCTCGTCAGCGGCTGGCTCATCGACTGGCATCCGGGCGTCATGGTGGTGCTCCTGTTTTTCGGCCTGCTTTACACGCCGATCATCTCTTACGTCACCGCCAAACTCGAGGGGCTTGCCGGTCAGGTGGTCGAGATCCCGTTCATTAGCGAATTGGCCTTTATTCTCTCCGGCTACAAGGGGGTGGCCATCTGGTTCCTGCCCATCCCGAAGGCCAACTATGGTGCCATGACGGTTTTCTACAAGACGACGGAACTGCTGGGCTGTAAGTTCACATCGGTCTGGAAAAGCGCCCTGGTGCTGTCACCCATCATTTTCATCTCCATGCTGTTGTTTTCCAGTTTCATCTGGGGCATGGCGGAAGTGCCTTCGGCCAACTATCCCTTCACCGACCAGATGTGGGAGTTCCAGGCTAAAAATGCCTGTCTCGTCTACTCGTCGACCCTGGGTGAGTATTCTCCCTTCCAGGACGCGTTGAGCGGCGCCAAGGTTCTGATCGGGCTCGTCGTGGGGGGCGTTTCAATTTTCTTTTTTGACTTTTTTGCCGCACCGACCATGTTGCTGTACGGGGTGGTTCGCGGGCTGGGTCAGACCATGCCGCATAGCGTGATTCCCAGTTTTATTGGCGCGCTGATCGGGCGCTACTATTTCCAGCGTAAATACGGCCATGAGTGGCGGAAGATGATTCCCGTGGTCGGGGCCGGCTTCGGTGTCGGGGTGGGCCTGGTCAGTATCCTGGCACTGGGCTTTGTATTTCTGGCAAAGGCCGTCAGCACCGTGTCGTACTGATGGGATGATTCGGATCAAAAATACTGGAGTGGACTCTTTATGACGGCTCTCAATAAAAAGGTACTGATCTCGGTACGCGACCTCGACAAGGTCTTTACCAAAGGCGAGGAGGAAGTTTATGCCCTCAAGGGGATTCAGCTCGAGATCTATCATCAGGAGTACCTTTCCATTATGGGCCCGTCCGGCTCTGGCAAAACGACCCTTTTCAACATGGTTGGTGCGCTCGATAAACCTACCCGCGGTGAAGTGAGGGTGGGGGGCGTCTCGTTGCCAAAACTGTCCTCGCTTGAGCTCTCCTATTTCCGTTGCAAGCATATCGGTTATGTTTTTCAAACCTATAATCTGATCCCGTGGCTCACCGCGCAGGGCAATGTGGCGCTGCCTCTCATTTTTCTCGGAAAGACCGAGGAAGAGGCGAACCGCCGTGCCGCCGAGGTCCTCGGTTTTGTCGGCCTTGACCACCGGCTTGACCATACGCCCGGCGAGCTCTCCGGAGGCCAGCAGCAGCGCGTGGCCATCGCCCGTGCATTGGCCAACGATCCCTCAATTATCCTTGCCGACGAGCCGACGGCTAACCTCGACATGAAGACCGGCGAGGAGATCATTCATCTGCTTGCGGAGCTTTGCCGCCTGCATGGTGTCACCGTTGTCACGGCAACCCATGATCACAAGATGCTGGCGGCATCGCATCGCATCATCTGGATCAAGGGTGGCGCAGTGGATCGCATTCAGGATGTCTCAAAGATGAATATCAAGGTCGGGTCCATCGGGGCCTAGAGAGACATGCAAATAATTCGACGGCATCATATTCACGCCATTGCATGGCACCACATCAAGAGTGCTGTTCCTGCCGACTGGGAGGCGACTGCCTACTCTGTTGAAGAGCGATTGGGGCGCCTCGAATTCAGTGACCGGTCAGGTGTTCGAGGTCTGTTCAGTTGGGAGCCCTGTAAGCGTGAACCCGATACCGAAACCATGATGCTTTCCTTTCTGCGCAGCCGTGAGAGCGGTGTGCCGGATACACACCCAGCTGATTTGAAGACGCGTATGGTTGGTGAATTCAAGCTGGGCTTTGCCCGTGCAGGTTCACCGTGCCAGGCCATTTGTTACCGCCCTGAAAGGAAGACGCTCCTGCGCTGGATTTTTCCCGACGCTCAGGAGGACCGCCTGACATCGGTCTACTGCCCGATCCTGCAGTCATGCGTACCGAACGGAGGCTCCCCGCGTGAGTATCGTCTCTTCGGTATCAACGTGTCCGTTCCTGCCGACTATGAAATCGAACAGATGAATGTGTTTCCCGCCAATGTCAGGATGCTGTTCGAGAGTAAATCCAAGCAGCGGCTTGTCATCCGGCGTTGGGGGCTTCCTGAACTGATTCTTGGCGGGATGGATCTGGCCGCGTTCTATGAGAAGTTTCTCCGGTCGGAGGGGGCCATCGTCATCAAGGTCCAGGATGGGCTCACGTGGCGCGGCATGCCGGCACTGCACGCGCTTTATCATGCGCGAGGGGAGCACCAGATGGACCGTTTCATGGGCCACCTATGGAAAAACGGGGCCGCTTTACTCTGGCACGATACCACGGAGAAGCGGATTTATTCGATCGAGCAGATCGGTCCGCCGGAGAGTCTTCTGCTTGACCCGGAAAAGGTGGTCATCGCTCATGGCTAAAAATCGCCTTCAACTTAAGCAGCAGTTGGCCTCGATCCCGATCCACAATGCCCGGATCCGTGAGACACCTGATACTGATGGGACGCTGGTTGTTGAAGTCGACTTGACCTATAAAGGACTCTTGCGCTTCATGTACAGAGGGCTCAAGTTGCGCACGACCCGTCGCTACCGCCTTGATGGGCTCGGACTTGAAGTGTACCGCATGATCGACGGGATCAAGTCGTTTGAAGTGCTCATTGACGAGTTTGCCAACAAGAATAGGCTGACTTTTTTCGAAGGCCGCGCCTTTCTTATGCAGTACCTGCAAATGCTTATGCAAAAGGGACTGGTGGCTATTGGCATCCCCAACAGCCAGTTGCTCCGCCCTTCGCCTCTAAGAGAACCCTCATGACCACCAGGCCGTTAGACAACGCCGATTGAGAATTTCGTCATGAATGCCAAGGGGCTTATGGATGTGGCGCGAACCTGCTGGGCAAACCAGGTTGCCAACATCGTGAACGACCTGCCCGCCGAGGCGTGGCTCTATCCGGCCACCGGTCAGAAGAGGGGCAGAAACGCAAGCCCGACGTCCACCTAGGCACCGCCCCGATCTGCGGCACAATAATTAGCGATCTTTGATTCCCACTGAAAAGAAAG
>JBAXMJ010000093.1:0-10020 GCA_037134355.1 bacterium | reverse complement strand
GCCCCTTCGTTCTCGTTCACCCATTGGGTGCGAAGCACACTTCGTCCCCACACTTCGGCCCACACTTACTCGGTTACGCTTCGTCGACCTGCTTAGTCGACAAGCGACTGTCCGGGAACGACTAAGCCGTTGGACTAAGCGTAACCGACTAAGGGGGGCGACTAAGACATGCGACGAAGTGTTCTATTTTCCTGATTCAACTGCTCCTTTTAGGCTAAATGTTCCTGAAATTATCTAGACACCCTGCCAGGTGGACCGCGACCTTCCCGCCATGGCGGGATCAGACGCCGCCCGGAGGTCGGCGTCCACCAGTAGATGCCTGGATTATTATGAGAACTTTAGGATGAATGGAGGGACGCGCTCCGTCGCGTCCGCTGGATTTTTACAGGTGTATCGATGCGCAAAAGCGCTTTTGCAGAGGCAATTCGAGCGTGATTGAATTACGGCGTGGAACTAGGTGTGGAGGGTTGAACTTCCTCCGGCGCGGGTGTTTCGGGGTCGACCGACAATCCAGGTTCCGGCTCGGCGAGAGGCTCCAGAGAAACTTCCGACACAGGTTCGACAATCGGTACCGGGATGATAATCGGCACCGGGATGACTTCCGGCGCTGGCTCAGGAACTGGCGCAGGCGATGGTGCAACCGGGGCAATCGGCTCGGGTTCAGAAATAACGATTGGTTCAGGCACCGGACTTGGCGTCGGCTCGGGTTCCGGTGTCGCCGATGGTTCGACGGGAGCCTGGACAGATGGAGTCTCTGCCGTTTCTAAAGGACTTTCTTCTGGAGGGCGAACCTCCGGTGAGCCGGGTTCCTGTTGAGCAACTGGCTCCGTCGCCACGGGCGTTTCCACCACGACAGGCGCGGGCTCAGGAATGATAACTGGTTCAGGCACCGGACTTGGCGTCGGCTCAACGCAGGTCCGTGACGTTTCGTCATATGATCAAGTATTCTGGCTCAATGATCTGCCGCGCCATAAATTATGTCGTTCGATGGTTTGGCATCTTGTAGATCAGGCAAATCTCATTTCAGAAAAGCAAGCTGACCAATGGATTGAAATTCGAAAGCCGTCTCTAAAAAGCCCGCCTGAACTGCCTGATGATCTTGAACCGTGGGTTAGACGCGGATCCCAAGAAGGATCGGTGGCTGTTTTAGGGAAAATGGGGCTTCATATTCCAGTCCGATGGTGTTATTAATTCCGTAGTTCATTTAGATGAGGTGTGCTGCGAATGTGACGGCGTTATCTGTTCATAATCAAGGTCTTGCCGATGGCGCGTCGTGCTTTGGCGTGGCGTCGGCGAACGGGGCCGTGGACAACACGCTTGTGGCGAACCAGATGACTGCGCCCTTTGAAGCGTTGGAGATGGCCGCAAAGAATAGAGTTGATGTCGCCAGTCTCTGGGGACAATGGCCGGGTGGCGAGAGTATTGATGAGCTGTTGGCTATGTTGGATAACAGAAGAAACAGTGGAATGAGTTTATGATTACGAAACTAACAGTCGAGTCCTTTAAGACACTTGAGAAGGTCGACATCGATCTTGGTCAGGTGAATGTGTTCGTAGGCGCGAATGGAAGTGGAAAAAGTAATCTGTTGGAGGCGCTAGGGGTTCTTTCGGCTGCAGCCGCCGGACGCGTAGACGACGAGGCGCTAATTCGGCGCGGTGTACGTCCGGGATTGCCTAAGCTCTACAAGTGCGCTCTGAAAGGTACACCGCGGACACCCCATATTGCTTTTTCGGCAACAAATGGGGTGGCGGCATATAAGGTAAGTTTATTCAATCCACTGGAAGATCCGAAGCCTGCGTGGCGGTATCATACCGAATCCTGGACTCTCGGGAATGAGGAGCTAGCTGGCAGATCTCACCGAATGCGAGCTAAGCCCAACCCTGAAGCCGGTTTTGCCGCGTTGAAAGCGGTTGATCGTCCTGAAGGTGATCCAGCACTCGCTCTTTTGAATCTTCTTAGAAACTATGCAGTCTATGAGCCAAATACACCAACTCTTCGTGGAATCGTTTCGGAGCTCCAGCCAAGGGAGCCAGTCGGACTTTCCGGGGGAGGGTTGCCGCACGCGTTGCTCGGGCTTTTTCGGAGCATTCGGGAAGACAAAGCTAAAAACGCGCAGTATTGGCGGTTCCGTCGCTTAATTGATTGGGCGAAGTCAGTGGGGGCGTGTCCCGCGTACAAGCTTCCACTTTCGCCTTCGGCGGCAACCACGAAGCAAGTTATTCGTTTTGTGGATCGCTTCATGACTGAGACACGGAATACTTTGTCTGGCGCGGATGCAAGCGAGGGCTCGCTCTATATTCTTTTCTTGGCCGTAATGGCGTTGGATGAACGTGCGCCCAGACTGTTTGCTCTGGATAATGCGGATCACGGGCTCAATCCGCGCTTAGCGCGCGAGCTGATTCAGTTGGTGTGCGAGGCTGTTCTCGAGGAAGGGAATGTGCGCCAACTCCTACTAACCACTCACAATCCTCAGGTGCTTGATGGCCTGCCTTTGCAGGATGATCGGGTGCGATTGTTTACTGTTGATCGTGACAATCGAGGTAAGACGATAGTTAAACGTGTTGTTGTTAATGAGAAATTACTGGCCATGGCAGCAAAGGGGTGGACTCTTTCGCGTCTTTGGGTGAATAACCTCATCGGGGGTATGCCAAGTGTCTAGAACGGTGAGGATCGCGCTTGTCGCGGAAGGGGTCACCGATTACGAGGTCTTGAAGGCTGCAATTGGGGCCATGCTCGATGGTCGTTCTTTCGATTTGAAGCTTCTTCAGCCGGAAGAAAGTGTTGCCTTTACAGGTGGCGGCAATGCGGGGGTGCTTGGGGGAGGATGGAAGGGCGTCTATAAGTGGTGTCTGCAAGCTGTGGCGAGAGGTAGTGGCCGATTGAGTGGCGATCCTCTTTTTTTTGGTTATGATCTTCTCGTCATTCATCTTGATGCCGATGTAGCCAGCGAAGATCCTGCGAATCAAGCGATTGATCCTATCCCTGCCTTGGCTGGCATTTTGCCGTGCGCGAAGCCATGTCCACCGCCGCACGCAACCACTGATTCATTGCGGCAAGTGATGCTCTTGTGGGTGGGAGAAGCTCAAATACCAGCGCAGACCATATTTTGTACGCCATCGAAGAGTACGGAGGCGTGGGTGATGGCTGTGTTCTTCCCTGGCGACCGTGAGATGTTAAGGAACGGATGGGAATGTCATCGGAAACCAGAAAACCGGCTCAGGCAACAGCCTGTGGGGAAGCGATTCTCAAAGCGACAGGAAAATTATCAAGCGCGAGGTGAGCCCTTCCAAATCGCTTGGCCTGAAATCGTTACGCGTCTGTCTGAGGCACAGCGGTTCCATGACGAATTCACGAAAGCAGTTCAGCTTCTTCCGATATGAGCCTCAACGAATCCATCGTCGAAGATGCTGCCCTGACCTGGTTTGGGGAGCTCGGCTACCCACCCGACTTGCAAGAGGAGGCCGTGAAGACGGTCCTCATGCAGGCGGAATTGCTCTGCGCCAATTGGGTTGCTGAATGATGCGCAAAAGCGCTTTTGCAGTGGAGTTTTGAATGGTTCATGAGTGATGATCAAAATGGGGGAGACCAGCCTGCCTTGGCGGTGACGCCGCAGGGGCATCTGGTCTGGATTGGACATGATGGCGAAGTGTGGCCGATGGAAGCGGCCGCCCGGCGTGTTGAGGTGGCGTTTGCCAGCGGAGTGTCTTCGGGCCTGTTGCATCTGGCCGCCCGGGAGTCGGAGTCGCAATTACCTGCCGTCCCGGCGTACTGGCGTAAATTCGCCTCTCTTTATCTGACCCGGTATTGCCACAAACCGGAATTGGTTGCGGACCTGCCTGTGCATCCCCCGGATGAGGCCGAGTTGACGGCGTTGGTTGAGCATGCTCCTCCGATGGTCGGTGGGGAATATTTATCAGTCGAGGTTCTGGGGGCTATTTGGAAGACCCTCGATGAGGGAACTCGGGCTGAGGCGGGGCGCTGCTCGGGAGGAGCCGAGGGTTTCCTGAAGGGGTTGGGTCCGATTTGGCGGATGGTCGGGCGTGTCTGTTTTCATCTGGCTGAGAACCCCAAGAATCCAGAATTCCCTTTTGCCTTCATGGCGACCTATTCCATGGGGGTCTCGTCAGGCGGGCAACTCCAGTATAGTCCTCTGGGGAAAGCCTTGCGAGACAACACAGGAGAGAATCAAAAGATCGGCTTGCTGAAACTTCTGACTCCGGTGCATCGCGCCGCCCTGAAGAGCAGTTGGGTTCAGGCGTTGGTGGATAGCGGGGATCTCTTCAAGCCCTTGGCCTGGCGGCCGGATCAGGCCTTTTGCTTCCTGAAGGAAATCCCGGTGTTTGAGGAGAGCGGGGTGGTGGTGCGTCTGCCGGAACGCTGGGGGGGGAACCGGCCGGCGCGACCGGTGGTCAGCGTCCGGGTTGGCGAGGAACGAAAGGGGGGGCTGGGCTTGGATGCCCTGCTTGATTTCAAGGTGGCCGTGACGCTGGGGGGCGATGCGCTGACTCCGGATGAATGGAAGTCCCTGATGGAGGCTTCGGGTGGCTTGGTGATGATCCGGGGGCGCTGGGTTGAGGCGGATCCCGATAAGTTGCGGGAAACCCTGGCGCAATGGAAGAAGGCCGAGAAGGCGGCGGCAGAGGGAGTGCCGTTCGGCGAGGCCCTGCGGATGCTGGCGGGGATCGGGGCGGGGCCTGCTGCTGCGGGCACTGAGGGCGACCCGGAAACCAAGGCCTGGCTCGGACTTCAGGCGGGAACCTGGCTTGATAACACGTTGGCTTCGCTCCGGGATCCGACCCGGTTAGGGCATAACAAAATCCATCACGGACTCGACGAGGTGTTGCGTCCTTACCAGCAAACCGGAGTGGAATGGCTGAGGTTTATGAGCACGCTGGGTCTGGGGGCTTGTCTTGCCGATGACATGGGTTTGGGTAAGACCATCCAGGTGTTGGGCTTGTTGGCGGCCAGGAAGCATGATCGGGGCGGCCAGACGAGTCATCCCGGGCTGCTGGTAGCGCCCGCCTCGCTGTTGGCAAACTGGCAGTCTGAAATCAAACGCTTCGCGCCGACCCTGAAAACCCGCATTCTACACCCCTCGGATTTGTCGGGCGAGGACTGGAAGTGCTTTCAGAAAGATGTCACCAAGGCGGTAACGGGCGTGGATCTGGTGCTCACCACCTATGGCATGGTGGCGCGGTGGGAGGACTTGCGGCGGCAGGACTGGGATCTCGTCATTTTGGATGAGGCACAGGCGATCAAGAATCCCGGGGCGCGCCAGACCAAGGCGGTGAAAGCGTTGCGTGCCGCGAACCGGATCGTTCTCACCGGAACGCCCATCGAAAACCGGCTCGGTGATTTATGGTCGCTTTTTGATTTTCTCAATCCCGGGTTGCTCGGCTCGGCCAAACAGTTCGGCGAGTTTCTCAAGGCCGGCTCCGGTGACGGCGAGCGGTTGGGTGCGTTACGGGGGCTGGTTCGGCCCTATATTCTCCGGCGTCTTAAAACCGATAAGCGGATCATTGCCGATTTACCGGACAAGACCGAGGTCAAGGCGTATTGTCCGTTGTCGCGCAAGCAGGCGGCGCTCTATGAACAGTCGATCCAGGAGATGAAAACCAAACTGGAGGAGGCTGAGGGGATGGCGCGGCGCGGTTTGGTATTGGGCTATATCATGAGACTCAAGCAAATCTGCAATCATCCCTCGCATTGGCTCCGCGATCAGGCGTTTGGCGCCGAGGAGAGCGGAAAATTCATCCGGCTCCGCGAGCTGGCCTCGGAAATCGCCCAGCGGCAGGAAAAGATGCTCGTGTTTACCCAGTTCCAGGAAATGACCCAGCCTTTGGCGGCCTGTCTGGCCGAGGTGTTCCGGCGGCCTGGTTTGATTCTTCACGGGGCCGTCCCCGTCAAAGACCGGCGTCGGCTGGTGGAGACGTTCCAAGGAGAGGCGGGGCCGCCCTTTTTCGTTCTGACCACCAAGGCCGGCGGCACCGGCTTAAACTTGACGGCGGCATCGCATGTGGTTCATTTTGACCGGTGGTGGAACCCGGCGGTTGAAAACCAGGCCACCGACCGCGCTTTCCGTATCGGGCAGAAGCGCAATGTGCTGGTTCACAAGTTTGTATGCCGGGGCACATTCGAGGAAAAGATCGATGCCATGCTGGAGGAGAAGGCCTCCCTTGCCCGTGATGTGGTGGACGGGGAAGGCGGCGAGTTCAAGCTGACTGAGATGAGCAACGAGGAACTGATGAGATTTGTCTCGCTGGACATTGGTCGGGCGGGTGAAGTTCAATAAATGATCGAAGGGAATGTGATATGAGCCGATGGAGACGAGGACGAAGTTATAGCCGCTACGATATGTACCCGCCTTATGTGCCCGTGGCCGTCCGGAAAGAACGGGCCGCAAAGGCGGCGGCGAAATTGCTGAAAAAAGGAGCCACCCATCAACCAGTAAGGCTGGAGGGGAAGACCATTGCCCGAACCTTCTGGGGTAAGGCGTGGTGTGAGAACCTGGAATCCTACAGCGACTATTCGAACCGGTTGCCTCGCGGACGATCCTATGTCCGGAACGGTTCCGTCCTGCATCTTGATATCCGGCGTGGCGAGATCGAGGCGCTGGTGAGCGGCAGTTCGCTGTATAAGATCAAGATCGGTATCAAGCCAGTTGATCCAAAGCGATGGAAGCGCCTGCGGCATGAATGCACCGGATCCATTGGATCCCTGATGGAACTGTTGTCCGGCAAACTGTCCGAGCGCGTCATGGGGGTGATGACCAGCAAGACGGGTGGGTTATTCCCCGCGCCCTCCGAGATCGAGTTGGATTGTTCCTGCCCTGATTGGGCAGAGATGTGCAAGCATGTCGCGGCGGTTCTGTACGGGGTGGGCGCCCGACTGGACACGAAGCCTGAACTGCTCTTCCTGTTGCGGCATGTGGATCATGCGGAACTGGTGAGCCAGTCTGGTGCGGTGGAGGCATTGACCACAGGACGGGGGACGGATACGGTTGCCGTGCTCGATAGCACCGAAGTGGCGGATGTGTTTGGCATTGAGATGGCCGAGGTGCCCGTGATTCCCAAGGCACCCGGCCGGAAGGCTCGGAAGATCGTGAAAGCCAAGCCGAAACCAAAGGACGGAAAGAAGGCGGGAACGAGAGCGAAACCCACGCCCCGGAAAACGAAAATAAAATGATAAAAAAACAGCCATTTGATCGACAGAAACACGTCTACCGAAACGATGCTTTCGTTGAACTTGTAAAGGATGCAGTCCGCTTCTTCAACGGCACTCCTGTTCTCCCTCTGCCACCACAGGAGAGTTTCTTGGGAACAGGTGTCTATGCGCTTTACTACATCGGCAAGGCTCCGCTTTATGCGAAATACGGCGAAATTAACAGGTTGGCATACAGAGACGCTATTTATGTTGGCAAAGCCGTGCCGACAGGTTGGCGTCAATCGCGAGCATCTGACAACCCATTGGAGCAATCCCGAGAACTCTGCAATCGATTGCGAGAACACGGTCGAAGCATCAGGGGCGGTTCCGGCTTATCCGCAAAAGACTTTATGTGCCGTTTCATGATTTTTGAAGACGCCGGTTCAGATATGATTGGGACAATCGAAGCCGCATTAATCAAGCTGCACAGGCCATTGTGGAATTCCACAGTCGATGGGTTTGGGAATCACGACCCCGGAAGTGGGCGGTATGAGCAAGCAGTATCTGACTGGGATGTGCTCCATCCTGGAAGACAGTGGGCAATAAAATGCAAGGGCACTCCAAGAAAGCGAACCGCTATCCTTGCGGACATCAATGCTCACTTAAGTAAACTCTCGGTGACGCAATGAAGTCCTTGGAACTGTTTTCAGGAGCAGGGGGGCTCGCGAAGGGCCTCGAACTTTCAGGGTTTGAGCATAGTGCATTTGTGGAATTCAACAAAGACGCCTGCGCCACACTGAGGCGTAATTTCGACGCAGATAAAGTATTTGAAGGGGATATACGTGAATTTGATTTCAGTTCTCTTTCAGACATTGATGTTGTTGCTGGCGGGCCCCCATGTCAGCCGTTTTCATTAGGAGGGAAACATGGCGCATTCAATGACAACCGCGACATGTTTCCCTATGCAGCCCAGGCGATTGAATCGCTCGCGCCAAAGGCCTTTGTTTTTGAGAATGTAAAGGGGTTGTTGAGGGATACATTCTCGGAATACTTTCGATACATCATTCTTCGATTAACTTTTCCCGATGCACATACCGCTTTGAAGGCCACATGGCGTGAGCATCTAGCATCCTTGCAAATTATAAATTACGACCGTTATGACGGAATCAAATACCGCGTAAAGAAAACATTGGTGAACGCCGCCGATTACGGGATCCCGCAGTGCCGAGAACGTGTCGTGATTGTTGGCATTCGCTCGGATATTGATTCCGCCTGGGAATTTCCTGATGCTACGCATAGCGAAGAGCGGTTATTGTGGGACAAGTTCGTTACCGGTTCTTATTGGGATACGCACAAGATCGCCAGGGCACACCGCGAAGTGTGCCCTGAAACGTTAATGCCGAGGCTAAACGACTTGCGTAACACCTTCGGGTTTTCCCATCCTGAACTAAAGCCATGGCGTACTGTGCGCGACGTGCTAAAGGATGTTCCAGATCCGAGAGCTAAGCATGGGATACCTGACCATATCTTTCGTGATGGTGCGCGAACATATGCAGGGCACACAGGGAGCGATATGGACGCGCCTGCAAAAACAATCAAGGCTGGTGGACACGGTGTTCCGGGTGGCGAGAATATGATCAGGTTTCGCGACGGTTCAGTGCGATATTTTACCGTTTACGAGGCGAAGTTAATCCAGACGTTTCCAAGCGAATTCGCGATAACTGGTACGTGGGGCGAAGCTCTACGACAGATAGGGAATGCCGTCCCAGTGGCTTTGGGGCAACAAATAGGCGGCGCATTAATCCAGAAAATACAGACTCAAGTCACGAAGTTGAATAGGGTTCAACGCCAAAACGCACAGGGAATATGCGTCCATGAAAAGGCAACTTCCTATCGCGTGCGCCATCCCAAGCGCATGCCGTTAGTCTCAACAAAACGCTGTTCACATGCAACCTGCCCGAAAACGGTCAAGTTGACGAAGAACGGTTTTGGAGGATAAATCTTATGATGCGACAAGTCTGTTGGATTGAAAAACTTGAGGATGGAATCAAGCGCGATGTGAGGTGGACGGTTGAGCAGGGCCGGGTGAAGTGGCAGTTCAAGCGATCCGACGAGGAAAAGTTTGATTACACCACGCCGCCGACCCGGGAGGACTGGGATAATTTCATGGAGCGGATGGAAAGTCGTTACCAGCGCCGGAATGTCTCCTTTGATGATCTCCAACTTGCCCGCAAGGCGCGCGCCAAGGCGTTGGGGGAAAAGATGTGAGACGTGAGATGTGAGACGTGAGACGTGAGATGTGAGACGTGAGATGTGAGACGTAAGGGGCAAGACGTGACAAATCATAAACCATTCTGGCAAATAAAAGCGCTGGGGGAAATGACCCGGGCGGAGTGGGGACGGTTATGCTGTGGATGCGGGCGATGTTGCGTCCTGAAATACGAGGACTCCAAGTCCCGGGTTGTCAGTTATACAAAATGGGCCTGCAAGTATCTGGATCTGGAAACCTGCCGATGTACCTGTTACCGGGATCGGGCAAGGAAAATGCCGGAATGCGCAGATCTTTTTGTGAGTTTTGAAAAAGTCAGGAAATGGCTTCCGGCCAGTTGTTCCTACAGGTTGCTGGCGGAGGGACATGACCTTCCTTCCTGGCATCCCCTGATTACAGGTCGTCCAGATTCGACGAGAAAGGCCGGAATGTCAGTGTGTGGACATGTGATTCACGAGCTGTCCTAGCCCCCTCACCCCATCCCTCTCCCTCAAGGGGAGAGGGTGCAGATCATCTTCAAGGGAGAGTCTGGTCCATTCCCTCTCCCCTTGAGCTGATCTTTACCCACATCTTTTACATGCACAGGGTGGTGGGATCATTTTTGATGA
>JBAXMJ010000092.1:0-10029 GCA_037134355.1 bacterium | reverse complement strand
GGATATTCCACTTTTGCTCGCTACAACTGTCCACTTTTGAAATTCCCGCGACAGCTAATCCGAGCATCATCAGCGGCTTCGGGCGGCGGTTGTTCTTCGGTGGGGCTCGGGGATCCCGCTGGCGTCTCAGATGCTGCGGCCTCTTCAAGGATCGGTTCCGTATTATCCGGAAGAACAGGCGCAGGGGATGGTAGAGGATCGGGTTCGGGGGGGACCTGAGTCGGTTCAATGATGGCCGGTCTCGGTTCCGGGGCCGCTTCGATCACCACAGGCGGTGGCGCTTGCGGCTCCGGTTCCGGGGTAATCACCGGCTCGGGTGTAGCGGCGACAGGCTCGGGTTCCGGTGCGCTGGACTTCGGCTCGGGAATCACCGGAGCCGATTCAAGCTGCACGGGTTCCTGAATGATAGTCTCCGGCTCCGCGGCAGGTGCCGGGGCGACTTCTATGGGCGACTCGGGCGACGGGGTAATTTCCGGTTCAGGTTCCGCAGGGATGACGGGTTCCCGAAGCTCCACGGGATTTGACACGGATGGTGGCTCAGGCTCCGGCACATTAGGCACCGGCTCGGCAATCACCGGCTCCGGATCGGGCTGCATGGATTCCTGAATGATAGGCTCCGGCTCCGCGGCAGGAGGCGGCGGGATAACAACGGGCTCCGGCTCAGGCGCTGGGACGACTTCTACGGGCGGCTCGGGCGACAGGGTGATTTCCGGTTCAGGTTTCGGTGGAATGACGGGAGCGGGTACTACCGTCACAGGTGGGGCGACCGGCTTTGTGGCTGCGACGCTGGGGGCCGCGGGGATCACTACGGGAGCGGGAATCTTGACTGGCGCCGGGGGCGCCGGAGATGGCAGTGGCGTTGGCGGCGACGGACTGGTCTGAGGCGGTGTCACGGGTGCGGCCGCGGCAGGCAGCGATACCCCGAGGGCTCTCAGCAATGATTCGGCGGCGCCGGGGGCAACCGGGAAGACCGGACAACTCCCCTCCACGATTTGGCTGGTGAAGGGGATGGCGGCGGGGCAACACAGAATCCCCGCGACGCCGTCGTGTAGCAACGCCGTCACTCGCTCCCTGGCGGCGCCGGGATCAACGGGCAAGGCGATGACGACAAGCCGGTAGCCAGCGGCGGCGAGGAGGGGTTCAACGGTCGGGATGAGCGCGGCGGAGGTTGCCGCCTCCGTGGCGGAGAGAACCAGGCCGATGGTCGACTGGCGCCCGAGAACCATGTCACGGGCAATCCGGTTTGGTTGGTAGCCGCACTGGTGGGCAATAGCGACGATCCGCGCCCGTGTTGCGGCCGGGATATTCAAGCCCGCCGTCTTACCCCGGATGGCGTATGAAACGGCCGTCGGCGATACCCCCGCCGCCATGGCAATGTCACGGATTGTGATGAATTTATTCAAGTACATCGTTATACTAATGATATTTATGGAAAGCAAGTCATCAATCAATTTGGAGTGCGGCGGCTTGACGCCGCTTTACTTCGGTGCGGCTTGACGCACCGTGTGTCGGCCTGTCAAGCCAGGCCTTGTGAAGGCGGCGTCAAGCCGCCGCACTCCAAAGTCGCTTCGCGACGGAATGTGAAAGGGAGTTGAAAACGGGGGAATGTCCTTTTCCACATTCCCCCTTGCGAATCATTTTCGTGTTGGCATAATGCGGCCACGAGAAGGGCAGATTGTCTGGCCCTGGGCTCGTGAGGCGATAAAGAGTGGCAGATAGACGGGGCCTGTGATTATGCCAAGCTGGGAATGATCAATACTACCATTTCCTGGAACTTCGCGGAGATACTTGAATCATGAAGACTGAGCTTGTTCAGACTCTCACAGCGACCTTTGAATCCTGCGCTCAGCAGACGGACGGAGGCGTTGAATACTGGCTTGCGCGCGATATTCAACAGCTTCTCGGTTACGATGAATGGAGGAATTTCACCGCGGTTATTTCCAAGGCCAAAACAGCCTGTGAAGTTTCTGGCCACGCTGTCTTGGATCATTTTGTTGACGTCAACAAAACGATCCAGATGCCCAAGAGCGCGGAAAAGGAAATTCCTGATTTAATGCTCACCCGCTATGCCTGTTACCTTATCGCCCAGAATGGCGATCCGCGTAAGCAGGAAATCGCTTTCGCTCAGACTTACTTCGCGGTACAGACGCGCCGGGCGGAATTGATTGAACAACGGTTACTGGAGGCTGAACGAGTTTCGGCTCGCAGGAAGCTCAGTGACATGGAAAAGGAGCTTTCCCAGGTCATTTTTGAGCAGACCGGCGGCAACGAAGACTTCGCCATCATCCGCAGTAAAGGCGACCATGCCCTGTTCGGCAAGACCACCCAGGCCATGAAGGCCCAGTGGAAGGTGCCGGACAACCGTCCGCTGGCCGACTTTGCCCCCACGATCATTCTCAAGGCCAAGGATTTCGCCGCCGAAATCACCGTTTTCAACGCACGGCAGCACGGAATGACGAGTGAAAACGCCATTTCAAATGAGCACATCACCAATAATCAGGCTGTTCGCAACACCCTGATAGAGCGCGGGATCCGCCCTGAATCCCTGCCGCCAGCCGAGGATGTGAAGAAAGTTGAACGGCGCTTAGCATCGGAAGGAAAGAAGTCCTTAAAGAATCCGGATGCCCTCCAGGCGGAGAAATAACCGCGTCTGTGGAGCGGCGAGGCTTCATCCCGACCTCCTGAGAGTCGGGAGCCGGAAGCGGCTCCGCTCCGAGGCTGAACCGGAAATGGAAATCATTTATCTGAAAGCGGGGCTGGATTTGGGGCTTGACGCCATGCTCGCATTCCCGCAAATTACGCCTCATTATGTTGTCCGGAGTGGGTTTCGGAGCAACAGCGGGCAGAAGGAATCGCTATGTTAAATCTTTTATTGGGGCTGTTTTCCGATGATATCGGGATTGATCTGGGCACAGCCAATACACTTGTTTATGTCAAGGACCGGGGAATTGTCCTCCGGGAACCCTCGGTCGTCGCGATTCAAGCCGGCACACGCAAAGTTTTGGCAGTAGGTGAGGAAGCCAAGCAGATGTTGGGGCGTACCCCGGGGAGCATTGTGGCCATCCGTCCGATGAAGGCGGGTGTAATTGCGGATTTTGAAATTACCGAGGCGATGCTGAAGTATTTCATCCGCCGGGTTCACAATCGCCGTTCGATGGTGCGGCCGCGGGTCATTATCGCGGTTCCCAGTGGAATTACGGAAGTGGAGAAGCGTGCGGTCAAGGATTCGGCCATGCACGCAGGGGCACGGGAAGTGTACCTGATTGAGGAGCCGATGGCGGCTGCAATCGGTGTCGGGTTGCCTGTCCAGGAGCCGGCCGGGAACATGATTGTGGACATCGGGGGTGGTACCACGGAAGTGGCGCTGATCTCGCTGGCCGGCATAGTGTTCTGTCGCAGCGTGCGTGTCGGGGGTGATGAGATGGACGAGTTCATCGCCCAGTATATGAAACGGGTTTACAATTTGATGATTGGTGAACGGACGGCTGAGAGTATCAAGATCAAGATCGGTTCCGCCTACCCGCTGGCGGAGGAATTGACCATGGAGGTCAAGGGCCGCGATCTGGTTTGTGGACTGCCCAAGACCCTGACGGTGACCTCGGAGGAAATCCGGGAAGCACTTCAGGAGCCGTTGTCGTCCATTTTGGACGCCATCCGGGTGACGCTTGAGCGATGTCCGCCTGAACTCTCGGCTGATTTGGTGGATCGTGGCATGGTGATGTCCGGCGGCGGCTCTCTCCTGAGGGGGATTGACCAGCTGATTGCCGAACATACCGGGCTTCCGGTTCACCGGGCCGACGATCCGCTCAGTGCGGTATGCGAGGGAACAGGCGTGGTGCTCTCCGAGCTCACCGTCCTGCGTCGTATCGCCGCAGGCGAGCAGCGTACCTACTGATCATCATTTATCCTCAAATCCGTCCTCTCCACGTCTCTGTGGGTTTTGTTTGATGTGAAGGGCTTTTGACGTGAGGGATAAAAACTTTCTTTTCTGGGTGATATTGGCGACCTTTTTTCTGGTTCTTCTGAACCTTCCCCCCGCTGTGTCGTCCTCCCTTCGGGAATTCTTTCGCGAAAGTATGGCGACCTACCAGGGAGGTGTCACCCGCCTGATGTCGGGTGTCCAGAAGACGTCTTCGGCGGTGGGCAACATCACGGAGGTGATCCAGGAGCGCGACCGGCTGGATCGCGAAGCCGCAGTGCTCCGCGCCAGGCTTCGAACCCTTGAACCACTCGCGCGTGAAAACCAGGAGTTGCGCACGCAACTTGATTACCAGAAGCGAGTGTCCCTGAAAACGGTTGCTTGTGAGGTGATTGCCCGTGATGACGGGTATGGCTGGTGGCAGACCCTCAGGTTGGACAAAGGGCGAAAACACGGCCTTTCCGGAAACATGCCGGTAATTACGCCCGACGGGGTGGTGGGGCGTACGACCGAGGTGTCGGATCAGACCTGCGATGTTCTGTTGATTTCAGACCGGTCCTTCAAGGTATCCGTTCGGTTTGACCAGGAGGGCTCTTTCGGGATTCTGCATGGTGGCGGGGTCTCTCTGAGTGGTGTCCACAGCACGGGGGTGTTGTGTGTACCCGGGCTCTTTCGCGTGGACTATTTGCGCAAGGATCTGGCGATCCAATCAGGAGAACGGGTGATGACCTCGGGGCTGGGTGGGATTTTCCCGCCCGGATTGATGGTGGGGCGGGTTGTCCGGATGACCCTTGACGAGACCGGGCTTTATCAGCACGGGGAAGTTGAGCCGGTGGCCGATCTTGGCCGACTCAGGAGTGTTCTGGTGGTGACGGGGAAACAGGGTGCGGATCAATGACTGCGGCGATCATGGTTTTTTTGTTGCTGGTGGGCGCGCTGATTCAGGGGCTCATTCCGGCGGCGGCCTGGCTGGGGCTTTCCAAACCCCCGATTCTGCCGGCGGTGGCGCTATATTACGCTTTGGTTCATCCGCGGGGAATGGCTGTGACGGCGGCCATACTGGCGGGAATGATTCAGGATACCATGAGTTTGTTTCCGGTGGGAACTTCTGCGCTTTGCCTGGTTGTTTTTGCATTATTTGTGGTGAAAACCCGGGAGACGATGTTCCGGGACAGTGTTCTTACGATGGCAGTGCTGGGGGCGGCGATGGCCGCCTTCACTACGCTTGGCTTGTACGGAATGCTCTCCCTCAATACCCTTTCGGTCGATATGCCCTTGTGGTGGGTGGCATTGAAAGCAGGAGGCAATGCGCTTCTCGGACTGGTGGTGGCGCCGCTGGTGTGGTGGGTGGCGGACACCTTGGAACGTCATGTGGGATTAACGACGGCGGAGGCGCGGTAGCATGCCGGTAGGCAACCAAACGGTCAAATCCGAGTTAAGCAGGATCCGCCTGATCCTGTTCATCATGCTTGCCCTTCTTGTCCTGCTTGGGGGGATGCTGTTTCGTTTGCAAGTTTCACGAGGAGGCGAGTTTGAGGAAAGCCTGCACCGGCAGAGTATGCGTCGGATCCGCCTGCCTGCCCCGCGGGGTCTGATTTTGGATCGCAACGGGGTCTCCCTGGCCGATAACCAGCCCTGCTACTGCCTTGCATTTTACCTCGAGGAGATGAGGAAGCCCGGGAAATGGAAATATACCGTGGCGGAAATTCAGCGGCGGATCACGGAACTTTCGCTACTTTTGGGTCGCAAGCCGGTGATCACAGAGGACGATATCTGGCTTCATATCCGGCGGCGGCTTCCCCTTCCGCTCGTAGCCTGGCGGAGTCTGGATCCCGCCGCGCTGGCGCGGCTGGCAGAGACTTCCTTTGATATGACGGGGGTGGATATTTATGTCGAGCCCGCCCGGATCTATCCCAAAAACGAGCTCGCGGCGCACTTGCTCGGGTATGTGGGCAAGGCGGAGTTATCGGATGACGAAGCTGCCGGCTACCAGTACACCCTGCCTGAGATGGAGGGAAAGATGGGGCTGGAGCGGAAGTTCGATGCGGTGATGGCGGGTGAGGCGGGCGGGCGGCTGGTTCGCATCGATGCCTCGGGCTTCAAGCATGCGGAGCAGGTTGAGCGGGAGCCGCGGGCCGGGGCTTCAGTGGTTCTGGCGATTGACAACCGGATCCAGGCGCTGGCCGAATCCGCGATCCGGGATGTGCCCGGCGCAGTGGTGGTGATTGATCCCGGGAATGGTGATGTGCTTGCGTTGGCCAGCTCGCCGACATTCAGTCCGAACCAGTTCGTGCCGATTGTCCCTAAGATCCTCTGGGACCAGTTCAACGCGGATCCGAACCGCCCGATGCTGAATAAGGCGGTCGCGGAGGTGTACGCGCCAGGCAGTATTTTCAAGCCTGTGACGGCGCTGGCGGCCCTTAACAGCGGAACGGTGACGGCGGGAATGACGGTAGACTGTCCGGGCTATTACATGATCGGGAAAAAAACGATGAAGTGCTGGAATCCGAACGGGCACGGACGGGTTGATCTGCGGCGCGCCATCGAGCAATCGTGCAACGTGTATTTTGCGACCATTGGCGTCAAGTGCGGTAACGAGGCCATCTCCGACCTCGCCTCGCTGTTCGGAATGGGGTCGAAAACAGGGATTGAACTGGATCGGGAGGCACCCGGAGTGGTTCCGACTTCGGAATGGAAGACGAAGGCCTGGCATGATGACTGGCGTATCGGGGATACCTGCAACTTCTCGATCGGGCAGGGTGCCCTGGCGGTGACGCCACTGCAAATGGCGTCGATGGCCGCCACACTGGCGAATGGCGGAACAGTGTACCGGCCGCGCCTGGTGACCGGACTGCGCGACTGGAAGGGGGCGACTCTGACGAATTTTCCATCCGTCAAGGTAAGGCAACTGCCGCTGGCGCCATCGGTGATGGAGGCGGTTCGGCAGGGTATGCATGATGTCGTCATGGCGCCCACGGGGACTGGAAGGCGGGCTGGGATTCCTGGCGTTGAAATGGCCGGCAAGACCGGAACGGCGGAATACGGGCAGAAGGAAGACCGAAAGAAACACGGATGGATGATTGTGTTTGCGCCGTACGACAAGCCTCGTTATGCGGTGGCCATGGTGGTGGACGATGCGGTATCAGGCGGGTTGACCGTAGGGCCGCGGGTGCGGGAGCTCATGCTGGGAATCTTCGGGCGCGGGCCGGCATTAGAAAGTGAGGCGGGTGGATGAGTGAATTTTTCTCCAGCCTGCGTCTGCTCAAGCGAATGAACTGGCTGATGCTGGTGGCAATCCTGGGGCTGATTGTGATCGGTGTGTTTTTTATTTATAGCGCCACTACGATGCGGGAGGATTCCACGGCGGATCTGTTCCGGAAGCAGATGGTGTGGGCATCAGCGGGGTTGGGGTGTTATCTGGTGACGGCGATGATGGATTATCGCCGGCTCCGGGATGTCTCCTGGGGGCTTTATGCCATGGGGCTGATTCTGCTTGTGGCGGTTTTGTTTTTTGGAACCCGGATTTACGGGGCGAAGCGCTGGCTGATGTTTCTGGGCATCGGGGTGCAGCCGTCTGAGATCGGGAAGCTGGCGGTGATTATTCTAGGGGCCTGCCTGTTGAGCCCGTTGGCGGAAAAGTATGCCCGGCTACCCCCGATGTGGAAACTGTTTGCCCTGGCGGGGGTGCCGATGCTTCTGGTGATGAAAGAGCCCGATCTGGGGAGTGCGCTGGTATTTCTCCCGATTGTGACAGCCATGCTGTTCGCGGCGGGTGCCCCGGTGCGGCCCTTGGTGACGCTGATGGCGGGCGGGGCGCTGGTGATTCTGCTGGTGCTGGCGGCGGTGGCCCTTCCTGAGCGGTTGGGTATGACGCCCGAGCACCAGGAGAAGTTTTTTCAAACGATCCGGTTGAGCGACTACCAGCGTGACCGAATCGCGGTGTTTTTGCATCCCGGGAAGGATCCGATGGGTACGGGATGGAATAAACGTCAGTCTGAGATTGCTGTGGGTTCGGGTGGACTCACGGGAAAAGGATTCCTGAATGGAACCCAGAATATCCTGGGCTTCCTGCCGCGCACGGTGGCACCTACGGACTTCATTTTTTCCGTTATCGCGGAAGAGACGGGGTTTGCGGGGGCGCTGCTGGTGCTGGGATTGTACGGGGTCCTTACGATATGCGGGTTATACGCGGCCATGGTGGCGCGTGACAAGATGGGGCGGGTGTTGTGCGTGGGGATTGTGACCATGGTTTTTACGCACGCTTTCGTGAATGTGGCGATGACGATCGGCGTGCTGCCGGTGGTTGGGATCCCTTTGCCGCTGGTGAGTTACGGCGGAACGTTCATGGTGATCACCCTGTTTACTTTGGGTTTAATACAGAGTGTATATGTACGGCGTCCGGGTTTGTGAGGCCGTCAAGAAAGGAAGGATACGATGTTTGGATTCCGGTTTGGGCGGAAGAGTTTCAAGCGTGAGATTGTTATCAATGTCGAGAGCCTCGAGACGCGCGTTGCGGTGCTCGAGAACGGCAAGCTTGAGGAGTTCCAGGTGGAGCATCCCACCGAGGAGCGGATTGTAGGAGGGATCTACAAGGGGGTGGTCAAGAACCTGGAGGACGGGTTGCAGGCGGCCTTTGTGGATATTGGCCTCAAGAAGAATGCGTTTCTGCATTACTGGGACATGATTCCCGAGGATGCGGCGCGGCTGGAAGCGGCCGAGGATATCACGATCCGGACGATGACCAAGAAGAAGCGGTATTCGAGCGAGGAAATCGCCCGGATGTTCCCGATCGGTTCCGAGATCATCGTGCAGGTGACCAAGGGGCCCATCAGCACCAAGGGGCCGCGTGTGACGGCCAACCTGAGCATCCCGGGGCGGTATCTGGTGATGATGCCGGGGAGCAATCTGAAGGGGGTTTCCCGGAAGATCGAGGACGAGAAGGAGCGCATGCGCCTGAAGAAGGTCCTCGCCCGACTGCCGGTGCCCGAGGGCGTGGGGTTGATCATCCGGACGGCTGGTATGGGTGCCAAACAGAGAAGTTTTGTCCGCGACATGCGGGGGCTGGTTGACGGGTGGAATGAAGTGACCCGGAGAATCCGCGAAATACCCGCGCCGTGCTGTCTGTACGAGGAACTTGACCTGGTGGAACGGGTGGTGCGTGACTGGTTGACTGAGGATATCGACCGCATTGTGGTGGACGATCCGGCCAAGTTTGAGAGCATCAAGGATCTGGCTTCCCGGATTTCTCGGCGAGTTCGCTCCCGGATTCAGCAGTATGAGGGGTCGGTGCCGATCTTTGAGCACTTCAATCTGGAGCGGCAGTTGGAAAATGCCTTCGCCCGGAAAGTGATGCTCAAGTCCGGCGGGTACATCATCTTTGAAGAAACCGAAGCGCTGATCTCGGTAGATGTGAACACCGGGCGGCACAAAGGGGCCCAGACCCAGGAGGATGTGATCTTTGAAGTAAACACGGAGGCCGCCGAGGAGGTGGCGCGCCAGTTGCGGCTTCGCAACGTGGGCGGACTGATCGTGGTTGACTTCATCGACATGAAGCAGAAAAAGAACCGCAATGCGGTCTTCAAAACGATCAAAGACGCCCTGCACCGGGATAAAGCGAAGACGAATGTGCTTCCGATTTCGAATCTCGGACTGCTCGAGATGACCAGGCAGCGCGTGGACGAAGGGGTGCTTTCGTCGATGTATGTCGACTGTCCGTATTGCAAGGGCAGGGGCAGTGTCAAGTCATCCCTTTCGATGAGCGTGGAGATCCAGCGGCAGGTTTCGGCTCTGATGCGCCGGTTCAAGGACGCGGGGCAGCGAAAGCTTCAAGTGGTGGTGAACCCGACGGTGCTGGAGCGCCTGCGCAAGGAAGACGAGATGATTCTCATGGATTTGGAAAATAAATTTTCGGGATACCTCAGCTTCCGCGCGGATCCGGGCCGACATGTGGAGGATTTTGAAATTCGTAACGCTGAGACAGGGGAGAGTTTTTTCACCACGACGCCGAAATTAGCGGATCCCCGTGCCTGACCCGGAATGGGGGGGTGAAAAAAAAGGTCGATGGACAAAGTAAGTTAGCTTTTGGCGGAGTAAGTTAGCCTGGGGGCGCG
>JBAXMJ010000091.1:0-10114 GCA_037134355.1 bacterium | reverse complement strand
TGGAGGCCTTTGCCTCCTGAATGACATTTTCATAAATGTCGGAATGGGCGTGAATGCTGTCCTGATCCGACCAGACCACGATGAGCGAGGACGCGAGGTGATCCAGCAGGGAAGCCTTGTTATTGGGGCTGGCCCGGAGGAGTTTCCATTCGCTAACGGGAGTCAAGGTGGCGGTGGACAGTGGTTCAAGCGAACGTTGTTCAGCGGGATCGAAGGTGCGAATGGATTCCAGTGTCGATCCGAAGAATTCAAGACGCAGTGGCCAGCGGCTGGTCAGGGGCCAGATATCAAGGATCCCGCCCCGCAGGGCGGCATCGCCGGGCGCCTGAACCTCGGCGAAAAAAGCATAGCCGATGGTTTCAAGGTGCTGGATCAGGTCTGTGGGGTCGGTCTGATCGCCCACAACCAGATTCCGGGTGGTATCCTGAAAGGCCTCCCGGGACAGGGTGAGTTCCATGAGCGCCTGGGCACAGGTGGCCACGACGCGGGGGGCCGGGGCGGTGAGTTCGGCGAGCGTGGCGAGCCGGGCCCCGATGACGCTGGCGTCGGGGCTGGTTTTATGTCCGGTGTCCGGCACCACTTCCCAGCTGGGAAAGACGAGGGCGGGCAGGGTATCGGGCGGCGTCAGGGTATTCAGATCGCGAGCCCGCCATTCGAGGGTACGGGCCCCATCGGTCACCCACAGGACAGATCGTCCCGACAGGCGGGCGAGTTCCCAGACAATCCACGCTTCCGCCGCAGGAGGAATATCCGCAATATGGAAGGCTTCCCCTCGTGCGACCAGGGGGTGTAACTTCTTCTTGAGCCGTTTTTCAATATCAGGATCCCAGAGCATAGATTACCTGAACCCTGTCGCCTGAACCCTTCTTAGTTATACTGCTTGCGCATGTGGGAGGGGGCGATTTTCAGGGCGATGCGGTATTTGGCGACGGTGCGGCGGGCGATTTGGATGCCGCGCTCGGTGAGGATTTCAAGGATCTCCTGGTCTGAAAGGGGCGATTCCGTGCTTTCCTCGGCAACCAGGGTAGCTATGGCATCTTTGACCGTTTTGTTTGAGACAACATGACCATCGCCTGTTTTCAGGCCCGGGGTGAAGAAATACTTCATTTCGAAGGTGCCCTGCGGGGTCTTCATATGTTTGCCGGCGACGGCACGGCTGATGGTGGTTTCATGCAGGCCTACAACCGTGGCGATTTCCGACATGGTGAGCGGCTTGAGGTGGGAAATGCCCTGATCCAGAAACTCTGTCTGAACCCTCACGATTTCCGTGGCGATCTTGAAAATGGTCTGCTGCCGCTGGTGGATACTCTTGATCAGGAACGCGCCGGAACGAACCCGTTCCTGGATGTAGTCGCGAACTTCCTGCCCGGTATGGGTGTCATTCATGAGCGAGCGATAGTGTTTGCTGATCCGGAGGCGGGGCAGGTCATCATCGTTCATGACGATAACATAGTGATCTTCAACTTTGAGGACAACCACTTCCGGGGTGATGTAGGGGGAGGATTCCGAGCTGTAGGCGCGACCGGGTTTCGGTTCCAGCGTGGCGATAAAGTTGGCGGCGAGTTGCACCTCTTCATTTGAAACCTTCAGGATTTTGGCGATATCCTGAAGTTTATGGGCGGCCAGACGCTCCAGATGGGCGTTCAC
The DNA here is from genome assembly GCA_037134355.1 of bacterium. Taxonomy (GTDB): domain Bacteria; phylum Verrucomicrobiota; class Kiritimatiellia; order CAIKKV01; family CAITUY01; genus JAABPW01. The sequence continues at coordinate 8,467 of JBAXMJ010000091.1, read as the reverse complement.
AATGCGTCCTGCCGTGCTCTCCGCCTTGCCAAGGCGTTCCAGTTGAAACAGCAGGCATTCCCGGAGGTCGCGGGCGCCGACGCCAAGGGGGTCGAAATCCTGGATCACCAGAAGAATGTCCTGCAGGTGTCCGGCATCGGCACCGCACGTGGCGGCCAGTTCCTCGATATTGGAGGTCAGGTAGCCATCCTCGTTAATGCTGCCGATGATGAGTTCGCCCAGCGCCTTGTCGGCGTTACTGAATTCGGCCATTGCGAGTTGATGAAGCAGGTGTTCCTGGAGGGATTCACCCTGGGTGATGGAGTCGTACAGGAAGTTTTGTTTTTCAGTGCTTTCGGAAGAATGCGGCTGGTACTCGCGCTGCTGGAAGAAGTAATCCTTCCACTCGTCATCGAGGCGGGTCAGGATTTCGAATTCCTTGGTGAAGTCCATCGACTTGTGCTCTTCGATTTCAGCGTTCACCTTTTCGATTTCGACCGGGGGGGTATCGATCGGGAGTTCCTCCAAGGTCGGGTTTTGGTCCAATTCAGCCCGGATCATGGCCCGCAGTTCCAAGGCAGGCGACTGCAGCATTTCCAGGGATTGGCGCAACTGGGGGGCCAACACCATGCTAAGGCGTTGTTCCTGGCTGAGATGGAGTGATTGCTGGGCCATGGGGAAACTATAACTTTGCTCCCCTGGAGTCACAAGGAGAAAGGGAATAGGGGGAAAGTTATTGGTTATGGGTTCAGTGTTATTTGGTATGGTGTTGGGAAGACGAAAGGGACAGGTGGCGTGTGCGGGTTTGTGTGTTAGGAAGCGGGAGTGGTGGGAATTGCACGTATGTGGCTTCGGCCCAGACGGGGATCCTGGTGGATGCCGGGCTGAGCGGGCGGGCAACGGGGCAGCGATTGGCTGAGTGCGGGGCATCCCTTGACTCCATCTGCGCCATTTGCGTGACGCATGAGCACAGCGACCACACTTCCGGACTGGCGGTTCTGAACAAGGGCGACCGTATCAAACTCTATGCCAATCGCGGTACGATTGAGGGGATTGAGGCCCGGGTTGGGGAGAGGAAACTTCCCTGGAATGTCTTTTCAACCGGCGCTGAGTTCCAGATCGGGGATCTGACCATCAATCCCTTTACGGTTCCCCATGATGCCTATGATCCGGTTGGCTTTATCATTGCCCAGGGTGAAACCCGGGTCGGGGTGGTGACCGATATGGGCATGGTGACCGGGTTGATCCGGGAACGGCTCCGGGTTTGCAACGTCCTGGTGATTGAATCCAATCATGATGAACAGATGTTGAAAGACGCCGACCGGCCCTGGCATCTCAAGCAACGCATCAGCGGGCGGCAGGGTCATCTTTCCAACCAGCACGCGGCGGAATTGGTCTCGGAGATTGCCGGTCCGCATTTGAAGGCCGTGTTCCTGGCCCATCTAAGCGGAGAATGCAACCATCCTGAATTGGCGCGGAAGACTATTTCCGGAGCCCTGGCCAAGGCGGGCCATCACCATGTCACGGTAGTTGTGGCGCCGCCGGATCAGGTGAGCGAGGTGTGGGACGGCTCAGATCCTGGATGACCAGGCCCGCAAGGGTGAACCCGAAGACGGCGGTGACGTGGACCACGGCTCCGTTTACCCGTGTTTTCCGGGCGCACCAGTCGGGATTATCATCATCCGGGAGGGATGGGGGATGGCTGCATGCGCACTTCCCGGTGCCGCAGAAGGTTTCCAGTTCAGGGTCCCGGGGCGGTTCCTCGCTGTACACGCACAGGAATTCCTTGGAGACGCATTTCTTGCCCAGCCGTTTCCGGACCATCTTGGCCAGGGGGCACATGCGGGTACGGGACAGCGGGCCGGCCTTGACCTGGGTGGGATCCAGTTTGGCTCCCGCTCCCATGCAGGAATAAATCGTGACCCCGGCATCCAGACAGCTCTCAATCAGAAGGACTTTGTTCTGGAGACTATCGATGGCGTCCAGGACATAGTCGAATGAAGTCATGTCAAACTGATCGCAGGTCCGGGCGGTGTAGGCCATGTGGCGAGCCTCGATCCGGGCACCGGGATTGATTTCCATAAGCCGCTTTTTCAGTTCCTCGACTTTGGATTTCCCGATATTCAGGGCGGTGGCCTGGAGTTGCCGGTTGACGTTGGTGGAGCACACCACATCCGAATCAACGAGAGTGATCTGTTCAATGCCCGATCGTACCAGAGCTTCCGCCGCCCAGCTACCCACTCCACCCACGCCGAATACCGCGACTTTGGCGGCGGCCAGGCGGTCCATGGCCGGCTTGCCGACCAGCATGGCGGTGCGGTGAAAGAGATGTCCCCGACATGGTGGCTGGGCCGACGTACTCATGCCGTTTTCTTTTTGCTGCGGGGCGTGGTTGTCCGGGGCGCCTGCGGTTTCTTGCCGTCGGTTATTTCAGGAGCCAGAACCAGAACGGTCCGGGAGGGGAGATAGACAGAAATCTTTCCAGTGATCTCGATATAGTCCTGAGAAGGGATGATCCGCCCGAATCCGCCGAAGGCGGCGGCATCACTGTCGAGCAGGAGCCGGTATTTTCCGGGTGGAACGGGAATGGGATAGTCGGTGAACGATTTGTCCGGGCTGAAGTTGAAAATGAAAATGAGGCCCGCGCGTTCAAAGGCCAGGGTTTGATCGGAGATATGTTCCTTGAGGAAATGGGGCCCGGGTGTCTCGATTAAACGGTGTTGTTGGCAGAGTGCCATCATCGCCTTGTCGAATTCAGCAAGGAACCGGTACCGGAGGGTACTGTCGTCGCGGAGGTTCCATTGGCGGCGGGCATAGTGATAACTCCAGTCATTGCCCTGACGGGGAAAGTCGATCCATTCGGGATGGCCGAACTCGTTCCCCATGAAATTGAGGTACCCATGGCCGGCTGTTGCCAGTGTGACGAGCCGGATGATCTTATGCAGGGCGATCCCGCGATCCACGCGAAGGTTGTTGGTGAATACACTCATGGAAGTGTACATGTCCGCATCGATCAGCCGGAAGATGATCGTCTTGTCACCCACCAGCGCCTGATCATGGGACTCGGCATAGGAAATGGTTTTTTCGTCCTGTCGCCGGTTGGTCAGCTCATGGTACAGGTTGCCCACATGCCACTGCTCATCGGCCACTTCTTTGATCAGCTTGATCCAGTGGTCGGGCGTGCCCATGGCGAGACGATAGTCGAAGCCGATACCACCGTTCTCCCCGGTCGTTCCCAGGCCGGGCATGCCGCTGACATCCTCAGCCACGGTCATAGCATCCGGACGAACCGTGTGGATGACCCGGTTGGCCAGGGACAGGTAGACGAGCGCATCGTCGTCCACATTGGCCCCGAAGTAATCCTCGTAGTTTGTAAAGGCCTTGCCCAGACCATGGTCGTAATAGAGCATGCTGGTGACCCCGTCGAAGCGGTAGCCGTCAAAGTGGTATTCGTCGAGCCAGAACCGGCAGTTGGAGAGCAGGAAATGCAGCACCTCGGTTTTGCCGTAGTTGAAGCAGCGTGAATCCCAGGCGATATGATCGCCACGGTTCCCCTCGTGGAAATACTGGTGCGGGGTTCCGTCCAGCCGGCCGAGACCCTCGAGTTCGTTGCGAACCGAATGCGAATGGACGAGATCCATGATGACGGCGATTCCGGCTTCGTGTGCCGCATCCACGAGGGATTTCAGTTCCTCGGGAGTGCCGAAGCGGGAGGACGCAGCGAAGAAGCTGCTGACATGGTAGCCGAACGAGCCGTAGTAGGGATGTTCCTGGATGGCCATGAGTTGGATCGTGTTGTAACCGGCTTCCACGATGCGAGGCAGGATCTTCTCCTGGAACTCGCGGTACGAGCCGAGCCGGGGTTCGATCTGTGCCATCCCGACATGGGCCTCGTAAATGCGGGGAGCCTCATTGGAGCGCCGGAAGTTTCCGTGTTTCCAGACGTGCGGCTGATCGGGCCACCAGACCTGGGCACTGAATATTTTCGTGGAGTCATCCTGCACAACGCGCCGGGCATAGGCGGGGATGCGTTCTCCGCTCCCGCCCGGCCATGACACGAGGAGCTTGAACAGATCCCCGTGTTTGAGGCGGTCTGACGGAAGTTTAAGTTCCCAGATCCCGTTTGTTCCGAGTCGGCGAAAATAGAAGTCTGTTGCCGGAGCCCAGTGGTTGAAATCCCCGATCAGGGCAATGGATCCAGCATTGGGCGCCCATTCCCGCAAGACCCAGGATCCATCCTCCGGCCGATGCAATCCGAAGTATTCATGGCCGGCGGAAAAGTCTGGCAGGGACATTTTGCCCTGTGTCAGGCGTTGTTCCGTATCCCCGATGTGCTGCAGCCGACGCCGGATCACCGGCTCAAACGGCTTGAGATAAGGATCACTCGCGACAAGAGGAATCTCTTTTTCAATCATCTTATTCCTCCCCTCGTTGCTCATAGAAGCATTCTCCTGAACCCCGAACTCTGAATCCCTTACTCACTCACCCCCTGAACACTTCAAATGTTCGGGACTGGCCATCACCCCGGCTGATTTGTACCGTGATGATTCCGTCATTGTCGCAGGTATACGTTTCAACGGCTTCGGTAGCCAGATTATCCCGGATACAGATTCGATCCGGATGCAACGCGTCATTCACCGCCAGGCCGGAGTCGTAAGGGAACAGGATCTCGGACCAGTGGCGAAGGCCGGCGACAGGCTTGCCATCGGCATCGACAGAGGTGCATTCCAGGTAGCGAAGACGCCCGATGTTATGACGCGGCTGATAGCGGATATCCGTGCTGATGGGGGGCTCGCCCCGCGCCGGCAATCTGAGGCCTGCCTGAAATACCGGGGCAAACACCTCGCGGGTCCCATGGTCGGCCAACCGGATTACTCCGAAATGTCGGGCGAAGACCTCATGAACGCGAACAGTTTCTGAACTGTGGATGGCCGCGCCCATGGCCGTGGCGCTGAAGGGTTTGTCGGTGGTGAACAGTTTGATCTTGGGGAAACGGCGCGCGATCAGTTTGCTGACCACAGGCAGGCGCGATGATCCGCCCACCAGGTATATCGTTTCCAGATCGTCAGTCCCGGCACCGGTAATCACTTCGGCTAGTTTTTCGACGGCGGGCTCGATGAGTGCAGATAGGCACTTCTCAAAAGAGGCGGCGGTCACCTTGACTGAGCTTCCGGGAAGCCCGATTTCCTCGGGATCCAGAGTCAGGCTTCGGGATTGGCCTGTGCTCAACCGTTCCTTTTCACGGCACGCCTGAATAAGCAGGAGTGTCCTGTGGAAATGGGAAAGTCCGTCGAAATCAAGGTTTAGCTTTTCACAGAAGAGACGGGCGAGGGTCTCGTCAAAATCGTCGCCTCCGAGCGTTTCTATTCCAGAAGAACCAAGCACGGTGTAATCGGCCGCGTTGATACGCACCACCGAGGCATCGAACGTACCGCCACCCAGGTCAAAGACCCCGATGGTCATCTTAAGTTGCCGCGCCTTGGCACGGTTCCCGTGAACGAGCCGGTCGGCCAGCTCGATGGCCGCAGCGGACGGCTCATTAAGCGTGCCGATGACGGTAAACCCGGAATCGCGGAAGGCGCTACGGGTGAAGTGGCGCTGGGCACCATTGGCATTGGCGGGCCAGGTGAGGACCGCTTCCAGAGGTTCGCCAGGGGCGACGATTCCCGAGGTCCGCACCGAGGCACAAATTGCCTGGGTGAATTGCCGGAAGGTGTCGCGCATGTCGAGTCCGCCGGAAATGGCATCGCTTGCGAAGCGCATGCCATCCACATAATCACGAAAACGACGCTTGATGGAGCGGATGGGGATATACCGCTGGGCAGCGCCCGGTTCGGCCAGAGATCGCTCCGCCTCGGCGCCGAAGCGCAGGGTGGCGGTGGCGGTGTCATAGACGAACATCGAGGGGAACACCTCCCGGGCCACACGGCCGATCGAGGTGTCGGTGACGTGCGGAACCAGGGGGTATCGTCCTCGGTCTGCGCAGACTACCACCGTGTTGGTGGTCCCGTAATCTATTCCGAGGCGAGCCATGGTCAGGACCTCCGGTTGACCGCCACCAGGGCCTTGGCCACCACGATGCCACGTCCTGTATGGAAGCCGGGCCGGATGGTTTCCGTCACGACGCCGTCGGGGAGATGGCTATCGGAAATCTCACGGGTCACGGTGTGAATAAGCGGATCAACATGCTCCAGGCGTTCGGCCTCAAACTTCATGGCGCCGAGATCGGCGAGGAGGGTATCCATCTGTTCCGTGACGCGGCGGGCTTCTCCTCCGCATGAGGCGGCGGTGTTGCGGATGCCGACCAGTTCGCTGATGACATCATTCATCCGCGCGTCCATCAGGTCATTGAGAACCCGGCGCAGGGCATCCACTTCCTCGAGTGTGCCAGTGGTGACGGGCGCCATGCTTTTCACCAGATGAGTCCGAAGGGCGGCCACTTCCTGGCGAATCGATTCCAAGGCCGAAGAGGTGGGCTTTTCCGTTATAGCCACCTTGGGGCCGGGTGCCTTTTTCGTGGGTGTTGAGATTTTTTTAACGGGTGCTTTTGCCGCCTTGATGGTGCCGGATTTGACGGCTGTTTTTTTGGCGCTCGGGATCAGTTTCTTTATTTTCGCTTTCATCATCAGTGTCCTATAATTGAGAATCAGTTCAGTCAAGATAACGGGCTCAGAATAGGCCAGATATGGCCAAAATCAAGTTCTATCGACCCTCTTCCTCATCATGGTGTTGAATATTCTAGGGTAGGGAGGCCTCTCCGAGGCCTCCAGGACTAACGACAGCGGAGGCCTCGGAGAGGCCTCCCTACCCTTTGACTCTTCAACTTTTATATTTCTTTTGCGGGGGTTATCGGTAATCTTCCGCGCTTCTATGATTGATTTTCGTAATGTTTCAGTGGGATTCGGGGCGCAGCAGGTGCTGAATGATGTGTCGTTCAGGATCAATCGCGGCGAACGGGTGGGGATTGTCGGGCCCAATGGCGCGGGAAAGAGTACGATTTTTTCACTTCTGACGGATGAGTCGACCCAGGACCGGGGTGAAGTCTCGTTGCCGCGCGATATCCGGGTCAGCCATCTCCGCCAGCAACTCAAGCCGTCGTCACCGGATATCAATCTTCTTGAATACTCCGAAAATGCCTTGCCGTCCCTGATGGTGAACCAGCGAGAAATCGAAGCGCTGGAGGAACGGCTCGGCGGGGCGGACGAAGTGGAGCGCGACCGGATTGTCCGGCGGCTTGGCGTTCTGCAGTCCGAATTCGAGCATCAGGGCGGATATGCCCTGAGCGGTCGTGCCAAGGCGGCGCTGGGCGGACTGGGCTTCAAGGCCAGTGATTTTCACTCGCCTTTTGTCTCCTTCAGCGGCGGTTGGCAGATGCGCGCCGAACTGGCGCGCGCCCTGGTAGCCGACCCGGATCTACTGCTCCTGGATGAGCCCACCAACTTCCTGGATATTCCTGCCGTGGAATGGCTCCAGCGTTATCTCCGGGATTACAAGGGCACCATGATTCTGATTTCCCATGACCGCTACCTGTTGAATTCGTTGACCACGGTGACCATGGAAGTGGCGGGGGGTATGGTGACGCGGTATGCGGGCAACTTCAGCAAGTATGAGGAAGATTGCCGGATGCGCCATGCGCAGCTTGAGGCGGCTCGCGGCAACCAGGATCGGCGCCGTGAACAAATTGAACGGTTTGTCGAGCGGTTCCGGGCAAAGAACACGAAATCATCCCAGGTCCAGAGCCGGATGAAGATGCTGGAGAAGATGGATGAGATCGAGATCCCCCGCGTTGTCATGCGCGCCCCCCGGATCAAAGTTCCGAAGCCTCCTCTTTGCGGTGTGGAAATGATGCGACTTGATCAGGCCGGGGTGACCTATGATGGCGAGAACTGGGTTTTGCGGGGTCTGGAATTGCGGATTGAACGTGGCGAAAAGATCGGACTGGTGGGGTTGAACGGCATGGGGAAGACAACCCTGCTCAAGACTATTGCCGGCCGGCTTCCCCTGAACGAGGGGCGACGGGTGATGGGGCACAATGTGGTGATCGGCTATCAGGCCCAGGATTTTGCGGAAATGATGGATCCGCTCCGGACCGTTCTGGAAACCGTGAAATCAGCGTCGGCCAACCTGTCGGAGCGCGAGGTGCGTGGCGTTTTGGGTGGATTCTTTTTCTCAGGCGATGCGGTGGATAAGAAGATTGCGGTGTTGAGCGGTGGCGAAAAGATGCGGGTCGCGTTTGCGCGCCTGCTGATGAATCCTCCGAATTTCCTGCTTTTGGACGAGCCGACCACGCATCTGGACATTCCCTCCCGCGAGGCGCTGGAAAATGCGCTGCATGATTATGAAGGAACGATCTGTTTCGTGAGTCATGACATTGAGTTCACGCGGAATGTGGCCACGAGCATTCTGGCGATGACTCCGCCGACTGTCCGGCGATTTCCGGGCGGGTATGATTACTATCACGAGAAGATGGAGGCGGAGGGGAAGGGGC
>JBAXMJ010000090.1:0-10227 GCA_037134355.1 bacterium | reverse complement strand
GAAAACGGTGAAAAAGCGGACAGAATATCATGCCCCTATGTCAGGAGGTCTGAACCTATTGAGGGGCGCCAGGGTCAGGGGCGCCAGGGTCAGACCTAGAAACTAGAAAATAGCATCGTTGAGGTGCGCCAGGGTCAGACCTAGAAACTAGAAAATAGCATCGTTGGGTGGTGGGGTGCCCTGCGGCGTCGGCGAGTGAGTTGTTCGCTATATTAAATATATAGATAAATGATTGACTTGCTTCTGGCTTGGGGGAAATATACGGGGCATGCCAAGGCCATGGAGGATTCGATACGCGGGGGCGAAGTATCATGTGATGAGCCGGGGGAACGGGCGCGCGGCGGTGTTTCTCGAGCCGGCGGATTACGGGCGTTTCCTTAAGCAGCTTGATCATGCGTTGGAGGCGGACCAGGTGGTCTTGTACGCGTATGTCCTGATGCCGAATCACTATCATCTCCTGATTGAGACGCCGCGCGGGAATTTGTCGCGTTTCATGCAGAGGCTGAATACGGCATACAGCCTCTATTTCCGACACAAGAAGCAACGGCCCGGGCATTGTTTTCAGGGACGGTTCAGGGCGAAGCTGGTGGACGGGGATGAATATCTTGTCCGGTTGACCCGCTACCAGCATCTTAATCCAGTCAAGGTGCGGGAGTGTGCCGCCCAGGGAGTCGAGGCGAAGAAGGCGGTTCTGGAGCGATGGCGCTGGAGCAGTTACCTCGGTTACGCAGGACTCGGTTCCCGAGAGGAGCGCATCAACTACCGGTGGCTACCGCTGATGGGGTGCCATACCGTTCGGGGGAATCAGGATGCTTATCGCAACTATGTGGAGTCTATGCTTGGCGACGACGACGAAGTTATCCGGAAATCGGGGCGACGGAGCCGGTATGCGTTTGGGGATGAGTCATTTCAGGAGGAAGCAGAGCAGTCCTTGTATGACCAGATGCAGGATGTGGTCTTCGCCGCCGATGTCATTCCTCCTGAAAAGAGAACTCCTTCACTCGAGGATGTTGAGCAGGCTGTGATGACGGAATTCAGGATCAATCGTGAGGTTCTGTATGGACGTAGTCGCCGGGCTCGGGAGGCAAAGGCGATGGTCTTCGAGCTGGGCTGTCAGGTGGCTGATGTCACGCAACGGGCACTGGCAAAGCGGTTCCGGTACGGGCATGAGAGTGCCATTGGTAAGCAACGGCGTCTACTCTCCGCCCGCATGGCGATGGATCCAGCCTTGGCTAAGCAATATGAGGTTTTGGAGAAAGTGCTGTTTTCTAGTTTCTAGGTCTGACCCTGACTTCTCTAAACTTCATCGTGTGAGCCGATGTCCAGGAGGGTGATTGCTTTTGATCATTATGGGGTTTCTGCGTCCCGTCAAGGGCTGTCCTCAACTGGGGTGGTGATTAAAGACTTTTCAGAAGATGCTCCGCCGCACGCATGCCGTCGATGGCGGAACTGACGATGCCTCCGGCGTATCCGGCGCCTTCCCCAACGGGATAGAGGCCGCGTGTGTTGACGGATTCTCCCTCCGGATGACGGGTGATCCAAAGTGGACTTGAGCTGCGGGTCTCCGGGGCGTACAGGACGGCGTCCTTCAACTTTACGCCGTACAATTCCTGTAACATCGGGGGAATGGCATTCTCTAAGGTGGCTGTGACAAAATCCGGCAGAATGGTCCGGAATTCAACCGGTACGGCGGCGGGGCACGAACCTCCTTCCGGGAGAGCGGAAGAAACGCTTTTGGCCAGGAAGTCAACCAGACGCGTGGCAGGGACTTTATAGCCGCCCCCCGCCGCCGCAAAAGCCTCGCGCTCGAGTTTGCGTTGAAACTCGACGCCTGCCAATGCGGGAATGGCGTGCTCAGGATAGTCGGCCGGACCGACGGGAACCAGAAAGGCGGCATTGCCGAGCGGCAATGACCGTTTTGAATAACTCATGCCGTTGGTGGTCAGAAGCCCTGGTTCCGATGCGCACGTGATGACTTTCCCTCCGGGACACATGCAGAAGCTGTAGCAGGAGCGGAGTCCGGCTTCCTCGCGTCGGGTTAGCCGGAAACTCGCGGCTCCCAGTTGGGGGCTTCCCGCAAACCGCCCATACTGGGCGCGGTCGATAGCTGACTGGGGAATCTCCAGGCGCACGCCTACAGCGAAAGGTTTCGGCTGGAGGGTCACGCCCTGTTTCGCCAGCATTTCATAAACATCACGGGCGCTGTGTCCCACAGCCAGAATGCAATGCGTGCAGGCGATTTCCTGTCCGTTCACCACGATCGCCCGAAGCTGGTCGGCCTCAATCATGACGGCCTCCAGGCGTGACCGGAATCGTACCTCGCCCCCGGCGGCGCGGATTCGTTCCCGGAGGCGGGGGACGATGGTCAACAGGGCATCGCTACCGACATGGGGTTCAGCATCGATCAGGACATTCTCCGGCGCCCCACAGGCATGCAGCAGCGCCATGAAATCCCGGATGCGGCCCCGTTCCTTGCTTCGTGCGGTAAGTTTACCGTCCGAAAATAGTCCCGCGCCCCCCTCGCCATAGAGGACATTGCTTTCCGGATCCAGGATTCCGTCGTTCCAGAACTGCGCAACTTTTGGGGCCCGCCCCGGGGTGTCGTCGCCACGTTCAATCAGAAGAGGTCGCGCCCCGGCCATGGCGAGTTGGTAGGCGGCCATCAAGCCTGCGGGTCCGGCACCCACGACGACGGGGCGGACGCCCCCTTCAGGAAAAGCTCGAACCCTTGTGCAGGGTTTTTCATCCTCCGCAGAACCGGTTACGATTTCCACGGTTGGGCTCTTGGCTGAAGGGGGCAGGGTGGGGAGATTGAAGTCCACCTCGACGGTGAGGGCATACACCGGTTCCGGGTTCCGGGCCCGGGCATCCAAGGAGCGGCGGATGATTTTCGGGTTGGATAGGGAATTAGGCTCGCAGCCGATTTTCCGGCCCACCAGACGCAGGATCGTCGGGTCGTCATAAGTGAGCGGAACATTAACCTGATGAACGAGTATTCTCATAACTTGAGGATGTGTCATAGTGCAGAGGTGGCTTCATCCAGATTTTTCAGGCCGGTCAGGAGCAGGGCATTATCCGGGACGCGCAGAAGTTTCCGGAACTCGCCCGGGGTGAGGTTGACGGTGCGCTTGAATTCGCGGGTGAAATGGCTTTGGTCAAAAAATCCGCAACTGCCCCCGATTTCACTGATCCCGAGTGATGTGGTGGCGAGGAGCTTTTTGGCTTCGGAAAGACGAATCTCCGTGAGCAGTTGCTTGAAGGTTTTTCCGGCTTCCCGACGCAGGCGATGCACCAGGGTTGAGGCACTGATCCCGATGGCACGGGAAGCCGTGGTCAGGGTGACGTGATCCTGGAAGTGTGCGTGAAGCCAGTCTGTCACCCGCTCAGGCAGGGGAGCGGAGTCCTGCAGGGCGGGAGACGTTCCGGCGAAATACTCCTGGATCCATTCGGCGACCTCGTAACAACTCTCTTCGGTGGTTGCGGCATGCTCCAGTCTGAGCATCTGGCGCATTTCCCGACTGGTCGCCACCGGCCAGGGGGTGCCTCCCAGGATTTTCTGACTGGTCATCACGGCCAGAAGAACCCTGATATGCGCCTTGAGCTTGGTCTGGTCCCAGTTGCTGGCCATCAGCAGTTTGGCGAGATATTTTGAAACAAAAGACATCGCTCCCGGCTTGTCCTTTTGCTGGAGGAACGCGAGCAGTTGATACGTATCGCCCAGAATATCCGGGGAGGTGGTCTCTTGATTCCGGATATCAGCGACGGCTTCCGCAATCTTGCATTGCTGGAGATACTTCTCGTTCAGGCGGCGAAAGAAAACGCTGGAGTTGAGCCCCGAGGAAAAGGAAGTCTCCAGGGTAAGCGTGCCCAATCCGCGCAGGGCGCTCGGCGTGATTTGGCAGAGTGAGGGGATGAGTTTTAGGAATGATTTCGGATCCGTGTTGGGCCAGATCCGGGTCACTTGGGTCACGGCATCCCGTATGTCGTTCTCTTCCCCTGCAATACAGAAGCCCCCGAGTTCAACACCTCCCCAACATTTGTTATGGGGTGCGACGGGAATGGTAATGAAGAGGAGATTGGCCCAACACCTGTAAAAATGGGGCTCTCCAGAGGCCATCGCGTGAACTGTGGCATTGCGACAGGCGACCCGGCACAGGCTGGAGGCCACGGGATGGTTCAGAGCGTGCCGGCAGAAGGCGCAGACAGTGTTGTTGATCAACAGCTGTTGATCATACAAGCCGTGATAAAGCGCTCCCTGCCCGGTGAGGCGCCCGACTTCCGCAAGAAGCGGTTTAACTTTAGGGACAGCGTCAAGTTTCATTGCTGATTTATCCAATAATTAAGCTGCATTGTGCAAGATAATTATTGTCAAAGGGGTAAATATTTGCTGGTATTTAAACACGAAAAAAGGAGAACCGAATGAGCGCAGTGTTGGAGCAGATCAAGGAATTGTTGATGAAGGGCAAGGCCAATGACGTCAAGGTATTGGTTCAGCAGGCGTTGAATGAAAACATTGGCGCGGCTGACATTTTGAACAAGGGTTTGCTGGGTGGCATGGGAATCATCGGGGAAAAATTCAAAAAGAATGAGGTCTATGTTCCCGAAGTGCTGATTGCGGCCCGCGCCATGAAGGCCGGTATGGAGATTCTCAAGCCCGCACTGGCGGCAGCCAAGGTCCAGCCCCGGGGTGTTGTGGTGATCGGAACCGTCAAGGGCGACCTTCATGACATTGGCAAGAACCTTGTTGGAATGATGCTCGAAGGTGCCGGGTTTAAGGTGGTTGATGCCGGTATCAATGTCGAGCCTTCTAAATTTATCGAAGTGGCGAGGGCGAACAATGCCACGCTGATCGGGGCTTCAGCCCTGTTGACGACCACGATGACGAATATGAAGGAAGTGGTTGATGCCTTGAAGGCTTCAGACCTTGCCGGCCGCGTGAAAGTCATGATCGGCGGAGCGCCGGTGACTCAATCATTCTGCGATGAAATTGGCGCCGATGGTTATGCGGCTGATGCGGCTTCTGCGGCCGATCTGGCCCGTAAACTTGCCGCGTGAGGCTCTCTTGAGTTGACGGTTTTCGCGGGGTATTCCCGGCCTCAGCGCCCGATCAGGGCCTGGCCGGGTAACCCGCTGGCCTGTGAGAGGGTGATGCCCCGGATAAGCACCCGTTTCTGGCGACTGGTCTGGCCGGAGAGAAGGGTGATCTGTTGGCGTGGGATGTTCAGGACTTTGGCCAGGAATTCCAGTAGCGCGTCATTAGCCTTCCCGTCGACCGGCGGCGCCTGAAGACGGATTTTCAATGCCTCGCCGTGAAGCCCCTGAATTTTGTTTTTCGAGGCGCGCGGTGTGGCATGTATGGCGAGAACAATCCCTTCCTTGTTTTCCATGATCCAACTCATGGCGCTAGTCTGTCGGGCCACATGGTGACAGTCGAGAAAGAAAAAAGTTTTGGCGCTTCCTCCAGTCTATCAACAGCTTAACAATTTGACGCTAGCAGGTAGGGAAAAAGGCTTGAAGAAGAGTGTAATGACGGTCTACAATATGGCTGTTTTTTTGTGCTCGATCAGGAAATTAACTGGATGAATGAATCATCCGGAAAAACTCTAGAAAGGGAGTTGAACGGTATGGCTGAGAATAAGAACATGATCATGGTGGACGGTAATCAGGCGGTTGCCAATGTCGCCCACGCCACGAACGAAGTTTGTGCGATTTATCCGATTACCCCCTCCTCCGCGATGGGGGAATGGGCTGATGAGTATAGTGCCGCCGGCATGAAAAACGTTTGGGGCACTATCCCCCAGGTTGTGGAGATGCAGTCAGAGGGCGGCGCCAGTGGCGCGGTTCACGGCGCGCTGGCCACCGGGGCCCTGACGACCACGTTCACGGCCTCTCAGGGACTGCTCCTGATGATTCCCAATATGTACAAGATCGCCGGCGAGCTCACCAGTACGGTGTTCCATGTCACCGCTCGCTCTCTGGCCTGCCAGGGATTGTCGATCTTTGGCGATCACTCGGATGTCATGGCGGTGCGCCAGACCGGGTTTGCGATGTTGGCCTCCGCCAGTGTTCAGGAAGCGCATGATTTCGCTTTGATTTCTCAGGCGGCTACCCTGCAGGCGCGGATTCCCTTCGTCCATTTCTTTGACGGCTTCCGGACGTCTCACGAAGTTCAGAAGATTGAATCCATCTCCAACGATGTGATTCGTACGATGGTTACCGATGACCTTGTTTTTGCCCATCGCCGGCGCGCCCTGTCGCCTGATCGTCCCATGATTCGGGGCACTGCCCAGAATCCGGATGTGTATTTCCAGGGCCGCGAGACCGTCAACAAGTACTACGATGCCTGCCCGGGCATTGTGCAGAAGACCATGGATCAGTTTGCCAAGCTGACCGGTCGCCAATACCACCTGTTCGATTACGTCGGCGCCCCGGATGCCGAGCGCGTGATTGTCATCATGGGTTCCGGTGCCGAGACCGTCCACGAGACCGTTGAGGCCATGGTTGCCAAGGGCGAAAAGGTCGGTGTGCTCAAGGTTCGCCTGTTCCGTCCCTGGGATATCAAGACCTTCGTCAAGACCCTGCCGGAAACCGTTCGTTCGATTGCCGTGCTGGATCGCACCAAGGAGCCGGGCTCCATCGGCGAGCCGATGTATGAAGATGTCCGGACCGCGATCGGCGAAGCGCAGAGCGAGAAGCTCATGCAGACCAAGTTCTATCCGCTGGTGCTTGGCGGCCGCTATGGCCTCGGCTCCAAGGAGTTCACCCCGGCCATGGTGAAAGCGGTCTTTGACAATCTCGTCACCGGCAAAAAGAATCACTTCACGATCGGAATCAACGACGACGTTACGAAGATGAGCCTGTCCTTTGACCCGTCTTTCCAACTCGAGCACAAGGGTCGCATCGAGGCCATGTTCTACGGGCTTGGTTCAGACGGCACGGTTGGCGCCAACAAGAACTCAATCAAGATCATCGGTGATGACACGGATTTCTCCGCCCAGGGGTATTTCGTGTATGACTCGAAAAAGGCCGGCACGATCACGGTGTCACATCTGCGCTTCGGGCCCGGTTTGATCCGCAGTCCGTACCTCTGCACCAAGGCCGATTTCGTGGCCTGTCATAACTTCTCGTTTGTCGAGAAGTACGACATGCTGGCGACGGCCAAGATGGGCGCCACGTTCCTGCTGGCAAGCCCGTTTACGGCGGCGGAAGTCTGGAATCACATGCCGGATGAACTGGAACAGCAGATCATTGATAAGAAAATCAAGTTCTACGTGATTGACGCCAACAAGCTGGCGGCGGATCTCGGGCTTGGGGCGCGCATCAATACCCTGATGCAGACCTGTTTCTTCAGCATCTCCGGCGTCCTGCCCCAGGCAGAGGCGGTCGAGGGTCTGAAGAAGGCGATCAAGAAGAGTTACGGCCGCAAGGGCGATGATGTGGTGAAGTCAAACTTCCAGGCTGTTGATGCGGCAGTTGCGGCCATCCAGGCCGTCACGGTTCCCGCCAAGGTTGCCGGTAAGCTGAAAATGCCTGCCGTTGTTCCTGCGGATTCTCCGGAATTTGTGCGAACCGTCACAGCGACCCTGATCAAGCAGAAGGGCGACAGCATTGCCGTGAGCCAGATGCCTGAGGATGGAACCTGGCCGACCGGTACGACCCAGTACGAGAAGCGGAATATTGCGGTTGAGATTCCTGAATGGAATTCCGATCTCTGTATCCAGTGCGCCCAGTGCTCTCTGGTGTGCCCCCATGCGGCCATTCGCGTCAAAGCCTACGATGCGAAAGCTCTGGCTTCTGCGCCGAAGACCTTCAAGTGCGCCGATGCCAAGGGTAAGGAATTCGCCGGTCTCAAGTTCACCGTCCAGGTGGCTCCGGAAGATTGCACCGGGTGCGGCGCCTGTGTCTGGAATTGTCCCGGACGGGAACGCGATAAGGCGACCAAGCAGGAAACCGGCAAGCGCGCGATTATGATGGCGCCCCAGTTGCCGCTTCGCGAAAACGAGGTCGAAAACTTTAAGTTCTTCCTGGCGCTTCCAGAAACAGACGTCAAGCTCTACAAGAAGGACACGGTTAAGGGGAGCCAGTTCGTGAAGCCGTTGTTTGAGTTCTCCGGTGCCTGTGCGGGTTGCGGAGAGACGCCGTATGTCAAGTTGCTGACCCAGTTGGTGGGCGATCGACTGTACATCGCCAATGCGACCGGCTGTACGTCAATCTATGGCGGAAACCTGCCCACGACCCCGTACGCGAAGCGGGATGATGGGCGCGGTCCGTGCTGGGCGAACTCGTTGTTCGAAGACAACGCCGAGTTTGGCTATGGGATGCGCCTGACGGTTGATAAGTTCAATGAGTACGCTTTGGAACTCGTGGACCAGTTGATCGGGGGTGCCTGTGACAGCCTCAAGGGGGACAAGGAGCTCCTGACGGCTATCAAGACTGCTGATCAGACAACACAGGCCGGGATCGAAGAGCAGCGCGCCCGGGTGGCCACGCTCAAGACCAAGTTGGCCGGTTGCAAAGCCGAGGCATGCACCCGGTTGCTCTCTCTGGTCGACTATCTGGTGAAGAAGTCTGTCTGGGTACTAGGTGGCGATGGATGGGCCTATGATATCGGTTACGGCGGCTTGGATCATGTCCTTGCCTCCGGGCGCAATATCAAGGTGTTGGTGGTGGATACCGAAGTGTATTCCAATACCGGCGGTCAGGCCTCCAAGTCGACCCCGATGGGTGCTGTGGCCAAGTTCGCGGCAGGCGGAAAACCTTCCATGAAGAAGGATCTGGGCATGATCTCGATGACCTACGGGAACATCTATGTGGCCACTGTGGCTCTGGGTGCGAACCCGGGCCAGTGCGTCAAGGCGTTCATGGAAGCCGAGCAGTATGACGGCCCCGCCATCATCATCGCCTACTCGCACTGTATCGCCCACGGCATTGACATGACTTCGGGGATGCAGGGCCAGAAGGATGCCGTGAATTCGGCCCACTTCCCGCTGTACCGTTTCAATCCGGAGCTGACGGCGCAGGGTAAGAATCCGCTCGTGTTGGACAGCAAGGCTCCGACGATGAAGTTCAGCGAGCATGCCATGAAAGAAAACCGGTTCCGCGTGTTGAAGAAGATCAATCCGGAACAGGCCACGAAACTCATGGCCATTGTGGATCAGAAGGTACTGGCCAAGTACGATATGCTCACCAAGCTGGCGGGTATGCCTCCTTGTGCGGGTGAAGTAGTTACGGCGCCTCAGGCCTGATACGAGTCATAGAAAAAACGGCGGGGCGGCCTGGTGCAAATCAGGTCGCCCCGTTTTTTCAAGGCGGATAGTGACACTAGAATGCGGTCTCTGAATAGTTTTCACACTCATTACACCTTGAATAAAGGGGGCATTCTTGCTATGAAATGAACATGAACGTTCATGACAAATACCGGAGTAATGCCGTGACTACGGCTAATTTAATGGATGCCGGGATTGTCTTGATGCGTGAGAACCTCCGACGCCGTCATCCGGCGGCAACTGTTGACCAAGTCAATATTTTGCTGGGTTCTTGGCTCTGTCGCCAGGATGATCCCATTCCTGGTGATACATCCGGTCCGGTCCGGGTTCGGGTTCCGGGGAAGACTTCATGACGAATTTGGAAACGCTGTTGGGGCGGATTGCCCCATTATTGGCGGAATGCCATCAAGCTTGGGCACTGGTAGGTGGCTTGGCTGTATCCGTACGAACGGAACCTCGCTTTACCCGTGATCTGGATCTTGCGATTGCTGTTTCTGATGATCCTGCGGCGGAGTCTCTGATCCACCAACTACATGGAGCGGGATTTCGTGTTATGGCAACCGTTGAACAGGTGGCAATCCATCGTCTGGCGACCGCACGATTGGCTCCGATGGGGGAACAACCCGAGGGACTCATGCTGGATCTTCTGTTCGCCTCTTCAGGGATTGAGCTGGAGGTTTGCGCGGAGGCCGAATTGATCGAAGTCTTTCCTTCTGTCTCAGTGCCTGTGGCCCGCCTCCACCATCTTATTGTCCTGAAAGCCCTGTCGCGAGATGATCGTAGTCGTCCGCAGGATGTCGCCGATCTCCGCCAGTTGATCATGGTAGCGGAGCCTGGCGACTTGGAAGCCGCATGCCATGCGGCACGTCTGATCGAAGCGCGGGGGTTCAACCGTTCCCGCAATCTGACGGAGGCGATACTTACCTCATGGCGGGACTTTCGTCCCTAGATACCCACAGGG
>JBAXMJ010000089.1:0-10327 GCA_037134355.1 bacterium | reverse complement strand
CGGGCCGTGGCGGCGGCGCTGGCTTGTTGAAGCGCGAACCGCCGCTGCTGGCTCCGCTGCGCTGCTGGCGGTGGTTGGCGCAGAAGCGCGGCGTCCAGCCCGGATATTTGGCGAGCGTAGCTTCCGGGACGTCAAACGCGACGTTGCAGGTGGCGCAGGTAAAACTTGGCATATCAGCTCTTGATTTCCTTCATCCGCTGCTTGAGCGCGCCCAGCGTGGCCAAAACGGCCATACGAGCCGTAATTCAGCTTTTTGCCTCGGACAACTGCATCGCTTTCGCAAATGACATCATGATGCCGTGGCTTTTAGGCGAGAAGGCGCTAGAGGAAGGCGCCCTTGTCCTGGCCATGGCCGAACGGGTGGAGGCATCCGGCACCCACCCTGACCACGCATCGACCAAGTCTCCAGTCCCGCGCCAGTCGGTCAGGGGAATCGCGTCCCCATGGCTCCCTGCCCACGCCAACCGTGCCTGGCGGAACGGGCCGTCACTGGCCTGTCCGGCAACCACGGGAGTGGGCGTCCCCTGCATCGCCCCGGTGACGGTTGCTTCCACTTCGTCCCAGAGCGCGGTGCCGGGGCCGAACGGACGGGCATCGGCATGGAGCTCGAGAGCCTGCTGGGTCAGCGCGATCCGGTGCGTTCCCGACGGGGTCACCAGCCGCCAGACACCGTCGTCAAGCACCCGGGCGGAAATCCCGGTGCCGGTTGGATTAAATTGTATGCAACCAATACGATCATTGTGAGAGGCACACTTCAGGCAAAAGGACTGGCAGGGGCCAGGCAGAATGGCGGAACCGGTCAGACCCAGATGCCTGCCGCCCAGGGCGGCAACCTGGGAAGCGCCACAAGCGCGGGACAAAGTCTGGGCGGCGCGGGCGGCGCTTCCATCCCGGCACAATGTTATCCGGCCGGGCTGGGCGGCAATGGTGGCGCAGGCGCGGGCGGCGGGATTCTTTTGCAGGCCAGTAACGTGGACACTCTCGGGGGTAATCTTGATAACCGGGGCGGCGGGAATTCCCTTGTCAATGGCGGAACCCTGAAGATCCTCTACATTACGCTCCAGAGTGGGAGCTATACCAATACCGGCCGGGCCTATCTTCAACAACTCATGCCGCCGGAGCCGGGGACGGTGTTTGAATTCTAAAATTGAATTGAAACGACAGGAGGAAGAGGATATGTATTATGCCATGAATTCTACGTATTCTGTCACGAAGGCGCAAAGCGGGCTTCCCAAGTTGCTCAAGGATGCCGCCAAGATCGGAACCATTGCCATCACCCGGCATGATGAGACAGTGGCTTACCTTGTTTCGCGGGAGCGAATGGATGCCATCGTCGAAACGCTGGATCTTCTTGGAAATCCGGAGGTGATGAGCGCTATCAGGTCGTACCGCGCCGGTGAGATGCGGTTTCAGCCGCTTCAGGATGCAGATGATGGACGTTGAAGTTTCCGAGCAGGTTGCGAGTTTCATCCGTCGACAGCCTCCCGAGCCCCGCCGCTATTTGAGACTAGCTTTGCGTGCCCTGAGCAGTGAGCGTGGCGACATAAAGGCTCTGGAAGGCCCTCTCAATGGTTATCACAGGTTGCGGATCCGGGGGTATAGGGTTGTATTCGCCTATGACGTTGCCAAGCAGGGACGGCCGGTGATTCGTTGCATTGTGGCTGAACGCCGGGATATTGTCTATGAAGTGTTTGAACAGATGATCTCGGACCGTTTGCTTCGATAAACGTTTGTCAGGGACGCTTCCTCACAATCCACGCATCCTGGAAAGTGTTGTTCCCGCCGGGTTGGTATTCGAGCCGTTCGGCGCCTGAGGCGGTAATGATTTCCTTCATCAATGTTGGGCAATGTATTCCTGTGTACATCTGCGAGCCGTTGTGCCAACTGTGAATGGCCACAAACTCACCTTGGTTGAGTTTCTCTCGCTGCGCGGGGCTTAGCTCATTCCGGTGCTGTTGTCCGCTGTGGGTACTGAACCAGAAGACTCCGCCCGGCTTCAGAATCCGCATAATCTCCTGGAACCACGCGCGGGATAGGCTGTCGGACAAGTGGGTGAAGACGGAGACTGCGTAAACAAAGTCCACGCTGGCATCGGGCAGTGACAAGGGCGGTTCCATGTTATTCAGATGAAAACCAATCCGGCAATCAGGAACCGATTGCGCCCACTGGATCGAGGGCGCAAACATGTCGCTCCCGATGAACTCCATGGTTTTACCCGTGTTCAGCGCTTCCAGGGCAAAAAGGATCCGGCCGGGCCCGCAACCCCATTCGCATACGACCCGGGTATCGGGCGAGCCCCACTTCCGGATGACCGATTGGATCTGTTCCGCCATCTTTTTTCCGGTTGTGACGTAGTATTCGGCGCTACTGCAGGCAATCACATCAAAACGGAGTTGTGGCGGCGGCAGGATCAGGCCCGGGTTCGCCGCGAGGAAGGTCCGGTCGTTTTCAGCAAAACGCCGCAGGTTTTTCCGGCAGACATAATGATAAATCAATGGCTCCAAGCCGATGCGCCGCAGGACGCGTTCTGTCAATTGTTTCAGGGTTTTGGATGAGATCATGCCCTTATTTTACAAGGCAAACCCTTTCGGGAGTATCGTCATGAGTAACGATATTAGCATCAGTATTACCGTGATGTCCGGGAATGGCTTGATTTTGGTGGGGAGCTCTTGCACAGTGTTCAAATGCCGGATGAAACGGACACAGGAGGAGATGCGGTATGACGGATCAAGATGTATTGAATGTGTTTCTGGAAACCAAGGCGCTGTTGCGCGGTCATTTCGAATTACGGTCGGGGTTGCACAGCGACCAGTTCTTTCAATGCGCCAAGGTGCTTCAACAGCCCCGTATCGCCGCCCGTTTGTGTGAGGCGTTGGTGCTGAAGTTGCGCAAGGAATTGCCAGGGGTCCATTTTGACGGCGTGATTGCCCCCGCTATGGGCGGCCTGTTTGTCGGTCATGAAGTTGCCAAGACGCTCGGAGTAGTCTCGATTTTTGCTGAAAAGCAGGAGGGAATGCTCGTGTTGCGGCGCGGTTTTGAAATTCACAAGGGTGCCTCGTTCGTGGTGGCTGAGGATGTGATTACCCGTGGCGGACGCGTTCAGGAGACGATCGACATCGTCGAGGGGCGTGGCGGCAAAGTGGCAGCCGTGGCCGTTCTGGTTGACCGCAGCGGTGGCAAGGCCAGGTTTGTTCAGCCCACGGTGAGCCTGCTCCAGATGGAGCCGGTGACCTTTGATCCGAAGACCTGCCCGCTGTGCGCCCAAAAACTGGTGCTGGAACATCCGGGTTCGTAAGAAAAAGAGTAACTCCCGGTTGAGGGAAATAAAAAAGGCAGGGCCTTGCGGCACCTGCCTTTTTTATTGGTCTTGTCGACGGGTTTAGTTCGACAACCGGCCGCCCACGCCCTTGGCATTCTTGGCTGTGGCCTTGACGCCCTCTTTCGGACGCAACGCGCGCACGGCGGCGCCTGCCTGCCACATTTCCGAATTGTGGACATCGGCCAATTTCTTGCCGAGGTACTTCTGGTAGTCCTTGCCGCCGCAGTCGCGGATGACTTCGCGTGTTTCGGTGCCGGCCTTGACTGAGGCGTAGAGCTTCTTGAAGACAGGGAGGTTGGCCTTCCAGAAGATCGGGCGCCACTTGAGCGCGCCATGCTGGGCGGTGACGGAACAGTTCTGGAACATCCAGTCCATGCCGTTTTCGTCCACCAGCCGGATCAGGCTCTGGGTGAGTTCCTCGACCGTCTCATTGAACGCTTCGCTCGGCGAGTGGCCGTTGGCGCGCAGCACATCGTACTGGGCGTGCATCATGCCGGCCAGGGCGCCCATCAGTACGCCGCGTTCGCCGGTCAGATCGCTGAACACTTCCTTCTGGAAAGTGGTGGGGAACAGGTAGCCCGAGCCGATGCCGATGCCGAGCGCGATGCAGCGCTCCGTGGCCCGGCCGGTCGCATCCTGGAACACCGCGAAACTGGAGTTGATGCCCGCGCCGGAAAGGAAGTTGCGGCGCACGGAGGTGCCGGATCCCTTCGGGGCGACCATGATCACGTCCACGTCCTTCGGAGGAACGATACTGGTTTGGTCCTTGTACACGATCGAGAAGCCGTGCGAGAAGTAGATGGCGTCGCCGGGCTTGAGGTTGGCCTTGATGACGGGCCAGACTTTGCGCTGGGCGGCGTCGGAAACCAGGAATTGGATGACCGTGGCCTTCTTGACCGCCGTGGCGATGTCGAACAAGGTTTTGCCGGGAACCCAGCCATCCTTGATGGCGCGATCCCAGTCACGCTTGAATTCCGGTGCCTGGCCGATGATGACCTTGAAGCCGTTGTCCTTGAGGTTCAGCGCCTGCGCGGGACCCTGGACGCCGTAGCCGATGATTGCAATGACCTCGTTCTTGAGGACCTTGCGCGCCTTTGCCGTCGAGAACTCCTTGCGGGTGACGACGGTTTCCTTCTCTCCACCAAAGTTAATCAATGCCATGTTGCTTTCTCCTATTTGAAAGGTGTGCAGTGTAAGAAAATGGCGCCGTGCGTCAATCCTGAAAAACAGGAGCCTGGGAAAAAAGGCGTTGACGGTGAGGCGCCGCGTGCTTCACACTTGAGCGGAATTTCACAGCGAGAACGACAGGTCTTTTGAGAGGGCGGTAACTGTTTGAAAAAGGGGTGGTTATGCGAGTACTGGTGACGGGTGGAGCCGGTTTTATTGGTAGCCATGTTGCGGAATATTATGCCCGCCGGGACAATGAGGTGGTGATCTATGACAACCTGTCACGGGCCCGTCTTCTCAATTGCGATGACCGTAACGCGCGGCACAACTGGGACACTCTCGGGAGCTACAAGAATATCCGGCGTGTGTGTGAGGATGTATGCAACCTTGAGGCTCTGGAGCCGCATTGTCGGCACGCCGATGTGATTTTCCACATTGCCGGCCAGACGGCGGTAACGACCTCGGTTCAGGAACCCCGTCCCGATTTTGAAACAAACGCCATGGGGACATTCAACCTGCTTGAGGCGATCCGGCGGAGCGGGGAGCGAAAGACGGTGGTGTATTGTTCGACGAACAAGGTATATGGCGACAACGTCAATGATGTCGAATTGATTGAGGACGCGAAGCGATATACCCTTACCGGTCAGTACAAGCAGGGGATTCCGGAAACCTTTTCCGTGGATCATTGCAAGCACACGCCGTATGGCTGTTCAAAACTGACGGCTGATCTGTACATGCAGGAGTGGGCGAGACTGTACGGACACCGAATCGGCGTGTTCAGGATGTCGTGCATCTATGGAACCCGCCAGTTTGGATTTGAGGATCAGGGATGGGTAGCCTGGTTTGTCATTGCCGCGCTTAAGGGCCGGCCGATCACGATTTACGGGGACGGGAAGCAGGTTCGCGATGTCCTGGAAGTGACCGACCTGGTGAATGCCTACGACCGGTTTGTGATGTCGGATATTCCGCACGGCGTATTCAATACCGGCGGCGGGGTGGACAACACGCTTTCGTTGCTGGAGTTGATTTCCATGATTGAGCAGAAAATCGAAAAGACTATTCCCTTGAAGTTCATGGATTGGCGGCCCAGTGACCAGAAGGCATATGTTTCGGATATTCGAAAAGCCACCACGTTGCTGGGATGGAAACCGGGCGTGAGTCCGGCTGCAGGGGTTTCGAAATTATTTGATTGGGTGAAACAAAACCAGGCGCTGTGGTGATGGTGGCCGGTCGTGATGGAAGGATCTCGTGAAGATACTGATCATTGAATACCGGGATATCACCCACCCTGAGGCCGGTGGCGCCGAGGTCATTCTGCTGGAGATATTCAAGCGGATTGTGGCGCAGGGGCACACGGTGGATTATCTGTGCAACGGTCATGGCCGGGCTGCGAAGGAAGAGTTTATTGAAGGAATTCGCATCCTTCGAAGAGGGCGCCAGCCCTATTTCAATTTTATCGTGCCGTTGGTTTATCGGTTTGAGCTGAAGAAGAACGGCTATGATTTGATCATCGAGGGGATCGACAAGCTGCCGTTCTTCATGCCCTTGTTCGAGCGTAAAGTGCCGGTGCTCTGCGTGATTCCGCACCTGTTTGGCACCACGGTATTCCGGGAAGCTTCGTTTCTGGTGGGCTCCTATGTCTACTTGTATGAACGCCTCATTCCGTTCGTCTATCGCAAGTGCATGTTCTCTGTGTTGTCCCAGGGAACGCGGGATGATTTGATTGGGCGTGGAATTCCGGCTCAACAACTCAAGGTGATTTACAGCGGTCTTTCCCAGGATCAATACGATGCGCCCTCCCGGAAGCCTGTCGCCGACCACCCCATTCTGATCTATCTTGGCCGCATCAAGAAATATAAGGGGATTGAACTGGGAGTTGAGGCCGTGAGGCTCTTAAAGGATAAATATCCCTCGATTGAGTATCAGGTGGTGGGGACCGGGGACTATCTGGATGACTTGAAGAGCCAGGTCTCGCGTGCCGGGGTGAATGACCGGGTGTCGTTTTTAGGGCACAAGCGGGGGCGTGAAAAGACGGCTCTGCTTCAGCAGGCGAATGTGCTTCTCTATACCTCGCCCAAGGAAGGGTGGGGGCTGTCGGTTGTGGAGGCCAATTTATGCGGAACCGTGGTGGTGGCCAGTGATGCCCAGGGGTTGCGCGAGTCGGTTGTGAACGGCAAGACCGGCTTTCTGGTTCCGCATGGCGACGTTCCTGCCCTGGCGCAGCGAATTGACGAGTTGCTGTCCAATCCGGCCTTGTATGACGCCATGCGGGCAGAGGCCATTATCTGGGCGAAGTCATTCACCTGGGAACGAGCGACCGGAGAAACCCTGGCCCTGATGCAAGAGGAATGTCGGCGTTTTGCGTCTTCCTGAGGCGTTTCCCGCTCAGGCAAATCCTGTTTTTTTCAAGACCGACTCATAGGCCTCGGCATAATAGCGGCCCAGGTTGTGCCAGTCGAAATGTTCCGAGGCGATCTGGGTCCGGTTGCGCTGGTTGATGCGTTCGCGCCGGTCCAGCTGCATGAAGTCGAACAGCTGGTTGGTCAAGGTGTTCGCCGCGCTGTCGAAAGAGGCGTGACGACGGTCGAGGACATGCAGGCCATCTTTGGCGTGATCCGGGATGTTGTTCTCGAGATAGGTTCCAAAGCCCGAGAGGTTGCTCGTGATGGAGGGCAGCCCCAACGCGGCACATTCCAGGGGCGCATACCCCCACGGCTCATAGGAGCTCGGGAAGATGCCGAGATGGCACCCCCGTACAAACTGGTCGTAATCCATGCCAAAGAGCGGATCGTTGGTGGTGACGAAGTCGGGGTGATACACCACCTTGACGGGATCCGAAGGCTGGTTGAACAGCTGACAGGACCGCAACTGGTTGAGCACCTCGTCGTTCTGGTCGTCCACCAGATCATGCGTGACAATGGTGGGCATGCTCTTGGATTTCCAGACATGCATGAGACGGCGCAGGCGCAGGCGCCAGTAATCATCCACCAGTTCATCCATGTCGGGATACTTGCCCATGGAGGCCGAGACAAACAGCCGTTCCTCGATCTGGTGGGCGATGGCGCGACAATCATCCTGCATCTCCTGCATCATGGCGCGGCGGCGAAGCGCCTCGGCATTGATGGAGCGGATCGGTTTGCGGGTAATAACGAAGAACACCACGGTCTTGTTGGTGCCGGCCATTTTCATGCGGTGGTTGAGACGAGCCAGCGATTCGATGGTGAGATCGAAGCCCTTGTTGCGGTATTCAAACCGGCCCGAGGTGAAAAAATACATCGTCCGGTCGAGGTCGAATGAGTAGCTCGGGAAGAAATGAGCCACCACGAAATCGTTGATTTTTTCCTTGTAGACGCGGTGCAGGTTCTGGAATTCGTGAAGCGCCACGAACCGCTCGATGTTCAGCCCGTTGGGCACCAGTACATC
Organism: bacterium; assembly: GCA_037134355.1. Taxonomy (GTDB): domain Bacteria; phylum Verrucomicrobiota; class Kiritimatiellia; order CAIKKV01; family CAITUY01; genus JAABPW01. The sequence goes on along the minus strand of JBAXMJ010000089.1, from coordinate 2,418 downwards.
GGGTTTTCGCCCGAGCAGGTGCTCGCATTCGAGGCCGGTGATATCGCTGACGGTGGAGAAGATGTGGCTTCCATGAGCGGCGGCGCGCTCAAGCCTGACCTGGGCCTCGATATTGAACCGCCGGGCGTCTGCTTCCCAGTCCACGAAGGGCAAATGATCATAAAACCACGGATCATTCATCGCCAGATAGCGGCCGAGCAAGGTGGCATGCGTGGTGAAAACGATGGATACCGGAATGTTGGCGCGTCGGATTTCAGGGATGGCGGAGGCCCCCATCCATTCATGGAAATGCCCGATGATCGCACGCTTTCCGGTTTGTGCCTTGGTGATGGCGCGGAAGCATTGCTCCACGACATACCCGAAGGCACAGACCTGATTGATCAGGTCGTCCTCATCGGGGACGGCGATGTTGTGGTGTTCCCACATGAGGTATTTGATCCAACCCAGCTGGGGTGTGACGGAACGGGGATTCAACAGCAGAACACGGGGGCGACCGGTGATCAGCCAATGACCGTAATGCGCCTCAATACCTTGCTCATTCAGTGATTGAATCACCTCATGGAAAATCCCGGTAGGCTGGACTTCTTCAAATTCGGTTTGTGATGTCTGCGGATTATACGGGCCGATGAGGCAATACCGGGAGCCCCATTGTTCGACGATGCTGGGCACCTTGGAGCGGATGACGGTGTAGATGCCCCCCAATTGCTGGCACACTTCCCAGGCCACCTCAAAAAGAAGCGGCTTGGTTGAGGATACGGATTCGAGAGAACCTTCAGCACTGCTCTGTTTTGTCATTGTGAACCCCGTTTTTGATTCGCCGTCACACTTCTACACTCCGGAGTTGCGGCAGGCAAGCGACAATTCGGTTTGAACCCAAAGAAAAACATGAAAATTGATTGACGGGTGGTGGGGCGAAGTGGTTCATTGTGTCGCAAGAGTACATCATTGTGGGGCAGTAGTGCAGTCTAAGGAAAATACTGAAATTCCGGCGGGTTCTGGATCAGGGGTTTTTATGGGTTCCTATACCCATTCCCTGGATCCCAAAAAACGCCTGACGATCCCTTCCGAGTGGAGGGATCATTCGGGTGCTTCTGGAAGCCTCTATGTCCTGCCCGGTCTCGAAGAATCGCGATATTTGATGGTTTTTCCGGCCCGTGAAATGGTGCAGCGATTGCAGAGCATTCGCAGTCTCTCGATTGCGGACACCAAGGGTCGGCAGTTCGCCCGGTTGCTCGGATCGCAATCTCAGTTGGCTCCGTGGGATTCGGCCGGCCGGATCCGAGTAAATGACAGTTTATTGGAGCATGCCCAGTTGTCGGATCAGGTGGTTCTGATCGGGGCGATTGACCATTTTGAGTTATGGAGTCCGGTGTTGTGGAAACAGGCGGGATTGAAAGCGGCTGCGGAACTGGGTGAAGCCGCCCGCTACGTGGGCTTCTAACCCGGTCTACCGGGAGGATTATCAGTGAGAGCTTCTACAGCCATATTAATGAAGTTGAACGGATCCCTCACAGCGTGGCGGGACGCGTTGCCGTGGCGGCGGGTTTCTCCGCGGCGGGCTGATACGGTGGGCAATATGCTTGATTTTCGCCGCGTGGCTGGCGCGGGGCCGCGGATCATGAGCACGGTGGTGTGTCACCACACGATCCGCAACCCGGAGACCTTTCATGCATCAGGCCGTACTGCTCACTGAGGTGATGACCTGGCTTCGGCCCCGGCCGGGCGGAGTTTTTGTGGATGGGACTCTGGGCGGGGGTGGCCACACCGGGGCGATCGCCGAGGCGGTCGGACCGGCAGGAAGAGTGCTGGCGATGGATCAGGATGCGGGTGCACTTGACCGGGCCCGCCGGAATTTGGGTGAGCGGGTGACTCGATGCACGCTGGTGCAGGGCAGTTTTTCCCGGATGGACGAGGTGGCACCTGCTCATGGGTTTACGAAGGTGGATGGAGTCCTGTTGGATATCGGGATTTCCTCGGATCAACTCGATGATCCGGAACGCGGATTCAGTTTCATGCGTGAAGGTCCGCTGGATATGAGAATGGATTTAAGCCGATCGGCGACGGCTGCGGATTTGTTGAATACGTTGGACGAGACGGCACTGGTTGATCTCTTCAGGCGATATGGCGAGGAGCCAAGGGCCCGGGCGATTGCGGGGCGGGTTGTACGGCAAAGGATGGCTGAGCCTTTCCGATCCACCCGTCAGTTCGCGGATCTGGTGGAGTCGGTGTATGGCGGACGGCGGGGACGGATTCATCCGGCCACGCTGGTGTTTCAGGCGCTCCGGATCGTCGTCAACGGTGAGCTTGAAGCGCTGGAAAGGGGTCTGGAGGCCGGCCTCAGGATTCTGGCGCCGGGTGGAAGGATGGCGGTGATTTCCTTCCACAGCCTCGAGGATCGTCTGGTGAAACAGTTTTTTG
>JBAXMJ010000088.1:0-10574 GCA_037134355.1 bacterium | reverse complement strand
CTTTGGGGTGAAGTTGAAGCATAAGGCGGCGAGGAGACCGGCCCTTTGAAGCGCCTTGGTCCATAGGGAGTCCATAGAAAGACCGAAGGACGCGGAGCGATGCCCTGGAACGGCACCTGGCCTTTTCTTTTCTTTGCAGGTGCCGGGCCGGGCATCGCGTAGCGGTTAAGCACCGGTACTCCGGTGCGCTCTTCTGAAGAGCTGGCGGGCCAATGAAGCAAGGTGCGTGACCCGCTTTAGCGGGCGTAGCAGGTGCCGACAGCGGTCGGGGCGGAATTTTGAGCCCGGACCGATGGCGGTGCCTGGCACGCACCTTGCGGCCCGCCAGCACCGACCGCCGTAGGCGGCTTCGAGCCGTAGGCGAGTTCTTGGCGCTTGAAAGGGACGGGCGGGCGACGCGTTTGTGGAAACTGAACCCATGGGGCGGATGCCGCCTTGGCGGCACGAGTCGACCCCGACGGTTCGTGCGCGGGTGCGAGGCTTTTGCGAGCACGAGCCGTCGCGTATTTGCCATTTTGCGGGGGTGAGGTACGAACCTCCGCAATATGGCGCGACGGCGAAAGCGCACGATCCGTTGGGGTCGCGAGCGCGAAGCGGACGCCACATGGGTGAAAGTTGGAGCAATAAGCGGCGATCCGAACGGCCCTTTGAAGCGCCCTGGACAATAGGGTGTCAATAGAGAGACCGGAGGCCGCGTAGCGGCGCCCTGGCGCGGCACCTGGCCTTTTGAAGCAGGTGCCGTGACGGAGGCGGAGCGTAGTGGTATGAGCGCCGGTTCCCGGCGCGCTGAGATGGGGCGGTGTTGAATCCGTCCGGGGCGAGATCAGCGCGGTACGCGCCTCGCACCGGACGGATTGAACACCGCACTCCGGTTTGTATGGCGGAGCGCATGGAGAGATGGCTGTGGGGGAGTGCGGCGATTTGAACGGGGCCGATGATAGGCGGCACCGGGCAAATCGTCCGCACGGAGGAAACGGACAGCGCTCGATGCGCGTAGCGTTCCGCGCCGGTTGTCCGGCGCGGAGTGATGGGGCTGCCTTGGTGTGACCGATCCGGGTGGGGAGCGAGGAACGAGCGGAGACCCGGAACGGGCACACGAAGGCAGCACTCCGGTTTGTATTGTATTGCGGAGCGCCATGGAGTGGTGCTTGCGATGGAGCGAGACGGGCGGTCAACCTGACGAAGGAAGGTTGTACGACCGGCGCGCGGAGGCGCAAGTGACACTCGATGCGCGTAGCGGTCAATAGAGAGTCCGACCTGGATCGAAGATCTTTGGTCAATAGGTAGTCATGTGCTGAGGGCGGTCTGCGACGGCCACGTAGAGGCCGTCGCTGTCCGTCCGAAGCGCGTCCGGCAGGCCGTATTCACGGCGGAGAAATGCGGTCGCCGACGTAGACGGCGACTGCGTTTCGGAGCCGTGCTGGACCACAGCGACCCCTTTATGGGGGAGCGGTTTCTGTAAGGAAGCGTAGCGCTTCAGGTTGAGCGGAGCCCTGGCGCGGAACCTGGCCTTTCAAAGCAGGTTCCGTGTCAGGGCGTAGCGGTCAGTCCGTTGGGAGATTGTACCCACCCCGAATCAGCATGACAGGACCTTGAAAACCGCTCTGTTCGATAACTGACCGGACATCATCCATTGAGGACTGACTCTCATAACGTCTACTCATGTGGAACAGGACCAGGTTCCGGACGCCGGCATCGCGCGCGGCGGCCACGACAGACTGGACATCGGAGTGCAGTCCCTTGGATGGATCGGCTTCACCTGGCAATACGAATGACGCCTCATGAAGCAGGACGTGCGCTTTGGCAAAGAAATCCGGTGCTGGCCGTAATGTGTCTCCCGAGTACGCAAGCTCGCACTCGAACACTTCCTCCTCCAGAGTGCCGCGAGGTTCCTGTCGTACAAGTTTGGCGATTTCGACTGCACCCAGGGTAGCATATTCGGCCTTGAGACCTCGACGCATGCGCCCAACGCGGTAGGCCATACACTGTTGTCCTGGCTGGTGCTCTACCGCTTTAGCCGCCAACACACGCCCGTTCCGGAGCTCGAATGTATCACCATCATCCATCCCCCGGAACGCAATCGACGCCATGCCGCGTTTGGCCGCAAAAGATTCGGCCTCCTGTATCCAATCGGCCATCGAGGATGATTGTTTTGGGTAGAGAATCGTCAGGGGCTTGTCGTTTGCACCCATCAAGCCAGCCCGGGCATCCAGAAGGCCGATCAATCCACGGCAGTGGTCCGCATGGCCATGGGATATGGCCAACACTTCCGCACGAAAAACATGGTCGTCGAGGCGGATGGCTGATCCCTCTCCGCAATCCAATTGCAGGCGAAAAGCCCGCCATAGAAAGAAATGTGAGAACGACCACGAGTAGCCTTGCAGGTTAGATGTGATCATTTCGGGGATATTGGCGGCATTGAAAAGAATGTGCATGTGTTTGGTTGATCCCTTTCAATAACCGCCAGCAGCCAATGCGTCAAAGGTTGTGGTTGATGCGAAATTATTCATACGCACCAAATATGTCTTTGAGGCGATGGGTGCAACAACAAAATAGCCCCCCTGGTTGATTTTCACCCATTTATTAGATGGCGTGATGAAATAACTGGCGAGGGTGAGAGATATGAGTTTTGAGACTGGAGAATCGGGCAATCCCCAAGGAAGACCAAAGGGATCATATGGTGGGCGCATTATGGCTTTGGCGAGTCTTGATACGTTACTGGCCAAAAAAAAGAATCAGAAGGCGCTTATGGCAGCACTGGAGCAGGATCTGTTGGAGGATCCTGTCCGGTTCTTCAAGACGGTGATCATGCCGTTGCTCCCAAGAGAGGCTAAGTTGTCGTTTGACCATGATGGGGTGATCCAGTGGAAGAGTTTATTGGGAGGGGAACCGGTGGACGGCCCCTCCTCCGCCCAAGGGGCTACGGAGGGCAAGGGGCAGTTGGCGGCTGGCGATGTCTCGGACGGAGCGGACGGGATCAGACGCATCGGGAAGGAGTAGTATGGCCTTCGTGTTCAATTATCTCCCCCACCCTGCACAACAGGCGATTCACAAGGCGCGTAAGAAAAGGTTTCGGACGGTGTGTACTGGGAGGCGATTCGGAAAGACTTTATGCCTGGCTGCGGAGTTACTGGATCGTGGTGGGTGTGAGAAGGCCGGTGATTATGGGTGGATTGCGCCGACCTATAATGTCGCTGATCGTGGGATTGAGGCTTTCCGGACCATTGCCGATGGATTCATCCAGATCTGTGGTCGGGCACCGACACGGGTTGAATTTTCCGGACCTGCTGGGCCGGTGCGGATCTGGTTCTTGTCCGCCGATAACCCGGATAATATCCGCGGGTTCGGATTTCAAGGTATTGTGATTGATGAGGCGGCGATGATTTCACCGGATGTGTGGAATTATGTCCTGCGGCCCACCATTGCCCAGACTCTGGGATGGGCGGTATTCGTCAGTACCCCAAAGGGCCATAACTGGTTTTATGACCTGTACACCCGGGGGATGGATCCCGGCGAGGAGGATTACGCCAGTTTCACCTTTCCGAGTAAGGCATCACCATTCTTCCCAGTGAAGGAATGGGATGAGGCGAAGAGGACCTTGCCGGAAGATGTATTCCGGCAGGAATACATGGCGGAGTTTATGGAAGACAGTGCAGGTGTATTCCGAAATGTGGATGCCTGCCTGATAACACAGTCAGAACGGACCGAAACAGACAAATACCACCGGCACGTCGTAATCGGCTGTGACGTGGCCAAGCATACGGACTGGACAGTCCTTATTGCCATGGATGCTGAGACGGGGCGATGCTTCGCAATGGAGCGATTTAATCAACTGGACTGGCCGATCCAGAAGGAACGAATACTGGAGTTCGCGCGCAAATACCGGGGACGGTTGATATTGGACGCTACGGGTGTCGGGGATCCGATCTATGACGACCTGAAAAGGGTTTATGCCGATATTGAGGGGTTCAAGTTGACATCGTCGAGCAAGACGGCGTTAATCCAACGGTTGATTGTAAGCGTTGAACAACGGAAGTTAGCATGGCCCTCCTTCGCTCCCACGGCGCAAGCGCCTGGAGCTACGCAGGGCAGGCCAAGTTCCGTACACTGGGATATCCTGACAGCTGAATTAAAGCGGTATGAGTACAAAATCTCACCGTCGGGTGGGATCACCTATAATGCCCCGTCGGGGTATCATGATGACTGCGTCATGGCCTTGGCCCTGGCGAACCATGGGCGGTGGGAGGCGGAGAGTAGCGGGAGTATGATTGCGTTGGGTGGATTTGGACGCCCGGCTGCCAGTACTTTACGCCGCCGTCAGCGTGTTCTACCGGGTTAATTCTCGCCCTCTTGCACCCGCATTATCTGTCGGGTGGTTGATTTCTGCCTATATATTGGAGGAATCAATATGAAAAAGTTTTTATTCGTAATGTTGGGTTCTGGGTTCTTGGTGTGTGGTGGATGCGCGTCCATGGTGAAGAAAGTGGACGTCAATAAGGGGTTGGACAGTTATTACAGCCAGCCAAGAACGGTTGATTTGGTCACGATCAAGGGATCGAACATGACCATTTCGGCGACTGGGGTCAATGAGATGAAGGTTTCTTCGATCCTGCCACCGTTGAATGCCATCCCCAGGGAGCCGGGTGTGCTGGAAAAGGCAATTGGTGGAGTTGCGGACGTGGCGAAGTTTGGGATCGGCTTCTATTACGGGAACCAGATGCTGGGTAAAGCGCTTGAACAGCCTCGCACGGTGAGTCCGGAAATTGTCAGGCCGGAAGTAATTCAGGCCGGACAATAGGCGGAATAAGACTCGGACGGACCCGCCTCCACCTTGGGCTACGGCGCGGCAAGTCGGACGTTTCGGACGAATCTGCTGGTGAGACTATGGGAATCCAGATCTACGATCACAAAAGCCAAGGATGGCGGGATAAATATAATCCCCTGAGGGGGTTGAGCCTGCCGAAGTTGGTCTCGCTCCTGGAAGCCGGGGAGCGCGGTGCCTATGCCGACCTGCAATGGTTTTACCATTACATGGAGCGGTCAGATGCCATGATCCATGCCGTAATCCAGAGGCGGAGGGCGGCGTTGCTGGCATGTGATTGGGATATACGCGTGAGCGCAGATGAGGATGCAGACAAAGGCCTCGCGGAAGAACAATCCGCATTCCTCCGCGAGGCGTATGACCGGGTAGAGAACTTCCGGGATGCGGTATCATTTCTGTTTTCAGGATTATTCCGGGGGTATGCACATCTGGAGAAGCACTTTGCACCTTCGGGCCTGGTAACACGGCTGGAGCCGGTGGAACAGTGGTTCTGGGTTCGGGACGGTTTATTTGGGGAATGGGAGTATAACCAGAATGCAAGGAGCGGCGCTGCCCGAGGACTGGCGGTTGATTTTGAGAATTTCCTGGTCTTTGAATCTGTACCCCTGAATCGAATGCTGGCGGTGCTGTATCTCCGAAAGAATCTGAGTCAAAAAGACTGGGATTCGTTTCTGGAGGTTTACGGGATCCCATCCATATTTTTGGTCGGGCCGCCGAATACGCCGGAAACGAAGGAAACGGAATACCACAAGGTCGCCCAAGAGATCATGTCGGATGGCAGGGGCTACCTACCCTACGGCAGCGATGTGAAGTTTGTGAATGGCGGCGGCAATAAGCCACCGTTTTTGGAACATATTGACTACATCGACCGGCAGATTACCCTGGCCGCCACGGGCGGTCTCTTGACGATGCTGGCGGAGTCCGGATCCGGAACCCTCGCTGGCAATGCGCACTCCGATACCTTTCTGCAGATCGCCCGGGGCGATGCGGCGTTGTTGAGCGGATTATTCCAGGAGCAATTCGACACGCCGTTGCTGAGAGAATATTTCCCAGGGCAGCCGCTTCTGGCCTATTTCGAGTTCGCCCCACCAGCAGCAGATGAGGTGTCGCGAGTGGTCAAGGATGCGGTAGAGTTGGCAAAAGCTGGGTTTCGGATGGATGTGGAGGAACTATCCGAAAAAACGGGTTATCGACTCGAGCATTCGGCAGATTGTTTCCCGAAAAATGAAACGATTCCACCCGAAAAATGAAACGATTATGGAACGATTTTGTGAGTCAATTGAGTCATTTATGGAGCATTTCTCAATCTGCGCAATGAAATCAGATTACGGTTGCGCATTCCTGCCGAGTAACGCATCATACTTTCCGTCGGCTGAAATATTGAGTTTGATGTGGTTAGCCAAGCCTGACAAAAATTAAAAAAGGTCCCGCCTTGATGACAAGAACCCATGGGGTTCTCCCGCGAGGGTAGTCAAGGCGGTCGTTTTTTCAGGATGGTGAGGTATCAACTCTTCGCATCCTTATCGAGCCAGGCACAGCCTTTCGTCGTGAGACGGTATTTCTGGAGGCGACTGGTAGGCTTGGAAGGTATGGTCATTTCCAGTAAACCCTCTTCAAGAAGAGGGCTCACGACTTGGTCCCTGAACTTGGTGCGATTGGTTCGTGAAACCAAAACCATCAAATCACCTATAGCGCTAGCCTCCAAGCACTTACGCAATATTTTGACTTGGTCCCGACTTGGTCCCGACTTAGTCCCAACTTGCGCGTTTCCCTGCGAGGCCGTTACTGATTTCGGTCGCCAGAGTGTCTGAACGAAAAAACCACCATCCTGCCGAAATTCGGGTTCCCTTAAACCGGCGTCCTGACATTGCTGGAGCATATCAAGGATGCCACTGCCAGCCTTCTCGGCATACCGGGTCAGGAACATAGGATCGGCAATGAGCGGGTTTCTGGGCAAGGATGGATGAGGATGATGGAGCTTGGCAACTGACAATGCCGGGGGTAATTCCCCTGGATTCCAAATTTCCAGACGATCCGCAAAGAGCATGACCTGAACGCTACCGTTACTGGCGTAGTCACGGTGGGTCACGGCATTGACAATGGCCTCACGCACCGCTTTCCAGGGAAGTTCGTATTCGACATCGCTTGCGACCTTGCCGTCGCGAGGAATCACGGCCCGCGCAAGCTTGGACATAACAAAGTCAGCCGCCTGATCCACCATCTCAAACAAGTCACCCTTGTAAATGTGATAAGACGGTATCGGCTTACGCACTTCCAAGCCATGGAAATGCATGCACTTGACCTCTGACGTTATCATGAAGCGCTGGGGCTTCTTACCGAACAAGAGAATAGCGGCATGAGTTGGCCTCTCGCTCGCGAGCAGGTTGAGATGCGTCAGGGCTTTTTGGGCAGGAGTTCCGGGGCCAAGGGCATAATCGCGTTCCGCCTGGGCACGCTCCAGAAACGAAGTGATCTTCGCACGAGAAATATCGGTCATTGTCGCGCCCGAACAGACGGCGGCGTCAAACGGCCCGGTGTGAATAGCGCCCGAGCTGATCAGATATTCAACCAGACTGGCGTACAGCCCAGTTGTCAGTTCTGGAATGCTGCCAAATCGGCGGCGGACGAGTTGATCTCCGGCCTTACGTATAAGCGCAAGCATCTTCACATGACGATTGTCATCATGGGCACCCTTGACGAAGATAAGCCTAAGTTTTGATTTCTGGGTGGCACGATCATATTCGCCTTCAGTTAGCGACTTTCCATCCGGCCCCTCGTAGCCATATGCATCACCGAACAGGCCCACATAAATGTCACAGCGGTCCACCTCCTCCAGATAGACCTCATCGGCTCGGCGATCCGAAGCGGGGATATCCTCGAAAAGAAAGACATCAAAAAACCGCCTAAGCAGCGAGTCACCGGCGACAAAGAATTTGATCGCCTGCCGTTCCGCCGCGAGCTCCTTCTGGACACTGCTGACAAATATTTTTACCCGTTCCGTTGCCATGCGTTCATGGTGCAAAAACGAGGCCAAGAGTGCAAGCCGCAACACTACGCCGTTGATTTCCACCCATCTATTGGAGGCCCATGAATAATTTAATACTGAATCGAGAATATCGACTGCCCGATGACGGGTGGTACCACATTGCCCCTTTTGGGGAATTCCCCCATGCCGGGGCCGGTGTAATCCAGGTGATTGACCAGGAAGCATGTATTGCCATGGCCGCGCGGTTCGCGGCAGATGCCAACACTCCCAACTTCCCGGGACTGTTGGTTGATTTTGATCATTTCTCCCTCGATGGGGAGAAACGGTCGGAGGCTGCAGGATGGATTCTTGGCCTTGAAAACAGAGAAAACGGGCTTTGGGCACAAATTCGGTGGTCAGATTTGGGCGAGGAAGCCGTGAAAGGCGGGCGGTATCGATTCCTGTCGCCGGTGTGGGCGCGGTCGGACTGCGTTGATTTAGGAAATGGGCGGGTACGCCCGGTCCGGATCCTGAATGCGGCTGTGACTAATGATCCGAATCTCAAAGGAATGGTTCCGTTGAGCAACAGGGCCGAAGGCGAAAACGTTGATTCCAATACATTTAATGGAAGGGCGAATAATTTTGAGCGGAATGGATCCTCCGACGCCAAGGCTATGGAGGGCAAAGGAGCAAATATGAAAGCAGTGATTGAAAAGTTGGTGAACCATCTGGGGTTGGCGGCGGATGCGACGGAAGCAGTCATCCTGGAGAAGATGGGTGGGTTGATTTCGGCGACCGTAGTGACGGAGTTGCAGAACTCCCTGTCGGCGCTCCAGACAAAGCATGACGGATTGGTGGCGAACCTGAAAACGGTTGAGGATGAGTTGGTGAACCGACACCTGGCCGACTTTGAGGGCTTAATCAACGAGGGGTCGAAGCCCTTCTGGGCTCAGCAATTGATTCAGAACCGGGTCGGCGCATTGGCAGCACTCGGTGATCTGCGGGAAATGGCTGGCAACGCGGCGTCCGCCGTTGACAAAGGTGGGACCAAAGAAAGCACCAAGAAGCCGCTGCACAACCGGGCGACGGCCAAGCCAGTCCCTCCGGGCCAGGGCGGCCAGACCGGGGCGGATGGCGACAGCAAGGCCATGAAGATTCGGAACCGAGCGCAAGAAATCGCAGGTGCCGAGAAGATTCCTTTCATCGTCGCTTTCAGGCGGGCGGAACGGGAAATAGTCGGCCAGTAGGCCGCCCCAGTGGGCAGGAAGTAGTTCGCAGTAGGCAGAATAGTTTCAAAGAAAGGACAAATCAATGAGTCAGAGTAATACGAGGGATGGAGATATTCGAATGAAGGCTGGTGGGGATCTGACGGGGAAAAATGGATATCTCGCCAAAATGATGGATGTATGGGGACCAGCTGTTGATCTCGTGAAATTCGCCGGGGAACGCCCGTTGTACGTGATCATTGAAGGTGTGGCGCCACCGCAACTCGTTTCTGTTCGCCCGCTTGAACCTGGGCGGAATGTCCGGCTGGTCCTGTCGGGCACCTGCAACCCCGGCAATACGCTGGTGGCCATGGTGGAAGCGGGCGCGAATAACGGCAAAGTGCAGGCTTTGCCTGCCGAAGCGGGCACCTATTTCGGTGTGGCTATCGCAGAGGAAGCGGGCGTTGACGGACAGTTGGTACTGGCCCGTCCGTCGATGATCGGGAACATCGTCGTCGCGGGAGCGTGACGTTCAGGTGAGTAGCGTGCAGAAAACAGTGAGCAGTTTCTAAAGAAGGAAAAAACAGTATGAGCAGATTGAGTGATATCAGTTCGTCCCCTACCCTGCGGGAGTTTGCCCAGGGAGCGGCGCAGAGTGCGATTATGCCGGTGGCAGATTTTCTGGCACCGACGGTCGAGGTGGCGACCAGCGTGGGCCGCTTCAAGTGCTACACGGAGAAAAACCGGTTCCGCATTCCGGACACCCTGAGGACGTTGGGTGGACGGGCGGCTGAGTTGCGGTTCGACGCAACGGACGCGACGTTCAATTGCGAGCCGCACGCCTTGGACTACCCGGTTGATAACCTGGAGCAGCTCGAGGCCGACGGTCTGGAGAATATGCTGCGTGAGGGGGCGGTGGCCGTGGCGGAGATTGCCGCGCTTTCCCACGAGAAAGCGGTCATTGACGCCGCGTTGACGGCTGTTGGCGCGGGCACGGGCAAGACTTGGAATGCCTCGGCTGATCCGATTGCGGATGTGGACGATGCCATCCTGTCGGTCATCAAGGCGGCGAAGTATGGCTCGCTGATGGGCGTTGGCGTGCTGTTCGGGGCGACGGCGTGGAAGGTGTTCAAGAACCAGGACAAGGTCCGGGGCCGTTTCGTGGTGGGCAATGGCCGCAATAAGGGCGATCTCGGTTTGGCGGTACCAACAGAACAGTCGGCCAGCCAGATGTTCATCGGGACGCCGGATGTCCGCACCTCCTACATGATTTACGACGTGAATCCTGAAGGAAAGGCGGAGAACATCAACTTCCTCCTGGATACCGCGGTGCTGGTGTTCGCGCGGAAGGAAGCGCCCAGCCGACGCGACCCGAGTTTCATGAAGACGTTCAGGTTGATGAATCAATTCATGGTCCCGGGATCCTATATGCGCGATGACGGCCGTGTCGAAGTGGCGAAGTTCGACTGGTCGGAAGACGTCAAGGTGACGAACGGCGCGGCTTGCGTGCGACTGAATATCGCCGCAGCCTGAGGTGGTGGTGGTTGACGGGGGGATACGGATTGGCCGTATCCCCCCACTT
>JBAXMJ010000087.1:0-11422 GCA_037134355.1 bacterium | reverse complement strand
CCCATATGCGTTTCATGATTCCACTATTTTTGTTGCTGGCGCTGCTCTGGGTGAGCCCTTGTCGGGCCAGTTACGACAGCATGCCCACCCCGCCCCCCAGCGCCCAGTCAACCCAGAGTCAAACCAAGGGAGAAAAAGCACAGGTCAAGCGAGGCATTCACTGGTACCGCAGTCCAGACTGTGCCACGGCCGCAGAGCAGATGAAGCTGGCCGGACAGTACCATCGGGAAAAACGCTACCGGAAGACAGCCAACGCCTATCAGGCGCTGGTCTATGCGTGGCCGGACTCGCCCGAAGCCCCGAAGGCTCAATTCGCGCTTGCCCAGGTTCAGGAAGAACGCGAGCTTTACGACAAGGCGTTTGACGAGTACCAATACCTGTTTGATTACTATCCAGGCCAGTTCGACTACCGGGACGTTCTCGGCCGGCAGTTCAAAATTGCCAATTACCTTATGACCACGCGGAAGGGCTCCTTTCTGTTTTTCCCAGGATTTGAAGCTCCCGAGCGGGCCATCCCCCTCTTTGAAAAGATTATTCTGAACGCGCCCACCTGGGAGTACGCCGCCACCTGCCAGCTGAACATCGGCATTATCCATGAATTAAACGAGGAAGAGGAAGAGGCGGTTACTGCCTTTGAGATCGTCCAGAACCGGTACAACGACGAGACGATACTGGCGCAGGCCTCCTTCCGCGAAGCCCAATGCCTGACCAAACTGTATCGAAACCGACCCAATGATGAAAACTCCTGCAATGCCGCCCGGGCGGCACTGGTGCAATTCATCCGCGCCTATCCCGGCCATGAAAAAGTGGCTGAGTCCAGAACCCTTCTGGCACAACTCAACGATGAACAGGCTCGGAGGGCGTTTGAACTGGCCCGATATTACGATCAAATCGCCCATCGTCCGAAAGCCGCCCTGATCGCCTACGAGGGATTTCTGAAGAAATACCCCTCGCATGACTATGCAGGACAAGCACGCCAACGGATCGAGAACTTGAGAAAGGACATCAACAGCCATGAAAAAAAGTAATTTTTCGAGACTTCTTGGACTCGCCATCCTCGTTCTGACCACCTCGGGATGCGTGGGCTACAAACTGGGCAGCAACCTCCCCCCGGGGATCACCTCCATCCACATCCCGGTATTCACCATTGAGGCCAAGGAGCCCGGACTGGAGACCATCCTGACCGGTGCCACCATCCAGGAATTCCAGAAGGACGGATCCCTGAAGGTTCTCCCGAAAGAGCAGGCCAACAGCATCCTGGAGGTCACCGTCAGGAAATATGACCTGGAGCCCCTCCGGTATCGCCGGGATCAGGCCACGACCGCCAAGGAATATCGCCTGATCCTGACCGCGGATGTCATTCTTAAAAAGCTTCCTTCGAATGAAATCGTGGTGAACACCAAAGGAGTCATTGGCTTTACCACCTTCACGGCGCTCGCGGATCTTCCCAGCGCACGCCGCCTGGCCCTTCCCAAGGCCGCCGCGGATCTCGGTCAGCGGGTCGTCAAGTGCGTGGTGGAATACTGGTAACGACCACTCACAACAACACAAAAAGCCGTGTCCGGTTGCCCGGCACGGCTTTTTTCATAGTCACGTCAAAACCCTTACACCATCTTCGCGAGCATGGCGGCAGCGCGCGATTTACGCCGGTCTGCCGTGCTCTTCTTAATGATGCCCCGCTTGGAGGACTTGTCGAGAATTGAGCAGAATGCGCTGAATTCCTTGAGCGCCTTAACTTTATCCTTCGACTCGACCGCCGCGACATACACGCGACGCCCCGTGGCAATTTCACTCTTGGTGCTGCGATTGCGAACCCGTCGGACCAACGCCTGTTTCGCCCGCTTGCCCGCTTGCTTGATATTCGGCATAAGACTATCCTTTACCCTAACTTAAGGTTGTTGCTTGCTGACCGCAAAAAACGCCGACATAATATCGGCCCATCAGTCCAAGTCAACCTGTAATTTGCATAAAATAAATAAGGGTGCTCGTTCGTTATGAGTAGTGAGAGCGGAAATAGTGTCGGTAACCCGCCCGGAAAGACCTGTGATGAGGATCTCATTGCGGCTTATAACCGGGGAGTTCCCAAGGCGCTCGATGAACTGGTGGAGCGCTACAGGAGGCCGCTTTTCAGCTTTCTGGTCCGGACGACAAAGTGTGAGGCAGAGGCAGAGGAGATATTCCAGAACACGTGGATGCGGGTCATCACCAAGGCTCACGGGTTCAAGGGAGATCATTTTAAAAGCTGGCTGTTCAAGATCGGGTATAACCAGGTCGTAGACTGGAGCAGGCGGGAAAAGAAAAAAGTCAGCATGGATGCCCCTCTGGGGTCAGGTGAAAACGAAACCACCTGGGGTGACCGGATGAAAACCCCGGAACCGGGTCCCGACCTGCGGGCGCACAGCCGGGATCTGGGAAAGGCGATTGAGCTGGCGCTGGCGCAATTGCCAGCTGAACAGCGCGAGGTTTTCACGCTCCGCATGGAGGCGGATATGGCGTTTAAGGATATTGCAAAACTGCAGCGGGTCTCGCTGAATACGGCTCTTTCGAGAATGCACTACGCACTCGATAAAATGAGGCTGCTTCTGAAGGATCACGAGCCGGATCGGAAAGACTAAGATGAACTGTACTCAGATTGAAAACTTGATTCTCTTGCAGGACTCCGGGGAATTGACAGACCGGCAACGGCAGGATCTTGACCGCCACCTCGCGGAATGCCCCGCCTGCCGCCAGAGTCAGGCTGACCTGAGCCTTCTGCGAAAGGTCCTGAAGGAAACACCGACCTCACGAACCTCCCCCTCCCCGGCAATTCTGAAATCCATACGGGACGCTGCGGAACGCCACACCCTGAGAACCCCGCGTCAACTCTCCATTCCCTGGCGGGGAATTCTGGCTGCGGCAGCCAGTCTTGCGATTTGTCTCACCAGTCTCAAATTTATGGGCACACACCCTGCCGTCCCGACCCTGGCACATCACTCGGCGGCCATGGAAATTGTTCCCCTGGTCGCGCTGGTCATGGGGAATGAGGACTCCCAGGCGAATTACTCTGAGGAATCCAACATGACGATTCTTGCGGATCAGTTGCTGATCCTTCAGGGAATGAAGGTGGATTCACGAACCGACCTGATGGATGACTTCACGTCACTTGAGGACAATCAGCCCACAACTCTTCGATGGAATAGTAATTTCGAACCTCGTCCTGAAAAATGTGGATAACCACATCGAACAGGTCGAGCACCATCCACCCGTCGTCCGGGGTTCCCGAAATGCGGGGACGACTTGAGTCTGTCGCCTTGATTTCCTTGATCACGGCATTCATCATGGCCTTCAGCTGGGCCGGAGTGGCGCCGGACGTGATCATATAATAATCCGTCACGGGCGATGTTTTCCGCACATCAAAAACAATCAGATTGGAAGCCTTCTTTGAAAGAAGGGCTTCCCGGGCAAGGCGCATTAATTTCAGTGAGTCCATCATTCCGTTCATCTCCTATATAGGGAATGCTCAGCAATATACATATCAACCGTCGGCGGCACAAGATAACGAATCGCCATCCCCTCCGCCGCCCGATACCGGATATCGGTCGAGGACACCTCCACCAGGTGCCCGAACCGGATGTCCGCATGAATCTGCTCGGGCCAGGGATCCCTCAAGTTGATGGCGTTGGCCTGAAGGGCATCCGGTTTCAAGCCCGGCCGTGCCATCGTGACAATCCGGCATAACGCCAGCAGCGCCTCAATTTCGCGCCAGAGATGCAGTTCACCCAGTGAATCCGCCCCGATGATAAAAAACAACTCCACGCCCGGATGTTCCGCCCTCATGGCTCGCAGGGTATCAATGGTGTAGGAGGTTCCGCCACGCTGGAGCTCCATGTCGGACACCTCAAACCGTAAATCTCCCTCAATCGCGGCCTCCAGCATGGCGAACCTGTGGTGCGCCGGAGCCAGAGCGGTGTTCGGCTTGTGGGGCGGCCGGGCACAGGGCATAAAGAGTACCTTGGATAAATCAAAGGCCTCCATCGCATCCTGGGCCATGATCATATGCCCCAGGTGAACCGGGTTGAAGGTTCCGCCAAAAATACCCAGCCGGGGAGGATGATTCAGTTCGCCCATTTCAGGCCTTCAGGCCAAGCACGGCCCGTTTGATTGCCGCAATATGCGCGGGCGTCGTCCCGCAACAGCCGCCAATGATATTGGCCCCCGCCGCAACCAGCGCAGGAACCCGGGCCGCCATGTCCGCCGGGGTTTCCGGGAAAATATCGACGCCATCGACTGACTTGGGAAGCCCCGCATTGGCATGGACCAGAATCGGCGTGGCCGGAGCGGCGGCCCTCATCTCCCGCACAATCTCCACCATACGTTCCATTCCGTTGCCGCAATTCGCGCCGATAACATGGGCACCCGCCTCAATCGCCGCAAGCGCCGCCTCGGTCGGGGACACGCCCATCATCGTCCGGTACTCGCCCTTGAGGGTTCGTTCGAAGGTAAAGGTGCAGATCACCTCGCATGACGTATGATCCCGGCTGGCCCGAACTGCCGCCGCCGCCTCATCCACCGCACTCATCGTTTCAATACAGAGGGCATCGCCCCCCCCCTCGGCCAGCGCCATGGCCTGCTCCTTGAAATCTCGGTACAGATCATCTTCGGTCACATCACCCATGACGGTCATCAGTCCGGTCGGCCCAACAGAGGCAATCACCCAGCGGTCACCCCCCGCCGCCTCACGCGAAACTGCCGCCGCCGCCCGGTTCAGTTCGGCAGTTCGATCCTCAAGCCCGAAATGCTGCAACTTGCAGCGGGTTCCCCCAAAACTGTCGGATTGAATCATGTCCGCACCCGCCTCGACATAACTGCGGGCAATGTCGAGAACATCCGCCCGATGCGTCACGCACCACAATTCCGGGCATTCGCCAGGCTTCATCCCTTTTTTCTGAAGGAATGTCCCCCATGCTCCATCCGAAACTAACACGCGCCCCGCCTGAACGGCTTCTAAAATGGTTTTCTTCGCCATATCCTTAATCTCCTGATGAGTCCTGACTTTACACAATCTCCACCCCCGACATCCAGCCGATACTGAATTTTCATTTAGGATTGATGCCTGATGATTCCCTGCTACAGTTCAACGCCTGATGAAAGCAGGCATAGAACAACGCGCAGGAGCGACTCCCCCTGAGTGCACCCAGCCCTCGGTCTGGCACGCCATGAACCCGGACTCCATTCTGGAAACCATCGGCTCGCGACAGGATGGCCTGACCCCGGCCGAGGTGACTCAACGACGGAAAGAGTATGGCACCAATGTTCTGCCCAAAGCGGCCGGTGACAGCCCGTGGCTGATGCTCTGGCGACAGATCAACAACCCGATTGGATGGCTGCTGGTCGGAGCCGGAAGCCTCGCCCTGATCCTTCAAAAAACAACTGACTCCATCGTTGTCTTCGGCGCCCTTGTCGTGAATGCCATTATCGGATTTTTCCAGGAATACCGTGCCGGAAAAGCCATTGAAGCACTTTCCGCCATGGTTCCCGAGATGGCCAACGCACGTCGCGGGGGCGTTCCCGTCGCCCTGCATGCCGCCGAACTTGTCCCCGGTGATATTGTCACCCTGCAAAGCGGCGACAAAATCCCCGCCGACATGCGACTGATCCAGGTCAAAAACCTGCTGATTGAGGAAGCCACCCTGACCGGAGAATCCCTGCCTGTCGGGAAACAGTCCGATGCGGCTGCACCCGATGCGGCCCTCGGCGACCGGTTTGGAATGGCCTACAGCGGCACGATGGTGCTTCAGGGAACAGCCACCGGGGTCGTGGTGGCGACGGGCAGTCAAACCGAACTCGGACACATCAATACCCTGCTGAATCAAACCCGCGAAATCGAGACCCCGCTGACCCGGCAGCTTGCCAAGGTCAGCCTCTGGATTACTGCCGCCGTGATGATTCTCGCCGGCGTGCTCCTGGTTTTCGGCCTCTGGATCAAACATGCCCCCTTGAACGATGCGCTCATGGTGGCCATCACGCTGGCCGTCGCAGCCATTCCGGAGGGATTGCCCGCGATGATCACCATTTCCCTGGCCCTTGGCGTCAGAGCCATGGCGGCGCGCCATGCCGTGGTCCGACACCTGCCCGCCGTGGAAACACTAGGCTCAACCTCGGTGATCTGCACCGATAAAACCGGTACCCTGACCCGCAATGAGATGACCGTTCAGGTCGCCTGGACCGCTTCCCGTGAATACCGTTTTTCAGGCGTGGGCTATTCCCCCGAGGGCATCATCGAACAGAATGGAGTTGCCCTCACCCATGAACTTCCCCCTGAGCTCAGGGAGATCCTGTTAATTTCTGTGTTGTGCAATGATTCATCCCTTCAGCGGGAGAACGAGGGCTGGATCATTACCGGCGACCCGACGGAGGCCGCCCTCGTCGTTGCCGGACAAAAAGCAGGCCTTTCTGCGCACACCCTGCGCCGGGATCACCCTCGACTGGATGTCATTCCCTTTGAATCGGAAACCAAGTTCATGGCCACGCTCAACTCCCTTGACGGAGCCCATCACATCAGCCTTAAGGGCGCGCCGGAAACAGTTCTGCAACGCTGCTCCTTGACGGATCCGGAACGAACCCGGATTCATGAGGCCATTGAAACCTACGCCCGGCAAGGCATGCGGGTCATCGCCTTCGCGAAAAAATCCGGTTCAGAAACTCAATCCCTTCAGCCTGAGACCGTCTCTGGCGCCCTAACGTTCGTGGGCCTGATGGGAATGATTGACCCGCCCCGGACCGAGGCGATGGATGCCATCCGCGTCTGCCATGGAGCCGGCATCACGGTCAAGATGATCACGGGCGATCACCCCACCACGGCCCAGGCCATCGGACGGCAACTGGGTCTCCTTAAACCCTCCCAGTATGCCTGTGTCGGGCGTGACTTGGACGGGATGACTGCGGAACAACTTCAGGATCGTGTCATGGAAACCAATGTGTTCGCACGGGTGGCCCCCGAGCATAAGATCCGGATTGTGGAAGCCCTGCAGGCCAGGCGGCATGTTGTCGCCATGACCGGCGATGGCGTCAATGACGCCCCTGCCCTCAAAAAAGCCGATATCGGCATTGCCATGGGCATCACCGGCACCGCCGTCGCCCAGCAGGCCTCCAAGGTGATTTTGGCGGATGATAATTTCGCGTCCATCGCCGCCGCCGTTGAAGAAGGCAGGCGCGTTTATGACAACCTTATCAAATCCCTCGCGTTTCTCCTGCCCACCAACCTGGGACTGGCCTTCATCCTCGCGGCGGCCGTATTCTTCTTCCCGGTTGCCATGATTGAAGGAACCCCCGCCCTCCTTCTGGCGATGTCCCCGACCCAGACCCTCTGGATCAATCTTGTGGCCAGCCTGGCTTTGTCGGTTCCCCTTGCCTTTGAGGTTCTGGAACGTAACGCCATGCACCGGAAACCACGGGGGCCGGACGAACCCGTTTTTTCCGGGTTTATTGTGTTCCGCCTCTTCATGGTGGCGGGACTCATGACAGCGGGATCATGCGCCCTCTTCCTCTGGGAATATGACCGGATGGCCGGCCCGGAACCCATCTCCCTGGCACGACATGCCCTGGCCCTGTCTGGCGCACAAAGCACCTGCGTCACCACGATTGTCTGTTTCCAGATATTCTATCTGTTTAACTGCCGCTCCTTGAAAAACTCAGTCCTGTCAATGGGGCTCTTCTCCAATCCCCCCGTCTTTGTCGGAATCGGAAGCCTCCTTCTCCTTCAGGCCTGCTTCCTCTATCTCCCGTTTTTTCAAACCCTGTTCAAGACAAGCCCGTTGGGCTGGTCCGAGTGGTCCCATGCCATTCTTGTCGGGGCCACGGTTCTTCCTGTAATATCCCTTGAAAAATGGATTCGCACCCGACAGCCACACACTCACTTTGAGATCGATGAATCACACTCAACACTAAGGCGGAACCCATGAAATATGCTTTCGTTTCAGACCTCCATGCCAATATCCAGGCGTGGAAAATGGTTTACCATGATATTCAGGCGAACAATGTGGACCGGATCATTTCCCTCGGGGACGTGGTCGGCTACGGTCCGAATCCGCACGAAATACTCAGGGAAGTCCGTGCCAAGGTGGATGCTTTTGTACTCGGAAACCATGATGCCGTGATGTGCGGCAAACTGGACGAATCCCTGTTCAATGACGATGCCCAGAAAATTATTGAGTGGACAAAAAAGCACCTGAGTGACGAGGACCGAAATTTTCTGCGAACCTTTCCGCTTACCCTGGCAGGCGACGGATTCCGTTGCGTTCATGGAGAATTTTCCGCACCCGCCAATTTTGATTATATCCTGGACGCGGAGGGCGCCCTTCCCTCCTGGAAGGCTGTGGATGACACCCTGCTGTTTGTCGGCCACACGCATGAGCCTGCCCTCTATATCCTGGGAGCCAGCGGCACCCCCCGAAGTGTCGAACCCCAGGATTTTGTCGTGGATCCGGGCAAGCGCTATCTGGTGAACATCGGATCGGTCGGACAGCCCCGGGGCTCGGATGTCCGGTCGTGTTACTGCATTTATGATTCAGAAACCAAGTCGCTCTACTGGCGACGCGTGTCGTTTGATGTGGACGCCTATCGGAAATCACTCAAGGCAACGGGCCTGCAACTGGATCCCAGCTACTATCTGCAACCCGCCCCGAAAAACGCCCAACCCCCAAAACTCAAGGTCTTTATTCCCCCGAAATCCAGCGACAAGGCCGCTCATGACGTCGTCGCCGTGCAGGATATCAAGGTGCTCCCGCGCCGCCCTCAGAAAATGCCGCTGAACATGAAGGTCATCCTGGCGATCATCGTCCTGATGATCGGAACGGCCATCTGGCGAACCCTGCCTCACACCGTCGAACTCACCGGGGTCGGGAGCCAGCCGGTTCCTTACGCCCGGATCAATATGCTCGCCTTTCCGGCACGCGTCATTAAGCCCGGAACCCCCATTCCCGGCTGGACGATTCACCTGGAAGATAAATACAGGCAGGCGACCGGCTTGAACCTGAACGCCTTTAAACAGTCATTCCTCTATCTCCGCTCCAAACGGGATAACCACGCCATCCAGATGGATTCCTCCCTGATCAGCGCGGAACCCGGGCAAACCTGGATTCTGGATGCTGCCGCCCAGAAATATAATGACTTCTCGGGGCGCTTCACAGTTTCCCTGATATTTTCCGCCGCAGACGGCTCATCCCGGAAAATCCTCTTTAAACAGGATGTGGGCGACATGCTGATTTCCGGGTTGTCAAAGATCCAGGGCCAGATCACCACTCCCGCCTCACGCGGCACAATTCAAGCACGCCTCGAAGGCAAGTTCTCAGGCACCATCCTGTTCCCCCAGTTGTCCTTGAAGCCCACCGACTCCGGCACCCCACCCGGGGAACCGGTAGCCCCATCCGGCGGGAATTCTCCGCCCCCGGAAAGCCCCCAGCCCGCCGCTAATCCGGCGCCGCAACCGGGCGACAAAGCCGCTGATTCCTGGGCCATGCCGCCGAAAAAATAAAGGATTAGCTTTGTTTTAGTTGACTGCTAATCGCAACTAGTTTACAGACTAGTTATGCGATACGCCTTCATCTCGGATCTTCACGCCAATCTCCAGGCGTGGCACGCCGTACATCGGGACATCCGGAGTCAGCGCGCGGATTATATCATTTGCCTGGGGGATATCGTGGGCTACGGCCCCTCCCCCGCCCGGCTCCTGAATGAAGTCCACGCCCACGTCGATGCCTTTGTAATGGGGAATCACGATGCCGTAGTGGGCGGGAAAATGGATGATTCCTCATTCAACCCGGAGGCAAGGGAAGTCATCCGGTGGACGGCCGGGCAGCTCAACCGGAAAGCGTCCGCGTTTCTAGGATCGTTCCCCCTGACGCTAGTGGGTAACGGGTTCCGGTGCGCCCATGGGGACTTTTCAAAACCGGCCAATTTCGAATATGTCCTGAACCCCGAGGATGCCCTGCCGTCATGGCAGGCCGTTGACACCCAGCTGCTTCTGGCCGGCCACACCCATAACCCCGCTTTCTTTCTGATCGGATCAAGCGGCGTTCCCCGTGAAATTGAGCCACAGGATTTCGAACTGGAACCTGGAAAACGCTATTTCATCAATGTCGGCTCGGTGGGTGCCCCTCGTGACGGCGACCCGCGCGCCAGCTATTGTTTGTATGATACGGAAGCCCGGGCCGTTTTCTGGCGAAGGATCGCCTTCGATCTCGATAGTTACCGTTCCGCCATCATTCAGTCGGGCCTGGATGTAAGTCGTTGTCATTTCCTGAATAATGATCCTCTTGAGAAAACCATCCCGGTTCGGGAACAGCTGGACTTTACCCCGCCCACGACGGCCGGGAAAGCCGCGCAAACCCCGCTGGCCACCCAGGATGTCACCCTTTTGAAACGAAGCGTCCGGCGCTGGAAACAACTTTTCTTTGCGATGGTGATCACAGGACTACTTGCCGGAGGAAGTGCCGCTTGGTTCTGGAACAACCATAGCCGTCACAAAAGAACAACCCGACCAAGGTCGACACAGATTTCTAAACCCGCGAAACCGGATCTGCCCGTCACCACCAAACCGAAATCCCGAAAACGAAAAAAAGACGCCCCTGCTCAGGATCAATCCGGATTGCGCAAGGAGTCATCATCGGGGTTGTAAAATTGGGGGCCCGCCTTGGCATCCAGATATCCCTGCAAAATGACCTGCGCGGCCAGCTTGTCGCGAACTTCCTTCCGCCGCCCCCGCGAGACATCGGCGTCCACAAGCATCCGCTCCACGAGACTGGTGCTGAGCCGTTCATCCGTGGTGTCAACGGGAAGCCCGCTCGCCCCTCGAAGCCGTTCGATGAATTGCATGGCCTCCAGAGCCATCGGTCCATTGGTTCCATTCATGTTGACGGGAACGCCCACCACCATCTTTTCAACACCCCGCTCCCGGGCAATGCGACAAGCCACGGCGACCGCCTCATCCATGGAGTGAACCGATTCAACGGACACAGGGGTGGACAACATAGCCGTGGCATCGCTGATGGCGATGCCCATGCGCTTGGTTCCGTAATCAATTCCCAGGATTCTACCCATATCGTTTAGTGAAGCGTGTTGATTTCCCGGAGCAACACCAGCCCCTCCAGAGTCAATTCCGGTATAATATCAACCGGGGCATTGAGCCCCTTCAGAGCCAACCCGGCATACCCCCCGGTGGCGCAGAACCGGACACGGCGCTCCTTCATTCCGGATTTGATGTGGCGTAGGATTTCGCGAACCATGCCGCAATAGCCCACCATGGCCCCGATCCGCATCGCCTCGTCCGTACTGCGCCCGATGGCCTTGAAACTCCCGCCCAGTTTGATGTGCGGCAGCAGGGCTGTTCGTTCAGAAAGATACTCGGTCATCAGGGGCAATCCGGGCGCAATCACTCCCCCGACAT
>JBAXMJ010000086.1:0-11598 GCA_037134355.1 bacterium | reverse complement strand
GATTTGGGAATTGATCGCCGGGGATTGCCGGCTCACCGCGCATGAGCTCTGTCCGCCGCGCCGTGAGGCTGGCGGGAGGGTTCAAGTGACCATTGAGCCGGAGCAGATTTATCTTCTGGAGGCACCCTAAATGTGGCGGAAGATGATTCTGGCGTTCCTGCCGCTGGCCGTTCTGGTGGCCATTCCTGTCCTGATGCGTCCCGCAACGAAGGAAACTGGAGCCGGCCTGGGGGGGACAGGGGATCGGGTGGTCATCCTCACGCCGCATTCGGAACCCATCCGCTACGAAATAGGACGCGCTTTCCGGGAGTATTATCGGGTTCGGTTCGGGCGGGAAGTGAGCGTGGAGTGGCGTACCCCGGGTGGCACCTCGGACATTGTCCGTTATATCGCGGATCGCTTTGAATCCTCCAAATCACGCGATGCCGGAATTGAGGTGGATCTTTTTTTCGGGGGCGGGCAGTACGACCATCACCGCCAGGGGGAAAAGGGCTATGCCGTGGATGCCGGGATTCAGCGGCTTCATCCCGAGTGGTTTAAGGATGATGTCATGCCACAGCGGTTTGGTGGCGAAATCTTTTATGATCCCGCCGGGCGCTATTACGGCGTCTGCCTGTCATCATTCGGAATCTGCTGGAACCTGCAGCGGCTGGGTGAGCTCTCCGAGGCCACTCCGCCGTCAGGATGGGAATCGCTGGGGGAATCGCGTTTTTTCGGGACTCTTGTGATTGCGGATCCGACGAAATCAGGCTCGGTCAACAAATGTTATGAGTTAATGGTTCAACAACAGATCGCAACGGCCGTGGCGGCGGGGCAGGGAGTAGATCAGGGCTGGGCCAACGGAATCAACCTGATCAAGCGGATTGCGGCCAATAGTCGAACTGTCACGGATTCCGCCAGCAAGGTGTCTCATGAGACGGCGGCCGGCGCCTCGGTGGCCGGCATCTGCATTGATTTTTATGGCCGCAGTGAGGCCGAGTGGTCGGCTGTTCAAAGCGGGGGCGCTGAACGACTTCTGTTTTTAAGTCCGACTAACGGTACGTCGGTATCCGCCGACCCCATCCAATTATTGCGCGGCGCACCGAACCGGGACATCGCCGTGGCGTTCATCGAGTTTGTGCTGTCCGAGGACGGGCAGAAGTTGTGGAATTACAAGGTCGGGACGCCTGGCGGGCCCCGTCGCTATGCCCTGCGCCGGTTGCCGATCCGCAAGGAACTTTACCAGCCGGCCCACCGCCAGTATCGGTCTGATGCGGATGTGAACCTGTATGAACGCTGTGCGGGGTTCGTCTATCATCCGGAATGGACGGCCAAATATTTCAATCTGCTCAGGATTGTCATCAAATGTGTCGCACTGGATACCCTGCCGGAAATGAGGGAGGCCTGGAGTGAGATACTCCGGGCGGGCGGGCCGACGGCGGTTCCCCGGGCCATGGCGCGGTTTAACGCCCTGCCTTTCGGGTATGGTGACCTTGAGTCCTGCCGCCGCGCCTTGGCCAATCCATCGGCGAGGAACATGTTGAAAACCCAGCGGGAGTGGAGTGAGTCAGCCCGGCAGGCGTACCGTGATGCCGCCCGCCTGGCGAGGGCCGGACAATGAAATCGTTACGCCTGATATTTTTGCTGTGGCTTGGGCTGTTCTTTGTCATGTTCATGGCTGTACCGCTCTACACAGTGCTTTCCCGCGGCTTGAGCCCCGCGCTCATCGCCGAGGCATTGGCCTCGCCCCTTTACCGGGAAGGCCTTTTGAATGCGTTCAAGATCGCGCTGGTCACAACCGGCCTGGTGTTTCTCATTGCCCTGCCTCCTGCGCTGCTGTTCGACCGGTACGAGTTCCCCGGGAAATCCCTGGTGAACGGGCTCATGATGATTCCCATGATCCTACCCCCATTTGTCGGGGCATTGGGGTTTCAACAGATCTTCGGGCATTACGGTGTGGTGAACACCCTGCTCGGTGCGCTTTCGGTTGGGCCGGTGGACTGGCTCGGTGGGGATGGCCGATTCTATGCTGTTTGTGTGATTGAGGCGTTGCACCTGTATCCGATCCTTTACCTGAATGTGGTGACGGCGCTGGCGAATGTCGATCCCTCACTGGAGGAAGCCGCCCGGAACCTGGGCGCCGGCAGGTGGAGACGCTTGAGCAGGGTCACTTTTCCGCTGATCCGGCCGGGCTTGTTTGCGGGCGGAAGTCTTGTTCTCATCTGGAGTTTTACCGAGCTGGGAACGCCGCTGATGCTGGGCTACACCCGCGTCACCACGGTTCAGATATTCAATGGGATTACCGAGCTGGAAGGGAATCCCATGCCGTACGCCCTGGTGGCGCTGTTGTTGCTTTTTTCAGGTGGACTGTACGCAGCCAGTCGGTGGTTTCTGAAAGGTGGGGGCACTGATGGGGCGATGTTGATGAAAGGGGCCGGTGGGCGTGCGGCCAAGTCCTTGACGGGACTTCGCGGCTGGCTGGCGGCGGGGGTGTTTGGGCTCATTACGCTAGCTGCCGGGTTACCGCATCTGGCCTTGGTGGCCATGGCGTTTTCGGTCGACTGGTATGGAACCGTGTTACCCAGTGGCTGGACGCTGTTGCATTTTCAGGGAGCGTTGTCGAATGAGATTGTGGTTCCCAGCATTCTCAACAGCTTGAAATATTCCTCACTGGCGATGCTCATTTGTGTGGCAACCGGTATTCCGGCGGCATTGCTTCTGGTCCGCTGGAAATCACGATGGACGCCTGTATTCGATCTGATGATCATGTTGCCGCTGGCGGTGCCCGGCATTGTCATCGCCTTTGGGTATCTGGGAATGTGTGCGCGATATCCGTGGCTGAACCGCCTGTTTGATCCGATCAACAATCCGACCCTGCTGCTGGCGGCGGCCTATGCCATCCGGCGGTTGCCGTACCTGGTCAGGGCTGTGTGTGCCGGGCTGGAACAGACTCCGGTTGTGTTGGAGGAGGCGGCTCGTAACTTGGGAGCCAGCTGGCTGACGGCGCTTCGCCGGATCACCATTCCGCTGATTGCGGCCAATGTGGTGGTGGGTGTCCTGTTTGTGTTCGGGTTCTCGATGCTGGAAGTGTCCGATTCCCTGATACTCGCCCAGAAGGCAGTAGCTTACCCCATTACAAAGGCGATTTTCGAACTCTCGCAAGTGTTGGGGCAGGGGACGTCTCTGGCGTGCGCCTTCGGGGTATGGGCGATGCTTTTCCTTGCCTGTACATTGGGCGCCGCCGCCATCCTCCTAGGTCGCAAACTCGGCACCCTTTTCCGGTTCTGATTTATTTGCTATCCAGGATTTTCCTGACCTTGGCGGCGAGTTCATTCCGGGAGAAAGGTTTCTGGATGAACTGCGCGCCGGGGTCAAGGATTCCCTGATTGGCAATGACATTGGCGGTGTAAGCCGACATGAACAGGCATTTGAGGGTGGGGTAGAGTGTCAGCAGAGCCTTGGCAAGATCCCTGCCGTTCATCTCGGGCATGATCACATCGGTGATCATGAGGGTTATGATGCCTGCATGGTCATTTGCCAGACGTATGGCGGTGCCCGGAGTGCTTGCCGGGAGCACTGTATAGCCCTGTTTTTCGAGCATGACCGTTGCCATGGTCATCATGGTCGGCTCGTCTTCCACCAGCAGGATGGTTTCGCACCCGCGTTGGGTGGGTTGCTCAGGCTTTGTTGCGACCGCCGGTTCCCGCCGACCCGCATGCCGGGGCAGGTAGATTTTAAAGGTGGTGCCATGTTCTGGCTCGCTATAGACGGTGATGAAGCCGCTGTTCTGTTTGACAATGCCGTAGACCGTGGACAAGCCGAGGCCCGTGCCCTTGCCGATATCCTTGGTTGTGAAAAACGGCTCAAAAAGAAGGGGCAACATTTCCTTTTTCATGCCGCACCCTGTGTCGCTCACAGAGAGCAGAACATACTCGCCCGGGATATCCACGGTGTTTTTAGCGCACTCGTCTTCGGTGAAAAGTTTGTTTTCCGTCTCAATCGTCACGCTGCCGATTCCCGCGATGGCGTCCCGGGCATTGACGCACAGGTTGATCAGGATCTGGTCGATTTGCGAGGGATCCATTTTGACAGGCCATAGGGTCGCTCCGGGTTGCCAGACCAGGTTGATATTCTCGCCAATGAGCCTGCGCAGCATCTTCAGCATGCCCGCCACGGTCTCATTCAGAGGGAGTACTTCGGGCATAATGATCTGTTTGCGGCCGAAAGCCAGGAGTTGCCTTGTAAGATCGGCAGAGCGTTGTGCCGCTTTTCGAATTTCCTCGAGAGAGGAATAAAGAGGGTCGGATTTATGTACTTGTTCCATGGCCATTTCGACATGACCAAGGATGACTCCCAGCATGTTATTAAAGTCGTGGGCCACGCCGCCAGCCAGCCGCCCAACCGATTCCATCTTCTGGGCCTGCGTCAACTGCTCCTGTAGTTTGGCCCGCTCCGCTTCCGCCTGTTTACGGGCGGTAATTTCCTGGAATGCCGCGACGAAATGATCGGGCTTGTACTGGTACGCGACCAAGTCATACCAGCGATTATTGGTCTTGAAATACTGTTCGATGCGTAACTGTTCACCTGTCCTGGCGACACGGCCGAAAGTTCCGATCCAGTCAAAGGGGTCATTTTCGATTCCCGGAAAAGCCTGCCTGACGGTTTTTCCGCGTGGGTCGATACCGGTTAGTTCCAGATAACATTCGTTCGCATCAAGGAATCGGTAATCGACCGGTTTCCCCGCCTCATCATAGATCATTTCATGGTAGGCCACCCCGATGGGGCCTTTTGTAAATAGCGCCTGGAACTTCCATTCCGCCTCGCGCAGTTTCTCCTCAACCCACTTGCGTTCCGTGATGTCGTGAATGATAGCCCACATTCCAGATGGCTGTCCTGAATCGTCCCGGAGCAGGAATGTGCGCAATTCAATGGGGAAGATGGTGCCGTCTTTCCTCCGGTATTCCTTTTCATAGGCGAAGGAATACCCAAGTGGAATGACCTGTTCTTTGACAATTCTGGATTCGGTGGCGTGCCATTTTTCCGGAGTCAGATCCGAGTATGTCAACGACTTGAGCTCGGCTTCCGAGTAGCCTAGCATGGTCTGATAGGAGTGATTGGTTTCCAGAATGTGACCCGCCATATCCACGCTCACGTAGGCGTCCATCATGGATTCGAAGAGGCGGCGATATTTTTGCTCGCTGGCCTTGAGCTCGGCGTTGATGGCGGCCAACTCCAGATTGGCAATTTCCAGATCATCAATTCGCTTCTGGTTGTTAGGCGTGTTCATTACGGTGTTGAATCTCTATCAAAACCAGAGCGTCGTCACAAGTACAAGCGCGCATCTGCGATTCGTTGCAGGGGCTCCACACGGTGGCTCTCGACCTCCGGGCGAGGGCGGGCCAGTACCCGGAGGTCTCGGAGAGACCTCCCTACCCTTATTGGGCTGGTCTCCTCCCAAAGGGTAGGGATGCCTCTCCGAGGCATCCGTCTTTCCGGCCGTTAACCGGAGGTCTCGGGCCACCTCGGACACATCCCGCAAAAAAGCGTGCACCAAATCGCAGATGCACCCCAAGCACAAGCGAGGGTAAAAAAAATGGGGCTGAAATGGGAAAACCTGTTATGATTCCGCGTTTTTGGGAGAAAAATCATGGGTTTAAGTATTGGTATTGTGGGGCTTCCGAATGTCGGGAAGTCGACGATTTTTAACGCGCTGACTCGGGCTCAGAATGCCGAGGCAGCGAATTATCCCTTTTGTACCATTGAGCCGAACAAGGCGGTTGTGCCGGTGCCGGATCCCCGGTTGGACAAGTTGACGGAGATGGCCAAGCCCCAGAAGACAATCCATGCCACCGTCGATTTCGTCGATATTGCCGGCCTGGTCAAGGGTGCCAGCAAGGGCGAGGGGCTGGGGAACAAGTTCCTTTCCAATATCCGGGAAACGGATGCCTTGCTTCATGTGGTTCGCTGTTTTGCGGATGAGAATGTCGTTCATGTCGACGGCGCGGTGGATCCGGTGCGCGACGTCGGGGTGATTGAGACCGAACTGATCCTGGCGGATTACCAGTCCGTTGAGACCCGGGTTGCACGGTTGGGAAAACAGATTCGGGGCGACAAGAGCCTTCAACCCTCATTGGATATCGCCCAGGCCTTGCTGGACCATCTGGGCAAGGGGAAGATGGCGGTTGAATTTGAGGATCACAAGACGGATGCCGCTGTGCTGATGTTCCGGGAATGTCCGCTTCTGACGGACAAGAAGATGATTTATTGCTGTAATGTGGATGAGGCCGGACTGCAGGGGGACAGCGAGGCGTTCCTGAAGATTCGGGAGCATGCCACCCAGCGCGGTTGCGATACGGTCAAGATTTGCGCCAAGATGGAGGAGGATCTGAACGGGATGACCGAGCCCGAGCGTCTGGAGTTTCTGAAGGAATACAAGGTGGTTGAAAGCGGGCTCGACCAGATTGTCCACACGGGTTACCACACGCTGGGCCTGATCAGCTTCCTGACCTCCGGGCCGAAGGAAGTGCGGGCCTGGACCATCCGGCGCGGGTGGAAGGCACCCCAGGCCGCCGGCGTGATCCATACGGATTTTGAGCGGGGTTTCATCCGTGCCCAGGTGATCGCCTATAAGGATTTCGTGGAATATGGCGGAGAGTCCGCCTGCAAGGCCAAGGGCCTGCTACGCCTCGAGGGCAAGGAGTACGAAGTCCAGGACGGCGACGTCATCGAATTCCTCTTCAACGTCTAATCTGCGGGGAGGATTTCGACCAGTTGGAGGTCGAAGGTGAGATCCTTTCCGGCGAGGGCGTGATTGCCGTCCATCGTGATCGACGATTCAGATTCCGCCACGACCACCACGGAGATCGTTCCGGTTGGGCCTTTGAGTTGAAGGCGCTGGCCGGGTTTCAGTTTCAAGTGGGGAGGCATTTCCGCCTTGGGGAGCTCCACCACCATTTCGGGCTGGTGGGGGCCATAGGCTTCGGTGTGGGGAATTCTGACGGTCCGGCACTCATTCAGGGTCAAGCCTGTCACACCGCGATCAAACCCAGGGATGACTTCGCCACTACCCAGGGTGAAGGTGAGCGGATCGCCTCCGGACGAGGAGTCAAAGACCGTTCCATCATCCAGTTTTCCCGTGTAATGAACCCGAACCTTTTGCCCCGCCTTCGCCTGTGTCATGAGTCTTCCTTTGTATTATTAGCCGTTGCACTATTGTCTTTACATGATCTGGGTAGGGAGGCCTCTCCGAGGCCTCCGCGGACGGCTCGGAGAGCCGTCCCTACCCTTGGTTCATGTCCAGTCAATTATGAGACCAGTCATTAGTATCGCAAGAAACCGAATAATACCGAGTGCCGTGAAACAAGGGAACGGAAAACTTGCAGAAGAGGGGGGATTTGCGACAATGACGCTCTGATTGGAATTGAATGAATAAGGAGGCTTTTGATGAGGCATAAATTTATCGGGTTGGGTCTGGTGGTTGTCATGGCTGGATTGGGGCTGTCAGCTTTGGGGGCTGACAAGAAAGCGGCCGAAGGGTCGCAGGCGGGTGAATTGTTGCGGAATGCCTATCTGGCGGTAGTGGATGCGGAAATGGCCCGTTCTGAAAAACGGGATGTTGATGCGACGGCTGCCTATCGGCGCGCGTTGAGCCTGTATGGCCGACTTCAGGCGGAATATCCGGGCTGGCAGGCGGCGATGGTGAATTACCGCGTAGCCGAGTGCCAGAATGAATTGGGCGCCCTGGAGTCGCCCTTGGCCGAAGAGTCAGGAACTAATTCAGTTTTGGTGGCGATTCCGGGAACCAATGATGCGAGTCGCCTTCAGGGGTTGCTCCAGGAGCTCCGCGATGCTCAGGGGGCGATGATGTCGGATCGGGAAAAGACTTCGCAGGGCGTGCGCAAACAGCTGGAGGCGGAGACATCCCGCTTGAAGGATGAGTTGGACGATACGGTGAAGGCCAATCAGATTTTACTCCGTAAGGTGGCCCGGCTGGAGGCGCGATTGAACCGTGCTGGAACCCTCGAGAACACCAACACGATTTCAAAGGCGGTTGTTGTCGCTGTCAAATCGGAGGCCCGTCGTCTGATGCAGGACAACAAGAATCCGGAGGCCATTGCGCTGCTGCGCGAGGCATCGGATCTGGTTCCCACCGAGCCTGAGTTACTCATTCAGTTGTCGGTGGCGTATTGTCGCGCCGCGGAATTTGCGACAGCCGTGACGGTGCTGGCGCCGTTCGATGTCAAGCACCCCACCCATGCCGACGCCCTTTTGACGCTGGGTACCGCTTACATGGGGCTGGGTCGGATTGGTGAGGCGCGGGTGGCGACTGAGAAAGCGTTGAAGATCAATCCCGATTCTCCCGAAGTGAATTACAACATGGCCCAGATCCTGATTTCCCTCTCTCCACCCGAGGTTATGGAAGCGCAGCAGCATTATCGTCGCGCTCTGGAGTTGGGAATGGCGCCCGATCCCGACTTCGAGAACACTCTGCGAACCGCCCTGATCATTGCCCGGCTCAAGACTCGTCCTTCAACGAGTCGCGGTACGAAGGTGGAGCGGGGTAACTCGCCGGCGCGGGCTATTCCGTTTTCCAGTGATAAATAACGCGTAAGGAATCATCATGGCTCGTTATCACGTTATTGCCTGTCATGTGCTGTGGAGGGAATTGTGTCATTTCGCCTCCCTTTCGCCTCATGTCTTTACGTTTAATTTTGTAAAGCAGGGGCTTCACAATACCCCTGAGTTGCTGAAGGTGCAGCTTCAGAAGGCGGTCGATGAGGCGCCGGAGGAATGCGAGGCTGTCCTGATGGGATACGGACTGTGCAGCAATGGTGCGGCGGGAGTGGTCGCGCGCACCAAGCCGCTGGTGATTCCCCGTGCCCATGATTGCATCACCTTTTTTCTGGGCTCCAAAGAGCGGTATCGTGAGTATTTTGATGCGCATCCCGGAACCTACTGGTACACCCCGGGGTGGATTGAATGTTCCCTGCAGCCGGGGCTGGAACGGTATAACTTCCTGAGGCGGGATTATGTGGAGAAGTACGGGGAGGATAATGCGGATTACCTGATGGAGATGGAGCAGGGCTGGATGAAGGAATACAGCAATGCCGCCTACATTGACCTGGGGTTCAGCGATACGGTGCGTTTCAAGGAGTATACCCGGGAATGCGCCCAATGGCTGGGATGGAAGACCGATGAGCTCCAAGGGGATTCCGGCATGATCCAGGCGTTTGTGGGGGGGCAGTGGGATTCGGATAGGTTTTTGATTGTCGAGCCGGGCCAGACGATTGTAGCGTCTCATGACGAAGCCGTCGTGAAAGCAGGATAAAGATTTTGAACAGAAGTCGCAAAGATCGCGAAGTGAGAGAATTAACATGAAAAGATTAGTGATGGTGATGATGGGGGTCGGGTTGTTGATGGCGGGTGGGTGTGTGACGATGGTGGATCAGAACACCATGGCCCAGCAACAGGCGGACGTGGAACGGATGCGCGAGGATGTGCAACGGCTTCACGAAAAACTGAACGGAATCGAACTTGAGCAACAGAACCTGACGCGGGATATCGGTGCCGTCCGTGGTTCCTCCAAGGAGGATGTGGTGATCCGGAACCGTTTGGATACGCTTGAGCGGCAGGTTCAGTCGCTTGCTGCCGGACGGGAATCGGATCGCAAGGAGATTGTGAACAAGGTGGCGAACCTTGTGGGCTCGTCCTCAGGTGGCGGCACCTCAGCCGGCCATTCCTCCTCGAGTCACTCCAGCGCGGGGAGTTCTCAGACCGGTTACGAGCATGTGGTGGAGTCGGGTCAGTCGCTGTCGGCGATTGCCGCCGCCTACAAGGTCAGCATGACATCGATCAAGAAGGCGAACAATTTGAAATCAAACACGCTTCGCGTCGGTCAGAAGCTGTTTATCCCGAAGAATTAGCAGGTTACTTTGCCGCCTCCAGAAATTCCCGGGTGCGGTTGAAATTTCCGCACCAGGTGGTGTACATCACTCCGTCCACGCCGGGAATCCCCTTGGCATCATTCAGCCAGGGTGTGATCATCCGGGGATCGCCATCATAATAGCCGGCCAGGATCTGGCGATTCCCCAAGTCTGAAAAATGGCTTAGGGTGTTCCGTCGTGTGCCGGGATTCATTTGCCAGTTGATGACCGTCACATCACGAGGAAGTCCTTTCCAGGAATCGTTCCAGGGGCCCTTTCCCTTGACGAGGTAATAGAACCCTTTTGAACGGGCGTTATGGTTGGGATCAAACATATCTGACCAGATGAAGAGCGGCTTTCCGGGATCGGTTTTTTTCAGGATTTCAACGCAACGGCCGACATTGTCCACGAGGATTTCAGCAGCTGACAGGCCGCGCTTCGCGCAGGACTCGTCCCATCCCTGCACGCGGATTTCGTCATGACTCATCAGGTAGCCGTCCGGCTGGAGGTGGTCACGCACCTGTCTGGCCTGTTCGGCCAGGATGTCGTAGACCTTCGGGTCGCTCATACAGCTGGCCACTGATCCCTCGTAGATGATGGCCGCGTGGTAATAGCTTGCCCGGACGCGTTGTCCCTCCTGGAGTCGACTGCCTGGGAGGATGCGAACGACCGGGGGTGTGTGCCATGCTGTGGAATCCCCGGCGCAGGGATCCATACCCATCAACGGGTCGAGAACGGTTTCGAAATCACGCCCTTCCTCATACACGATGACCCCGCTGTTACTGGTAATTCGAAGTGGTGTCCCCGCTCGGCGAAGCACGTTGACGAAGCCGGCGGGTTCTATCCGGACATCGTCCCACCAGAGGGTCCCCGAGGTTCCGGCCCAGGTGCCGAGATAAAGGGAGACCTCGGCGGAGTCGAGCGTGTTGAACGTGATATCAAACCGAGTCCAGTCCATGGTGCGCAGGATGGGCAGGGTTTGATAATTGAGGGTTCGCCCATCTGCCCCCAGGGCCATGATCCGGGTATCCTCAGCGTTCCAATCCTGAGACTTCACGGAAACGGATACATGATAAGTCCGGAAGGGCGCCAGGTGGAGCTTCTGGCAGACGCGGGCATGGCGATGCCGGGGTTCATAGCGGGCCACATCCTGCAAGCGCAGGGAGGCGGTCCCTTCGCTTTTGACGGCGGTATCCTGGAAGGCAATCTCTCCCGGGGAATCAACAAAATCCCACCCGGCTGGAGTGTTATTGTTGAAGGCTTCAAACCCGCCGTTGAGGAACGGTACCGATTCATTCGGGACCAGGGTGCCCTTGCGGATGACGAAGGGTGCATCCCGAACGGGAAGGCCCTCGGCCAGATTCGGATCCCGGCTGAGCAGGCTGTTGGAATAGCCCATGGGCATGACGGCGGCAATGAGATCCAGTTTCAGTCGGCGACAGGTGTCACGCAATTCCCGCCAGTGGTTTGTATATCCGGAGGGAAGCGTGTCCCAGCGCATGAACTTGAAATCGGCGAACACCACGCCGTTATACCCCTCGGCGGCGACCCGTTCGAGAAGCGCCATGGTTTTCGCCCGGTGCTCGTCCGGGAGCAGGCCGGTTTGCAGATAGAGCCAGCGATGCGGGAGAGTGGAGGTTTGAGCTGATAGAATACCGGGCGCCCCGAGAAGGAGCACGAAGAGAAGCGCCTGGAG